>MGOM01000001.1:0-2076 GCA_001797105.1 Chloroflexi bacterium RBG_19FT_COMBO_62_14
CCGGGATCAAGGAGAATGTGCGTTTCCTTCAACGCTGCCGGAAGGGCGGCGTGGCCTCCGGGCGGATCTCCGCCACCTTCGGCTTGCATGCCGGCCTGACCCTCTCGGATGAGACGCTCGACGCCTCCCGCTCGGCTGTGGCGCGAGACGGAGGATTCCACATCCATATAGCCGAGCATGAAGCAGACGAGTATGATAGCCAGGCGAAGTCAGGGCTGCGGATCGTGGATCGCCTGGCGAAGCATGGTATCCTGGGGGAGAAGACCATCGCCGCTCACGCCATTCACATCGACGCCAAGGAGACCCATCTGCTGGCTGAGAGCCGAACTTGGGTGACGCATCAGCCGCGTTCGAACATGAACAACGGCGTCGGGGTGGCCGAAGTCGAGTCGCTCCTCAGGGCGGGCGTCCGCGTAGGCCTGGGGAACGATGGTTTCTCCAATGCCATGTGGGAAGAGTGGAAGGCGGCCTATCTGCTTCACAAGGTCTGGCAGCGCGATCCGCGCCGGATGCAGGGGGGGACCATCAAGGAAATCGCCGTCACCAACAACGCCGGTTTGGCGGAAGCCTTCTTCCCCGGATCGGCGTTTGGCTCCCTCGAGCCCGGCAGCCACGCCGACGTGATCGTCGTCGACTATCATCCGACAACCCCGATGACGCCGGGGAATCTCCCTTGGCATGTCATTTTCGGGTTTCACGAATCGATGGTCACCACAACGATCGTAGCCGGGAATGTGTTGATGCGCGACCGCCAGATGCTGACGCTTGATGAAGGTGAGATTGCGGCGCGGGCCAGGGAGCTGGCTCCGGGTGTCTGGGAACGCTATCGATCCTTTGTACCGGCGGACTGAGCGCCGGCGTTCGCTCGTGGAGTGAGCATGACGGACAGGATGATCCTCACACTCGCCATCCTTGGTGGGACGGGCAGAGAAGGCCAGGCGCTGGCTGGTCGCTGGGCGAAGGCCGGTTACTACGTCCTCATTGGCTCGCGCAGCCGGGAGAAGGCTGAGAAAGCAGCCGAAGCGGTCAACGAACGCCTCGGTCGGGACGTAGTCCACGGCATGGAGAACGCCGCGGCCGCGGCCGGATGCGACATCGCCGTACTGACCGTCCCCTTCGAGGCTCATCGATCTACGCTTGAAGCACTCAAGGGTCATCTGAAGGGCAAGGTATTGGTTGACGTCTGCGTCCCGCTCGCTCCCGAAAACCCGGCCGTCGTGCGTATGCCGGATGCCGGAAGCGCCGCCCAGGAGGCGCAGTCTATCCTGGGCCCGTCGGCTGACGTCGTGGCCGCGTTCCATAGCGTTTCGCACCAGCATCTCAAGCGCGATGAACCGGTGGCGTGCGACGTATTGGTCTGTGGGGACGACGAGGGCGCCCGCCAACAGGTGCTCCAGCTGGTCAAGGCAGCCGGATTGTTGGGCTGGGATGCTGGGCCGCTCCAGAACGCCGTGGTGGCGGAGGGTCTGGCGGCGATCCTGGTCGGGATCAATCAACGCTACAAGATCAAAGGCGCCGGCATCCGCATCACGGGCGAACAGCGTCCGGAGTAGGCCCAAAGCCCCGGAATGCTCACACAGTTGACGTTGACCGCGCTGCCCGGCCTGCCTCTGGTAGAGCCGGGCGATGATCTGGCGGCGCTGCTCCTGCAGGGAGCGCATGACGCCGGCTTGACCCTGGGTGATGGGGATGTCCTTGTCGTGGCCCAGAAGATCGTCTCGAAAGCTGAGGGGCGGCTGGTCAACCTGGAAGCGATCACGCCCTCCGCGGCCGCCGTCGAGCTTGCCCACAAGGCACAGAAAGATCCGCGCCTGGTTGAAGTAATCCTGAGGGAAAGCAAGAGGGTGCTTCGTACGCGGCCGGGTCTGGTCATTGTTGAACACCGGCTTGGCTTTGTGTGCGCCAATGCCGGGGTCGATCACTCAAACGTAAGAGGCCCGCGGGGCGCAGCCGGTGAGTGGGTTCTGATGCTTCCGATCGATCCCGACCGCTCGGCTCGCCAGCTCGCCGATCGGCTACAGACTGAGACTCGATCGCGCCTCGGCGTGCTGATCATCGACTCACACGGCCGGGCCT
>MGOM01000001.1:2161-10198 GCA_001797105.1 Chloroflexi bacterium RBG_19FT_COMBO_62_14
CGACTTGCTCCAAGTCACCCAGGTCGGCTTGGCGGATGAGTTGGCCGCCGGAGCCTCTCTTGTGATGGGTCAAGCGGACGAAGGATTGCCGGTGATCCACGTGCGGGGTCTCCCCTACCCGCTCGGAGAAGGATCGATGCGAGAGCTGTTGCGAGCTGAAGAGGATGACCTGTTCCGATGACGATTCGGTGTTGAGGCACGGATGAGGCGCCAGGCTGAAAACCTGATCCGAAGGTTGAGGTCCTCTTGCGTCGGTGAGCGGCGCCAACCGGCATCGAGCTGCCCGCGCCAGGGCAAGCGTCGCGTGCTCGGGAACCCCGGAGTGGACAGATCGGCGCGTGTTCTCAAGCCGCGTGGTGTCCGGGAGGAGCGCGAGTCTGGCCGAGACGCAAGAATACTGTCCATGCATACACTGCAAGGCAGCCGTAGGCGTGATTGCTCTTGAGCTTGAGTAGGCTCCAGGGAAGGAGGTCTCTAATGACGAGGTTTCTCATAGAAGTTCCGCACGAGAACAAGAAGGAAACTTGCGACCGCGCGGTCCGGATTTTCATGGAGACGGGTTCGCACTTCATGACCAATGCCGAGTGGGGATGTGGCGACGACGTTCACAAAGCCTGGTTCATCGTGGATATGGACAGCAAAGACGAGGCTCGAGCAATCCTCCCGCCTCTGTTTCGGCAAACGGCGACGATCACTGCTCTGCAGAGTTTCCGGATGGAGGATATCGAGCAGATGAAGAAGCGCCACGAGGGCTAGATGTCGATGATCTGAGGACCGCGGCTCGGAGGGAGTGGAGCTTGGACTACGATGTCATCGTAGTGGGAGCGCGAGTAGCTGGCTCGCTTGTGGCGGCACTTCTCGGAGAAGCGGGTCATCGGGTCCTTTTGTTAGACCGATCCAGATTTCCTAGCGACACTCTGTCGACCCACTTCTTCAGAGCGGCCACGTTTCGGGCGCTCAGGCAGGTGGGAGTATATGAGGAAGTTCAGGCAAGGGCGCCGCATCTCACGGTCAACTACAACGTAGTAGATGGGATCGCTTTTCCAGAGGCGGTGGACCGTCCGGAGGACTATCCGTTCTACATGTGCGTACGGCGGATCACGCTCGACGACATCCTCGTGCGCCGCGCCAGGAGGACGCCCTTCGTTGAGCTGCGTGAGGCAGCGAAGGTGACGGGACTCCTCAAGGAGAACGACAGGATCGCCGGTGTTGCGTGGGTAGAGCCGAGCGGTAGGGGTGAGGCAAAGGCGAGAGTAGTGATAGGGGCGGACGGGATCCGCTCGTATGTGGCCAGGGAAGTGGGTGCGAGAGCCGAGCACGAAGAACCGGTCCATCGGGCAATGTACTATGCCTACTTCCGGGGGGTCGTGCATGTTGAAGGCCAAGGGGCAGAGTTCCACTATCGAGGGAATTCCCTTGTGTACTGTTTTCCATGCGACGATGGCCTTACACTGCTCGCTTCATCTGTGCCGATAACCCAATTCAAGGAGTTCAAGCGCGATCCCGAGGGCATGCTCCTGAATGAGCTCCGCTCGATGAGCGCCCTAGCCCCACGGTTGGTCAGGGCAGAGCGGGAGGGGGAGGTGCGGGGATCCGGGAGTATCCCTGGCTACCTTCGTATCCCCTGGGGCGAAGGATGGGCGTTGGTTGGGGATGCGGGAATGGTGATGGACCCTTGGTCGGGGCAGGGTATCGATCAAGCCTCGACGCACGCTGTCATCTTGGCGCGCCGCCTCCAAGAGTATCTTGGCGAAAAGGTCGATTGGAAGACAGCCATGCGTGCGTATCACCTGGAACGCAACGAGTTTAGCTACAAGACTTATCATCGCACATGCGCATACGCCGCGGATCTGCGGCCGATGACCCGCGAAGCTCTGCTACGCCGCGGTCTCATCTGAAACGCCAATCTGTGTGGGAAGAGCTGGGCTGTGATAGCAGGTCAAGAGAACGGCGCCTGGCTGAGAGACAACGCGACGCGGGAGAAGCCGGTTGTCGCGTGGATAGTCTTGTACTGCGAACCGCTGATCTATCCGAACCTACACGACCTCATGGACGAGGGATGAAGTGGATGCCGTCGATCCAATTCAAGAGCTGAAACGGATGCGTCGAGGAGGACAGACGTTCGATATTCCCGAGGCGAAGGAGACGGTTACCTTCATGGCCCTTCCGCAGGATGCGGCCATTCGCGGATGAACGAGTCAAGCGCGGCTGCCCAACTCACCGCCTTGATGGCCAGTCGGCGATCGATCCGGAATTTCACACCTCAGCCTGTAGCCGATGATCTCGTGCGCGCGGTTCTGGCCGCGGCGTGCCATGCGCCGTCGGCCCACAACAAGCAGCCGTGGCGTTTCGCCGTCTTGCGTGACCCGGCCGACAAAGATCGCCTGGCGCGGGCGCTCGGGGATCGTCTGAGAGCCGACCGCCTGAAGGACGGTGATGATCCGCGTGATGTTGATATCGACGTTACGCGATCTCACACGCGCATCACGGGCGCGCCGGTGGCCATCGTGGTCTGCCTGACGTTGGAGGACATGGACGTTTACCCGGACGAGCGCCGGAGGCGCGCCGAGCGACGGATGGCCGTTCAGAGCGTAGCCATGGCCGGGCACGGTCTGCTACTGGCAGCGCACGCGCACGGGCTTGGGGCATGCTGGCTGTGTGCCCCTCTCTTCGCCCCGGAGGTCATCAGCCAGGCGCTCGATCTACCCCCTGACTGGGAGCCTCAGGGGCTGGTCCTGCTCGGCTGGTCGGCCGCTCCCGGGAAAGCGCGCGACCGGAAACCGGTGGAGGCCGTGGCGAGGTTCGTGTGAGGCCAAAGGTCCTGACCGGGGTGAAGAGGATGATCTGCTGATGAGAGTCGTTGCCCTCGCCGGAGGTGTGGGCGGTGCCAAGCTGGTCGATGGACTGGCGCGGATCACCTCTCCCGCCGATCTGACCGTCATCGTGAATACCGGAGACGACTTCGAGCACCTTGGCCTGTGGATCTGTCCCGACATGGACACAGTCGTCTACACCCTTGCAGGCCTGGCCAATCCGGACACCGGCTGGGGGCGGAACGACGAGACCTGGAACTTCCTGGAAACCCTGTCGGCGCTCGGTGGGCCGGCATGGTTCAGGCTTGGCGACCGCGACCTGGCGCTCAGTGTTGAGCGGACCCGACGCCTGGAGTCGGGCGAGCCACTCAGTTCCATTGCCGATCACTTCTGTGAGGGGTTTGGCGTCAGTGTCCAAGTGCTGCCGATGACGGACGACCGGGTGGCGACGCTCGTCCTCACGGTCCAGGGCGAGTTGCCATTCCAGCAGTACTTCGTCGCCTTGGGGTGTGAGCCGGAGGTTCGCGGATTTCGCTTCGAGGGGATCCAGGATTCCAGGCCGGCGCCGGGGGTGTTACCGGCTCTGGAAGAGGCTCAGCTGATCGTCCTCTGTCCATCAAACCCGTGGGTCAGTCTGGATCCGATCCTGGCGGTTCCAGGGGTGCGTTCGGCCATTGCCGGCAAACAGGTCGTTGGCGTCTCTCCGATCGTTGGGGCCCAGGCGATCAAAGGACCGGCGGCCAAGATGTTTCGCGAGCTGGGCATCGAACCCTCCGCTCTGGCTGTTGCCGAGCATTATCGGGGGTTGTTGTCGGGAATGGTGATCGACTCGCAGGACGCGTCGCTTGCCGACCCGATACGGTCCCTGGGCCTGGGAGTGCGGGTGACACAAACGATCATGAGAAACCCCCTCGATCGGAAGAAGTTGGCGGAAGAGGTACTCGCCCTTGCCGGCGAACGCTTGGCGGAGACGGAGGGCGGACTTTGACAGTGTGGGCGATCGTGCCGGTCAAGCCGCTTCGCCGGGCAAAATCGCGTCTGGCGAGCGTGCTGTCGAAAGAGGATCGTCTGGAACTAAGCCAGCGTATGTTGACCCACACCCTGGAAGTCCTGGGTGAGATCCCCTCGATCGAAAGGACGCTTGTCGTCAGCCGCGACTCGCGGGCATTGGCGCTGGCGCGAAAACTCGGAGCTCGGACGGTGACTGAGCGGGGATCGCCTCAGCTCAATCGGGCCTTGGTCCGGGCGACTCTGGTTGCGCGGCGGTACAACGTGTCCGCCGTCCTGGTCCTACCCGCCGATCTTCCTCTGCTCACGCGCGAGGATATCGAGTCATTGATCGCCAGGGGTTCCGACCCACCGGTCGTCGTCATCGCCCCCGACCGCCGCAGGTCGGGGACGAACGCCCTGCTTTCGTCGCCTCCGGGTTTGATAGAATACGCGTTCGGGCCACAGAGTTTCCCGCACCATCTCGAACATGCACGAGCGGCCGGCGTGCGCCTCGAAGTATGTGAACTTCCTTCACTCGCCCTCGACGTGGACATGCCGGAAGACTTGCTTCGGCTTGAAAGCGAGAGGCCTGCGGCGGCTCGAGTTACGGATTCGGAGACAAGATGACCAACGACAGGGTTGCCTTGTACTTGCAGGACGATCACGATCTCAGGCAGGGGCTGGACTACGCGTGGTACGCGGAGCAGCGGGGTTTCGAAGCCGTGTGGCAGGCCGAGTCGCGCCTGGTGCGCGATGCGATTGTGCCTATGGCGGCCTATGCCGCTGTCACCCAGAGGATCAAGGTCGCATCGGGTGTGATCAACAACTGGACGCGTAACATCGGCCTGCTGGCCGCCACTTTCCTGACGCTGGACGATCTGGCCCCGGGTCGGATCATTTGCGGGATTGGCGCCTGGTGGGATCCCCTGGCGGCCAATGTCGGGATTGAGCGCCGCCATCCCATGCTGGCGATGCGAGAGACGGTCGAGGTACTTCGCCGCCTGCTAAACATGGAAAGGGTCACATTCCACGGGGAATTCCACAACGTGGACGGGATCGAGCTCGATGTCGTCCACGGCCGGCGCGAACCGCGCGATGTCCCCCTATACATCGGAGCGACGGGATTCAAGATGATGGAGCTGGCCGGGGAGATCGCCGACGGTGTCGTTCTAAACTACTGCGTTCCGCCTGACTATAACGACCTCGCCCTGCAGGCTCTTGAAACCGGTGCCAAGCGAGCCGGCAGGAGCATCGAAGACATCGACCGCCCACAGCTCGTCGTGTGCTCGGTCGACCGCGATCGGGCCAAGGCGCTCGATGCCAGCCGCGAGCTTCTGACGCAGTATCTGGCCCAGCAACCGCACATTGCCAAAGCCAGCGGCGTTCCCCAACGTGTCGTCGACGAGATCCAAAAAATCCTCGGTTGGCCAGCGACTTATGAACAGATCAAACGGGCCAAACACCTCGTGCCCGATGACCTGATCCTGCGGATCACGGCTTCGGGTACCCCGGAAGAGGCGCTCGCCAAGGTCGACGAGTACCGTCGCCGCGGAGCAACCTGTCCGATCCTGTTCGCCGTCGGGAGTGACGTCCGCTTGTTGATCGATACCTTTGGCCCTCAACGGGCTATGTGAGGCGACGTCATGAAACCAAGCGCCAATGAGCCGGCCGCCTCCGGGCTCGCGCCCGAAACGGATACGTCGCTTGCCGGGGAGCGCCGGGTCAAACAGCCTAACTCGCGCCTTTGCTTTGTGTGTGGGTTGGAGAACCCGGTGGGCTTGAAGCTCACATTCTTCGACGCAGGACCCAATCGAGCCGAAGCCGGCTGCACGGTCCCCGAGAAATACCAGGGATATCCGGGCGTGGTCCACGGCGGGGTTGTTGCGGCGATGCTCGACGAAGTCGTCGGCCGGGCGGCGATGTCGGGGGATCCGAACCACTTCACTGTGACGGCCAGACTCCAGTTGCGCTATCGAAAGCCGGTGCCGGTCGGCGTTCCCCTGGGCCTTGTCGGGTTCATCGATCGCAAGAAAGGCCGGGTGGCGACCGGTCGGAGCGAGCTCAGGCTTCCCGACGGAACTATCGGCGCCGAGGCCGAGGCGACCCTGGTCGACTACTCGGATACTCCCGAAGACGCAAAACGTCTCGAACAGCTGGGTTGGCGGGTGTATGACGATTGAGGGGCGAGCACCATGGGGGGCGTTCTATGGTGGTCGGTCCGGCCGGTGGCCAGGGAGACGATGAGGATGGAATACCACCGTCCAAGATCCCTTGATGAGGCCCTTGATCTATTGAAGAGAAGTATCCCGCTCGCAGGCGGGACGAGCCTGACTCCCGGCCGGCGTGGCCTGTCGTCCGTTGTCGACCTGCAGGATGTAGGGCTCGACAGCCTCGAGGTGACCCGGACGCGCCTCACCGCGGGTGCCTGTGTGACTATTCAGTCGCTTGTCGAGCACGCGGATGTCATTCCGCCGGCTCTTACGGAAGTTTGCTTGCTTGAGGCAGGTTGGAATCTACGCAACGCGGCGACGTTGGGCGGGAGCCTTATGGCGGCGGATGGAAGATCGCCCCTCCTTACCGTCTTGCTGGCTCTCGGGACCCGAGTGCTGCTCCAGCCGGGTAACGAGGAAGTGGGCCTGAACGATTTTTTGGGCCGTCGTGGGACCGATCTCACGGGTCGTCTGATTACGTCGGTCTCGATCCCGCGCCCGAGCTGGGTTTCCTATGACCAGGTCGCCCGCTCACCCGCCGATCGGCCCGCCGTGTGCGCGGCGGCGGCGGAGATGTCACTCGGAGGTTCACCGAGTCGACTGGGCGTGGCGCTTGGCGGCTTTGGCGCCAGGCCGTTACTGTTGTCATCGGCAGATGAGGATCCAGGGAGCGAAGACGCTCCTGAGCGGATCGGAAGGCTCGCTTCCGAAGCCTACGCGCGTGCCGGCGACGCCTGGGCCAGCCCCGAGTACCGATCGGAGATTGCGGGAATACTTGTGCGGCGGGTGATCCTAGAGGCGGCGGCGCCATGAGGATCCGCTTCAATCTCAACGGCAACCCGGTCGATGTGGATCTCCCGGCCGATACCACCTTGCTGACGACGCTCCGCGAGCACCTGGGGATCTTTGGCGTAAAACACGGTTGCGAGACGGGGGATTGTGGAGCTTGTACAGTCCTGCTTGACGGCGAACCGGTCAACACCTGTGTGATGCTCGCTGCGCAAGCCGACGGCAAGACGATTACCACGATCGAGGCGATCGGGGAGCATCCCGAACATGGTTGGAAGCAGACGGCCGGTTTGAGCGCCCTTCAACGCGCTTTCGTTGAGACGGGTGCTATCCAATGCGGCTATTGCACACCGGCGATGATCCTGGCGTCGGGCAGCCTGCTGAGTCGAGACCCAAACCCCTCAGAAGCTGACGTGCGTCAGTCTCTATCCGGTGTTCTTTGCCGGTGCACGGGTTATCTGAAACCGGTTCAGGCCGTCATAAGGGCGGCGGCAGTCCTGCGAGGGGATCCGGTCGAGCCAATCGAGGCTCCCATTCCCGCGCCTTCGGAGTTGTTCACGCCGCCCGAGGCGGGGGAGACTGGCGGGGTCGGGAGTGGGCCAGCGACCGAATTGGCGATTCGGACCAGCGTGATGCCTAGAATTCAGGTCGCGCCCGGGCCGGAGACACGCGCTTCTGTCGGTCGCCCCGAGCCGAAGGTCGACGCGGTGAAGCTCGTGCAAGGCAAGCCGGCCTTTGCGGCCGACATCGAGATGCGCGGGATGTTGGTGGCCAAGGTCCTGCACAGCCCGCTTGCGCACGCACGCATCCGGAAGATCGACGCCTCCATGGCCCTGGCGCTTCCCGGCGTGGCGGCCGTATTGACCTGGAAGGATATCCCCAGAGTTGTGTATTCGACGGCCGGCCAGTCACATCCCATCCCCGGTCCGCTTGACACGTTTTCCCTCGACAACAAAGTACGGTTCGTGGGCGACCGGGTGGCCTTCGTCGCGGCCGAGGACGAAGCGACGGCCGAAAAGGCGCTCTAGCTCATCCGGGTCGATTATGAACCGCTCACGCCGATCCTCGACCCGGGGCAGGCGATGGCCGAAGGCGCTCCCCGGATCCACGAAGAACCGGAGTATGTGAACTTCGCCGACTCCGACCCAAGCCGGAACCTGGCGGCCGAGATCCGCATTGATATCGGAGATGTGGACACAGGTTTCTCCGAGGCCGACTTTGTCGTGGAAGGGGCA
>MGOM01000001.1:10390-12590 GCA_001797105.1 Chloroflexi bacterium RBG_19FT_COMBO_62_14
GCAAACAAGAGGTGCTGATCGAGGATGTCGCGGCCCATTTGACAATCGCCACAAGTCGGCCGGTCCGGTTCGAGTACACCCGGGCGGAGGAGTTCTTGGCCGCCCGTTCGCGCCATCCGATGCGGATCAAGATGCGAACAGGAGTGAAGCGCGACGGGACGATCACCGCCAACGAGATGATCGCTCTGAGCGATACAGGGGCTTATGGCTGCCACGCATTGACCGTCACCGGCAACACCGGCCACAAAGCCATGGCGTTATATGTCGGTGACGGCCCATACCGCCACTCGCCGAACATCCGCTTCCACGCCAACGTGGTCTACACCAACACACCTCCTTCGGGCGCGTTCCGCGGGTACGGCGTCCCGCAAGGCTACTGGCCCGTCGAGCGGCACATGGAGAAAGTCGCCCGGACCTTGGGCCTCGATCCTCTCGCATTCCGCCTGAAGAATACACTCCGCGCCGGTGAGCTGCATCCGTTCAGCACGGCTTGGTCCGAGGGGCGTGAACCGCGGCCGGAACGGATCAACACCTGCGGGCTGGCCGATTGTGTCGCCCAGGGTGCGGCCGCCATCCACTGGCACGAGAAGTACGGCAACGCGGCCTGGCATTCGATTCCGGGCAAGCCGCACCTGCGCCGGGGCATCGGCGTCGCCACGGTGATGCAAGGAACGGCAATCCCTTATCTGGACATGGGTGGCGCGAGCATCAAGATCAATGACGACGGTTCGTTCAACCTGCTCGTCGGGGCCACCGATCTCGGCACCGGCTCAGACACCGTCCTCGCCCAGCAGGCGGCGGAGGTCTTGGGGGCGCCGATTGAAGACATCATCGTCTACTCATCCGACACCGATTTCACCCCGTTCGACAAAGGTGCCTACGCCTCGAGTACGACATACATCTCGGGGACGGCGGTCGTGCGCGCCGCGGAGCAGGTGGCCGAACGCATCCGGCTGCGGGCGGCGCTCAACATGCGCGCCGCCCGCAGAGAGGATCGCCTCGGATCAGATCCGATTGGCCGACAGACAAGCCTGGGCACCGGACGGACGATCGGTGACCCTGGCCGAGGTGGCCATGAACGCGCTCCACGAGGAGGATCAAGAGCAGATCATGGGGATCGGCTCGTACGTCTCTCCCGCCTCGCCCCCGCCCTTCGCCGCGCAATTCGCCCAGGTCATGGTCGATGTGGAGACCGGCCAGGTTACCGTCGAGAAGCTGGTCATGGCCGTTGACTCGGGCGTCATCGTCAATCCGCTCACGGCGTCCGGGCAGATCGAGGGTGGGATGACCCAGGCGCTCGGATACGCGGTTTGCGAAGAGATGCTCTACGACAAAGACGGAAAGCCGCGCGAGGTGGACCTGCGGGATTACCACATCTTCGCCGCGCAGGAGATGCCGTCGCTGGAGACGATCTTCGTCGAAACCTTCGAGCCGACTCACCCCTTCGGGGTGAAAGCCGTGGCCGAGATCCCGATGGACGGCGTCGCGCCGGCTGTGGGCAACGCAGTGCTCGACGCTTGCGGGGCCAACGTCGACGTCGCCCCGGTCACGCCCGAGCGATTGTGGCGGGCGCTGAGGGGGCCGAAGGCTTGATGTACACTGAACGGGAGAGACTGGCGGGAAGGTTCGGTTACAGAGATAGTACTTACCGGGGGATGGGCCGGGGGCAGGTTTCTTGGCACTATAGGAGCTGGCGCCAGCGCCCATGAGTTCCGTCATCCGCCTAAACGTGAGTTGCGCTGCATGATTGGTCGCCCAAGCTCACCCGACGTCTCACATCCCTCGGATGGAACCATGCAGCATGGCGGAGAGCGCGTGAGGCAGCAGCCAGACCGCCTTCCTCCGGCGCCGGCGCGAATTGGGGGAAGGGCGGGAGTGTGGTCAAGATCGAGTGCCGTCTCCGGCGGTCGGACCCGCACTCGGTTGACATCATGATCGAGATCTACGAGCGGATTCAGACGGTGCTCAAGCGGGGGGGCCGGGCCGCCCTGGCGGTCGTCATCCGAACCCAGGGGTCGGTACCCCGCCGGGAGGGGAGCAAGATGTTGGTCTTCCCCGACGGCCGTATCGAGGGTACCGTCGGCGGCGGCGATCTGGAAAACCGAGTCATCGCCGAGGCCTTGGGAGCGATGGAGCAGGGCAAGACCCGGATGCTCCGCTATTCTCTGAACGACCTGGGGGGAGGCGATCCTGGCGTCTG
>MGOM01000001.1:12599-12787 GCA_001797105.1 Chloroflexi bacterium RBG_19FT_COMBO_62_14
GGTGGAGGTGTTCGTCGAACCCATCGAGCCCCGCCCGACCGTAGTCGTGGTCGGAGGAGGGCACGTCGGCAAGGCCGTAGTCCACCTGGCCCACTGGCTTGGATTCCGGGTGGTGCTTTCTGACGACCGCCCTGAATTCGCTTCTGAGGAAGCCAACCCGGATGCGGATGAGATCCTCTTCGGCCCGT
>MGOM01000001.1:12851-22663 GCA_001797105.1 Chloroflexi bacterium RBG_19FT_COMBO_62_14
CGTGCCGGTAGACGTCGCGGGCCTGCCTGCTCTTCTAGAGACGCCGGCCGGTTACATCGGTGTCATCGGCTCACGCAGGCGGTGGGAGGTGTGTGTGCAGCAGTTGAAAGAGATGGGTCTGCCCCAGGAGAAGATCGACCGCGTGACTTCGCCCATGGGACTCGAGCTCAACGCCGAGACGCCGGAGGAGATCGCGGTGAGCATTCTGGCAGAGATCGTTCTGCTTCGCCGCGGCGGCACCGGGCTGCCGATGGCGCATGCCCCCGGGGCCCGGCGGGCTCGCAAGGGAGATTGATCGAGGGATGTGGACCGAGTACTTCACCCCGGTCTCTCTTGAGCAAGCGCTGGCACTCCTGGCGGAGAACGGCGGCCGGGCCCGCGTGGTGGCCGGGGCGACCGATTTGATTCTTGAGCTCGAACGCGGCCAGAGACCGGGCATAGAAATGTTGATCGACGTCACGCGGATCCCGGGTCTGGACACGATCCGCCTCGACCCGGACGGGCAGATCCATCTGGGTCCATTAGTGACGCACAATCACTGCGCCGGATCCCGGCTGATCATCGACAGGGCATTTGCGCTGGCGCGCGCGTGTTGGGAGGTCGGAGCACCCCAGATCCGCAACCGGGCGACGGTGGCCGGCAACCTGATAACCGCTTCGCCGGCGAACGACTCGATCACACCCCTCGTGGCACTGGGAGCGACGGTGAAGCTGCGCTCCGTTTCCGGGGAGCGAATCGTCCCATTGAACGAGTTCTACACGGGCGTCCGCCGCACGGTAATGCGGGAAGACGAAATGCTGGTCGACATCGCCTTTCCGGCTCCGCCGCCTGGCACCAGGAGCATGTTCTACAAGCTGGCCCTGCGTCGGGCGCAGGCGATCTCGGTTGTCAACGTCGCGGCGATGCTCGAATTTGAGGCTGATCGGGTCAAACACGCGGCGGTCACCATGGGGGCGGTGGCGCCGACGATCATCCATGCTGCGCAGGCGGAGAAGGAGCTTGTCGGCCAATCCCTGACCGAGGAGATCCTTGTCCGCGCAGCGCAGGCTGCCGCCATGACCGCCCGGCCCATCGACGACTTGCGAGGTTCAGCCTGGTATCGCAAGGAAATGGTCCGGGTATGTACGGAGCGTGTTCTCCGTTCTCTGGCTGAAGGAAGTGAGCGCCGAGGCTATCCTGAGATGCCGGTGATGCTTCGCCGCGAGCACACCTGGCATCTCGAGCAAGTGTTAGCGGAGCCGCTGGCCCATCACAGCGGGATGTCGATCATCACGCGGATCAATGGAAGAACATTCACCCTGGGAACAGGTTTCGACAAGACCTTGCTGCGCCTGTTGCGGGAAGACGTGGGATTGACCGGCACCAAAGAGGGCTGTGCCGAAGGTGAGTGCGGCGCGTGCACGGTCTTCCTCGACGGCGTGGCGGTCATGGCCTGTATGGTCCCCGCGCCGCGTGCGCACGCGGCCGAAATTGTCACGGTGGAAGGCCTGGCTCGCAATGGGCAACTTCATCCGATCCAACAGACCTTTATCGACGAGGGCGCCGTCCAATGCGGCTACTGCACTCCCGGCTTCCTGATGTCGGGAGCGATGCTACTGGACGAAACGCCGCAGCCTACCCAGTGGGACATCCAGCAATCTATCACCGGCAACTTGTGCCGCTGCACCGGATACTACAAGATCGTATCGGCATTCGAGAAGGCAGCTCGGTCGCCTGAGCTTCAAGCCGCATCGACGGAACGGGCTGGTTCCTAGGGGATTGAGGGCGCCTGATCCAGGCCTTCATCCCGGAAGGGAGAGTCGGAGATGGGACGCGACAGCTGGAACTATGCCAGGCATGAACGAGAAAGGGAAGCCAAGAAGCGCATGAACCCCGTCTGGCGGGGAGTAGGCTGCCTGATGCTCGTCGGCCTCGCTCTGGCAGGGTACTTCTTCGCTAACTGGTTCCTCGTCGCCAACCTCGAGAATGGTTGGGTCTTCATACCCAACGAAGCCATGAATCCGGCCTTCGTCCCGGCCTGGTTGTTCCCATACCTCGCTCAAGGTGTCCTGGTCAAGATCGTGACTGGCGGGGTGTTCATGCTTATGGGATATGGGATCTTGAGCGTGGGCTATGCGATCCTGTTCCCGATCCGACTGGGTGAAACGGATGTGAAACCCATTCGGCGAACCCGAGTAAGGAAGAGTAGGTAAGAGAAAGGCGATGGATCGCACCGTCCCGCGCACCGGCTCAGAAGAAATCGAGCTGTACATTCGCACCTACTACTCGCTTCTGCGGTCGACGACCGACGTCCAGATCCGATCGCTGGAGGAAGTCCATTCCAACATGGGCTCCTCCCTGCATCCATCCGCTCGCGCACTTCACCCCGACATGTCGGCATTCATCTACAGTTCGTTGCGCCTGCCGGCTTGCATCGCGCAGACTGAGCGGGTGGTTCTCGGCCAGAGCCAGGAGGTGTTCCTGCAAGGGGGCACGGGAGACTTGCACGACTGGGTGCCGGTGTCGGCCAAGGCCAGGCGTCGCCGAAGCTTCTTCAATAATCGGGGGACGCTGGCGTGCCTGATCGCCAGCCGTTCGGATATTGATGACATCATCCCGATCCTGACCGCCTTCCAGATCGAATGGAACAAACTTCATCGCCTCATGCGGGGTGAACAGGTCCAGGCATTCCTGGAGGAGCCCATCGACAACGATGAGGGCCTCGTCGCGCTCGGCCATGGCATTGGGGTCGGGCCCGAGGACCTCGATCGGCTGCGTCAGGTGTGGGACGAGGGTTTCTGGCCGATGATGTCGGCGATTGCCGAAAAGCCCAAGAATCTCAAAGTCAAGCTGTTGGCAGGCTCCCTGACCGATTACCGGCGTGCCACTCAACTTTGGTGGGAGAGGGTCGAGGACGCCAACCCCTCCATCCTCCATCGTCCGGCGTACTTCGTGTCCAGCAACCCTCATAGCGTTGTGAATCTGTTCAGTGGCTTCGCGCTGAGACATGAGGCCGAGCTGGTCCGGTTCCTCGAGCATCCTCGACATGCCGACCTGCTGGGAGAGTGGCGTGAAATCGAAGCCCGGCAGATCCAATCAAGCCGCGAGAACTTCCTCTACTACGTGTTGAAGAAGTACTTGGCCTCCCCCGAAGGGGCGGAGCTGCGCAAGGTCAGGGCCGAAGTCGAGAGCGAGTGCGGGATTCAACGCATCACCAGCGAGTTCGGGTTCGACCTGCAGGTCCAACTAATTGATCTGCAGCAGATCAATCCCGAGTGGATCGACCCCCGGCTGCGCGTTCCTGGACTGGAAGGACTGGTCCGAAGCGATGCGCTGGTGATCAATATCGAATACCCGCTCGGCATGGGAGCATTCGAGTTCTTGTCGTACATCGCAACCCGAGTGGGAGAGATGCGCGGGGTATACGCCATGGGGAAGGCCGCCACACTCAATGGGATCATCGGCGACGTCATGCTCCCTTCCGTCGTCCACGATGAGCAGTCGCAGAACACGTACCTTTTCGACAATTGCTTCAGCGCCGCCGAGTTTGGTGAAGACCTGGTATACGGAACCCTGCTCGACAATCAGAAGGCAGTCAGCGTTCGCGGGACGTTCTTGCAGACCCCGCGCTACATGGATGTGTTCTACCGCGAAGGCTACACCGACATTGAGATGGAGGCCGGGCCGTACCTGTCGGCGGTCTACGAGATGTACCGGCCGAAGCGCCATCCCAACAACGAGATCGCGAACCTGTATGGCCTGCCCTTCGATCTCGGCGTCATTCACTACGCCTCGGACACTCCTCTGAGCAAGGGGAAGAACCTGGGCGCCGGGACCCTTTCCTACTTCGGGATGGATCCCACGTACGCCGCCAGCTTGGCTGTCTGGCGACGGATCTTCGACCTGGAGTTGGCCAGAACCCGTCGCGAGCCGGTTCTGGCCGGCCGCGAACCATGAGCGTGTTCACGGGCTGACCGGACTCCGGAGACACTCGAATGTCTTTGATCGGCCAATCGGTGCCACGGCTTGACGCAAGGGGGAAGGTGACCGGGGAAACCCTGTTCCCCGGCGATATCTCGTTGCCGAATCAAGCCTACATGAAGATCCTCTTCGCCGGGCGGCCGCATGCCGTCATCCGCAGGATCGATGTCGGCGAAGCTGAGGCCGTGTCGGGCGTGCTTGCGGTGCTGACAGCCAAAGACGTCCCGATCAACGAGTACGGTCTGATCATGCCCGATCAACCGGTATTGTGCGGCCCAGGATCGACCAAACCCTACGCCGATCGTGTCCGCTTCGTCGGTGATCAGGTTGCGCTGGTGATCGCCGAACGAGAGGATATCGCCACGACGGCCTTGAAGCTCATCCGAGTCGAGTACGAAGATCTGCCGGTCGTCACCGACGTCGTCGAGGCGATGAGACCGGATTCTGCGCTGCTCCATCCGGACAAAGAAAGCAACGTTTTCTGTCACTACCGGATCCGCAAAGGGGACCTGGAGGCGGGGTTTCGCGAGTCGGCCGTCATTATCGAGGGGGAGTATCGCACCCCAGCCCAGGAACACGCTTTCCTGCAGCCGGAGGCCGGGGTGGCTCACATTGACGAAGATGGCCGAGTGGTTGTGCAAGTCGCTGGCCAGTGGACGCACGAGGATCGGGAGCAGATCGCCCATGCTCTCGCTCTTCCGGAAGAACGGATCCGAGTGATCTACCCGGCCATCGGCGGTGCCTTTGGCGGGCGCGAAGACATGTCGGTGCAAATCGTCTTGGCTCTTGCGGCCTTGCGGCTTGATCAGAGAGGCCTGCGGCGCCCGGTGAAGATCGTCTGGTCGCGCGAAGAATCCATTCTGGGCCACCATAAACGGCACCCGTTCTTGATCCGCGCCAAGTGGGGGGCCTCGGCCAAAGGAAAGTTACTGGCGGCAGAGGTGGAGGTCATCCAGGACGGCGGTTCGTACGCCTACACTTCGACCAAGGTACTAGGCAATGCAACCCTGATGTGCACTGGACCCTACGAGGTCCCCAACGTGAAGGTCGACGCTTACTCCGTGTACACAAACCACATCCCGGGCGGTGCGTTTCGTGGCTTCGGCGGGCCGCAAGGGGCCTTCGCGGCTGAAGGGCAGATGAACAAGCTGGCCGAAAAGCTCGAGATCGATCCAGTCGAGATTCGGATGCGCAATGTGCTTGGGGAGAACTCCTTGCTTTCCGTCGGGACGCCGCTTCCGAAGGGCGTGAGTATCGGGAAGGTCGTCGAAGCTGCCGCCGAGCGGGCCGGCTGGGGCAAGATCGGATCGGGTTGGCAACGTCCTCGTCAGGATTCACTGGGGGTGCCGGAAGAGACGCATCTGCGTCGCGGTCTCGGGTTTGCGTGCGCCTTCAAGAACGTGGGGTTCTCATTCGGTTCACCCGAGGCCAGCACGGCCAAGGTCGAGCTTCACGGACGGGGCGAGATCGAACGTGTCGTTGTGTATCATGCAGGTGCAGATGTCGGGCAGGGCGCGCACACGGTGATGGCTCAGATGGCAGCGGAAGCGGCCGGCGTCGCCTATCAGCAGGTGCAGACCGTCGTCTCGGACACTGCTCAGACGGGTAACTCGGGGTCGGCCTCGGCCTCACGCATGACCTTCATGGCCGGAAACGCGATTCGCGGTGCGGTGGAACAGGCTCTGGTGAAATGGCATCAGGAAGAACGCCCGGCGGTAGCGACGTTTACCTATCGCCCGCCGAAGACGACTCCCTACGACCCTCAGACCGGCAAGTCCGAGCCGAACTTCGCCTACGGTTACGTGGCCCAGGCGGCCTCGGTCGAAGTCGACCTGCAAACCGGTCACGTCCACCTCCTGGAGGTATTCAGCGCCGACGACGTCGGTCAGGCTGTCAACCCTCGCCTCGTCCAGGGACAGATCGAAGGCGCGGTCGTTCAGGCAGCCGGGTATGCCGTCCTCGAGAACTTCATTCAGGACGGTGGCAAGGTGCAGACCGCGCATCTTTCGACCTACCTGATCCCAACCGTCCTGGATGTCCCGAAACGGGTGGATTCGATCATTCTCGAATACCCGGATCCGATCGGGCCGTGGGGTGCGCGTGGGATGGCCGAGATGCCGTTCCTCCCGCTGGCGCCGGCGATCGTCGCCGCGGTTCGGATGGCGACAGGTACCTGGCATGATGAGTTCCCACTCACACCTGAGCGCGTCCTGCGCGGGGTAAGTGAGGTTAGCGCGCAATGACAGCCTCATCTCCGCTCGTCATCGTGCGAGGTGGGGGAGATCTTGGAACCGGTGTGGCTGCCCGGCTTCATCGCTGCGGTTTTGCCGTCGTCGTGCTCGAGATTGATCGCCCCCTGGCTGTGAGACGTCTGGTGTCCCTGGCCGAAGCGATCTACGCCGATGAAGTGGAAATCGAAGACGTGCGGGGACGAAAGGTAACCACCCCGGCAGAAGTGCACGAAGCCCATGTGGCCGGACTTGTGCCGGTCATGGTGGATCCGACGGCATCTTCGCGAACAACCCTCGCCCCGGTAGCCATGGTGGATGCGCGCATGCGCAAAGTGCCTCCGGAAATCGGAAAGGAGGCTGCGCCCCTCGTGGTCGGCCTGGGCCCGGGGTTCAGAGCCGGAGTGGACTGTCACGCGGTCGTAGAGACCCAACGCGGACATCACATGGGGAGGGTTTCCTGGACAGGGTCGGCTCAGCCCGACAGCCGCCTCCCGGAGCCGGTTACCGGCTTTGATGCCGACAGGGTTCTGCGAGCACCTGCTGAAGGAAAACTCCAGGGGATGGTGGCCTTGGGCGACATCGTTCATCGAGGCCAGATCCTGGCCCGAGTAGATGCCGTCGAGGTCCTAGCGCCCTTCGATGGAGCGCTGCGCGGGCTGATGCATGACGGCCTGCCGGTCTGGGCTGGTGACAAGATCGGCGATCTGGATCCGCGTAAGGAATCCGCAAACTGCCGAGAGATTTCGGACAAGTCGCTGGCCGTGGGTGGCGGGGTTCTCGAAGCGGTGCTATCACAGGGGGAGATCCGGCGACGATTGGGGGATTGAGATGCAATTCCAAGAGGCGCTCCGGTTCAGCCGAGGCTGGAGCGTAGCATTCACGGGGGGCGGCGGGAAGTCCACGGCCATGGCGCGCCTGGCGGCGGAGTTGTCTGCCGAGGCACCCGTCTTGATTACGTCGACGACCAAGCTGGCATTGCACCAGGCCGACATGGCCACCCATCACATGGTCCTGCGGCGTGGCTCGGATCTTCTTCCCCTCTCAGGACTCCTACAATTGAACCAATCCGTCCTGGTCACCGGACCGGCCGCGGAAAGCGAGCCGAAGTGGTTGGGTCTCAGTCCGGAGATGGTGGCTGCCTTGCGCAAACTGGCGGACCAAGCCCAGGCGACCCTGCTGATCGAGGCGGATGGTGCCCGCGGCCGTTCTTTGAAAGCCCCCGACGAACACGAGCCCGTGATCCCTGCATTCACCGATCTGGTCCTGAATGTTGTCGGGATGGATGTAGTCGGCCAACGGGTCGACTCCCCATTGGTCCACAGGCCCGAGAGGGTCTCGGCCGTGTTGGGGATCTCACAGGAGCAGAAGCTCAGCCCGGGGCATGTTGCCGCCCTGATCACCTCTCCCCAGGGTGGTCTGAAAGGAGTGCCGCCCTATGCCGAATTCCACGCCTTGCTCAACAAGATCGACGTGCCGCAAGGCAGGGAGAGCGGCCAGATGACGGCAGCCGCCCTATTGAGCTCGCCCAGGCTGCGATCAGGCATTCTGGGCAGTATGAACGCTGATCGGCCGGTGTGGAGGGTCTTCGGCCGGATTGCGGGGATCGTGCTGGCCGCCGGTGGATCTCGGAGGATGGGGCAGGTCAAACAGTTGATTCCGTGGAAGGGTAAGCCGCTTGTCTGGCACGTCGTCACTGCCGCTTTAGAGTCGGGACTGACGTCGGTCGTGGTCGTACTGGGTGACGAGGCCGAAGCAGTCCGGGCGGCGCTCGAGGGCCTACAAGTCGAATTTGTCGTCAACCAGGATTGGGCGAGTGGACAGAGTACCTCTGTCCGCCGGGGTACGCAGGCGGTCATCGGGAACGTCGAAGGCGTGATGTTCTTGTTGGCCGACATGCCGAAAGTCGGCGCCTCCCTCGTCGATGCCTTGATCGACTTCCACCGCCGGACGCTGACCCCGATCATCGCCCCACGCGCCGGTGACCGGTGGGGCAACCCGGTGCTCTTCGACAAGACGACCTTCGACGGCTTGAGCCGGTTGACGGGTGACCGGGGGGGGCGAGCGCTCTTTGGTCAATACCGGGTCGGGGGGATTGACACCGACGAGTCCGTCTTGTTTGACGTGGATAACCCCGGAGATGTTCGAAAGCTGATGGACTCAGCGTGATCGCAGCTGTGATCCTGGCGGCCGGCGCCTCGCGTCGGATGGGTCGCCCCAAGCTGACCCTCCCCTGGCGGGAGGGCGGGACGATCATCGGACATGTCGTTGACGTCTACCGTTCGGCTGGAGCCTCACCGGTCGTCGTGGTTGCGACTGAGGGCGATTCGGCCATGGCCGAGGCGCTGACGGACCTCGAGGTCACCCGGGTCGTGAATCCGCATTCATCCGAAGGGGAAATGTTGTCCTCGGTGAAGGCTGGGCTGCAGGCACTTGGGGAGACGAAGGCCGAGTCCGTCCTACTTGCACCGGGTGATCATCCTCAGATCTCGGCGGCGACGGTGGGCCTCTTGATCGATGCCTGGAGGGAGCGGCGAGCGAGGATCATTGCGCCGTCGTTTGAAGGAAGGCGAGGTCATCCGATCCTGATCGGGAGGACCTTGTGGGGCGCGATCCTGTCGCTTGTGGCCGACAAGACGATGCGGGATTTCTTGCGCGAGCGCGAAGGTGAGATCGGATACGTCGTCGTCGAGGATCGCGGTGTGCTTCTGGATATCGACACGCCGGAAGACTACGCGCGGGCGTTTTCGGAGCCGGAGGCGTGAAATCCCTGGAGCGGCTCGATCCCGGGCCTGCAACTTTGTGAACGTGGACCGATCGCGCCTCGGCTGGAGGATCGGAGCCCGCCGGGGAGCGTGTCGACGGTCGCCCGCCTCATTTCACGCGATGTGAACCAGATCAGGCGCCCGCGTTGACCCGGCGGACCCGCGCATGCTATAATGCGCACGATCGGAGCGACATGTCCGCCCTGTACAGGATCATCCCGCTGAATGCTAATCCTGGCACTATCGACCATCGGGTGGTCGGCATGTCCGCGCGCTGATCCAGGACTTGCGAACCCAACCGCCGCCCGATGTCGACTCGACAGGGCGGCGGTGTCATTTCTGGGAACGGAGGCACCATGTACAAGGATCATCAGTGCAGTGAGCTCGATGCGTCCCACGTGGGCCAGCGGGTGCTGCTTGCCGGTTGGGTGAACCGACGTCGGGATCACGGCGGGTTGACCTTTGTCGACCTGCGTGATCGCTCGGGGGTCGTACAGTTGGTCACCAACCCGGAGGAATCCGCGGTGGCCCATGATGCCGCGGTCCAGCTTCGTTCGGAATGGGTCGTCCAGGCAGCCGGCGTGGTCCGACGGCGTCCAGCCGGCATGGAGAATCCATCCCTGGCTACCGGTGAAATCGAGGTGGAAGTCGACACGCTGAAGGTCCTCAACCCGGCGCGGACACCTCCGTTCCTCATCAACGAGGAGTCGGACGTCGACGAAATGGTCCGGTTGAAGTATCGATACCTGGATTTGCGTCGACAACAAGTTCGGGACAACCTCGAGCTCAGGCATCGCGTGGTCAAGTTCATCCGGGATTATCTCAGCGAGCGCGGCTTCTGGGAGATCGAGACCCCCAT
>MGOM01000001.1:22714-24523 GCA_001797105.1 Chloroflexi bacterium RBG_19FT_COMBO_62_14
CTTGTACCCGGGCGAGTTCTACGCCTTACCGCAATCGCCGCAGCAACTCAAGCAATTGCTGATGGTCGCCGGGGTCGAGCGTTACTTCCAGATCGCCCGCTGCTTCCGCGACGAGGACCAGCGAGGCGACCGGCAACCGGAGTTTACCCAACTGGACCTCGAGATGTCATTTGTGGAACGTGAAGACGTGATGAAGCAGACCGAAGATCTCTTCACACGGATGGTCGAGACCCTTGTGCCTGGCAAGCGTCTGTTGGCTAAACCCTGGCCGAGGTTCGGCTACAACGAAGTCATGGCGCGTTTCGGGAAGGACAGCCCCGATATCCGATTCGGTTTGGAGCTGCGGGACATCACCGATCTGGCCGTTGGCTGCGGATTCCAGGTGTTCGAGCGGGTCGCCCAGAGCGGGGGACATGTCCGAGGGATCAATGTCAAAGGATGCGGGGGCTATTCACGGCGCGAAATCGAATCCTTGGAGCGGGTGGCCGCCGGCTACGGCGCCAAGGGGCTTGCATACCTGGCTTTGGAGACCGGCGGAGAGACACGATCGTCGTTCGCGAAGTTCCTCGCTCCCGAGAGGTTGGAGGCGATCATCCGGAGGCTGGAGGGCGAACGCGGGGATCTCCTGGTGTTTGTTGCCGACAAACCCCTGGTGGTTTTCGAATCGCTTGCACGACTTCGGGTCCATCTGGCCGATCAGTTGGGGCTGCGGGACGAGAATGTCCTGGCTTTCTGCTGGGTGACTGATTTCCCCTTTGTGACCTGGAATGAGGATGAAAAGCGCTGGGCCCCGAGCCATCATCTGTTCACCTCACCCGTGTTGGAGGATATTCCGTTGCTCGAGGCGAATCCCGGCGAAGCGCGCGGACAGCAGTACGACTTAGTGGTCAACGACTATGAGGTCGGCGGGGGTAGCATCAGGATTCACGATCGGACTTTGCAGGAGAAGGTCTTCAAGCTGATAGGCCTCGATCCCGAGACGGCGCGCGCGCGGTTCGGGCACATGTTAGAAGCATTCGAGTACGGAACGCCTCCTCACGGCGGGATCGCACCTGGCATCGATCGCTTGTGCATGGTGCTGGCCGGCGCGCCGAACATCCGAGAAGTGATCGCCTTCCCCAAGAACCAGGCCGCCCGGGACGTGATGGCCGGGGCGCCTTCGCCGGCCGACCCGGGACAGTTGCGCGATCTTCACCTACGCCTGGCTGAGTGAAGACGCATGGTTGTTTGGGGTAGGGTTCAAGGGGGGCGGAGATCGGCCCCGCCGTCCCTCGACGACCATCTTCCTGGTGACCGGTGGGATCGAATCGCTCGTGGAACACTAACCCGGTGGGCGGACGGCCTTCCATTGTCAACCTTTGCCGATCGTGGTATACCTGGGACGACCCTGCTGTGCGCGTGATGCTGCATTCCGTTTTGAGCCAACACTTGAGACGAGGGGTTTGAGCTACAACGGGGGACGCGGTAGGCTTAGGCCAAGGCGAAGCCCGTATGCCGGACCCCACCTGCGAAAGCAGGTTCAAAACCACGCGACACACGGCACGGCGGGGTGTTCCTTACAGGCCGGCGGCGGGAGGCCTCCCGCACCCGGCTTGTTCTTATATGCAGCAGATGAGCGTCAATTCCTCGTTCATCAGCACCCTCAATGCAATTCTTCGCTACGAGATCGACCCTTCCGGCCTGCGCACAGTAGAGTCTAACGGTGGTCGCCGTTGCCCCGTGCCGGCCCGAGCTCAGGCCCTTTGTCTTGCACCTGCCCTTGATCTCAGGTAGACTTCCTGGATAGGGTTTCAACGGGGCACTTATGTC
>MGOM01000001.1:24654-25189 GCA_001797105.1 Chloroflexi bacterium RBG_19FT_COMBO_62_14
TCGACCTGGCGCTCGGGGTGGGGGGGATCCCGCGCGGCCGGGTGACGGAGATCTACGGCCCGGAGTCGTCGGGCAAGACGACGATCTGCCAGCACATCGTGGCCGAATCCCAACGGCGGGGCGGGACGTGTGCCTACATCGACATGGAACACGCCCTCGACCCAAGCTACGCCGCGCGCTGCGGGGTGGACATCGAGAACCTGTACATCTCGCAGCCGGACACGGGCGAGCAGGCGCTGGAGATCGCCGAGACGCTGGTGAGGAGCGGGGCGGTGGACGTGGTGGTGGTGGACAGTGTGGCGGCGCTGGTGCCGAGGGCGGAGATCGAGGGGGACATGGGGGACGCCACGATGGGGATGCAAGCGCGGCTGATGAGCCAGGCGCTGCGCAAACTGTCGGGGGTGATCAAGCAGACCAACACGGCGCTGGTGTTCACCAACCAGTTGAGGCAACGGATCGGGGTGATGTTCGGGAACCCGGAGACGACGACGGGGGGGATGGCGTTGAAGTTCTACGCTTCGGTGCGGATGGACGT
>MGOM01000002.1:0-79 GCA_001797105.1 Chloroflexi bacterium RBG_19FT_COMBO_62_14
TGACTCTCTTGACGGCCGGCGAAGAAGTTCCAGACGGGGACGAACAGCACAGCCGTCAGGAACCCGCCGGCGATGCTCT
>MGOM01000002.1:207-2052 GCA_001797105.1 Chloroflexi bacterium RBG_19FT_COMBO_62_14
ACTGCGGTGAAGACAGCCAGGGTCCAGGCGATGGGGAAGAAAGGTAACGATTTCATGGCCGGCTCTCCTTCTATTCCGCCGGACCCGAAGGCCCGGCTGCTAAGGCGTCGATCTCGGATCGCTAGTCTCAGGGTAATGTAAGTGGGACGCCGTTCCAAGCGCACAACGGCGGACAGTGTGACGCGCCGACTCGCCCATGGCCCACGAGCAAGTACGCTGTCCGAATGTTCTCTAGCTGGCTGCGGAAAAAGGGTCGGCAGGGCAGAAATTGAGGCATATGTGGTGATGAGCAAGGAGAAGTTGCGAGGTGGGAGAGCGAGAACGGTTGCAAGTGCGGAAGCGCCTTACACCGACAGATTAGAGCGACACTTCACACGATAGACCTGGCCGGAGACCCAGCGGCCTGTGGCTACTGGCCGCTGGTGGTTGCTGTGATCCACCACTGGAACTCGCGAGAGTCCTTGCCCCATTTGCTCTTGATGAACTCGAGGATAGATCTCATTTCGTCCGGCGATAGTTTCCCGCCGAACGCGGGCATCTTCGAGTTGTTGACGGAGTCGCCGCCGTTGGCGATGATCTCCAACAGGAGGCTATCCGGGTGGTGCCAGGTGTGACCGCTGTCATCGTGCGGCGGAGGGGATAGCGAGCCGTCCGGCAAGGGCCGCTTCCAGTCCGGGGCGCCCCGTAGTTCAGTGCCGTGACAAGCGGCACAATTCTTCGCGTAAAGTCCCGCGCCGCGGGCGATTCGCGCGGCGTCGAGGGTCGGAACTGGCGGGACGGGCGTATCGTTTATCACCACCGGCTTGGCCGCGCTCTCGGGCCGCAGCAAGAACATTGCGGCTGCGGCCAATCCCAGAAGCAGCGCTGTCGGGACTAGCCATCGCCAGCGGTTCATCGCTTCTCACTCGGCAGGCCGTCTTGGTTTGCGGAGAGGTCATGAACGGTGCGCCGTGCGCCTTTTGCCCTCAGGAGACCCCCTCGCCAACCGGTGAAGGCCACGCCCTCAATCTCACGAGTCCGGAAGGCTCCTCGTGGGAACCGCAGCTTCAATGCCCGAGGCGGCTTACGGCAAGGACTGAAGGAACTCTGCAAGGTCGGCAAGGTCTTCGTCGCTCAGGTTCCAGCGCGGCATGCTCGAGCTGAGCTCTGTTCCGTCTGGATGTCTGCCCTCGACGACGGCCAGACGGAACGCTTCGAGGTCATATCCTGCCATCACCTCCCCATGCTCGCCCTCAGGCTGCGCTTCCCCGCCATGGCCTTCCTCCATCGCCGCCGATAGAGTCGACCAGCGAATGTCGGGAGCATCCATGACCTGCATGTGCATCCCATGGACACCGCCGCGTCCATCGGGCCCGTGACAGGAAACGCAGGCCAGGCTTCCGCCGCCCATCATCATGCCTCCCCCGGTGGGACCCCCGCGGTAGATGATGCGCCCGCTGCGCTCGCTCATCCCGCTGAAGTAGATGCGTTCCCCGTTGCTGTCGAACGCGCCCGGGCCCCAGGAGGGGCCGCTTCTCTCCAGAAACAAGGGAAAGGAGGCGCATCCGCCGACGAGGAGCGCCGCTACAAGACCCAGGAGCCTCAACTTGAGCCGGCGGCCATCGTCCTCACTTTCCCGGCCTTGCTTCACTTTGGCTTGATCCCCTCTAGGCGCGTGCGTTTGAGTAGCAGAGCATTGACCGCCACGAGCAGGGAGGAGCCCGACATCGAAATGGCGGCGATCTCCGGCCGCAAGACAAAGCCGAAAGCCGGGTAGAACAGGCCGGCGGCAATGGGGAAGGCGATCGTGTTGTAACCAGCCGCCCACCACAAGTTCTGATGCATCTTGCGCAGCGTCGTCCGGCT
>MGOM01000002.1:2101-3992 GCA_001797105.1 Chloroflexi bacterium RBG_19FT_COMBO_62_14
GTCGGTCCCGGCCCCGATGGCGATGCCGACATCGGCCTGGGCGAGCGCCGGGGCGTCGTTGATGCCGTCTCCCACCATGGCCACCAGCTTCCCCTGCGCTTGCAGCTCCTTAACCTTGTCGGCCTTCTGGCCAGGCAAGACTTCGGCGAAGACCGTCTGAACCCCCAATTCCCCGGCGATCCGTTCGGCGGTAGCCCGATTGTCGCCGGTGAGCATGGCCACCTGCAGCCCCATGGCGGTGAGTCGCTCGATCGCCTGCTTGGCGTTGGCGCGCACAGCGTCGGCGATGGCGATCAGCCCGGCAAATTTCCCGTCGACGGCGGCATAGACCACCGTGCGCCCGGCGCCTTCGAGCGTGGCCGCATGTTCGCCGTGACCATTAAGGGCGATGTTGTTGTCGCGCATCAGCTTGCGGTTGCCGACCAGGAGTACGCGGCCGTCCACGCGTGCCCGCGCCCCGTGCCCGGGGATCGCCTCGAAGCCCTCAGCGCGGCTCAGGTCGAGCCGTTGGGCTTTGGCCTTCTCCACAATCGCCTGGGCCAACGGATGCTCGGACGATTGCTCGGCCGAGGCCACCAGACGCAGGACGTCGTCCTGGGGAAGCGGATTGCCGGCCGCCACGATTTCCACCACCTGCGGCTTGCCCTCGGTCAGCGTGCCGGTCTTATCGAAGATGATCGCCTGCAGCTTGGCGGCCTGCTCGAGCGCGGTGGCGTTCTTGTACAGGATGCCATTCTGCGCCCCCAAACCGGTGCCGACCATCACCGCAGTGGGCGTGGCGAGACCGAGCGCATCCGGGCAGGCGATGACCACCACGGTGATCGCCAGGGTGAGGGCCCAGACCAGTTTGTCCGCGTCGGCGGGGATGGTCGCCCCGCCGAAAAGATACCAACCGAAGAATGTCGCCAGTCCGAATACCACCGCGGCCGCCACCAACCATTGCGCCGCCCTGTCCGCCAGGCGTTGAGAAGGAGCCTTCGAGTTCTGGGCCACCTGCACCAGCTTGACAATCTGCGCCAGGGCGGTCTCTGCCCCGACTTTCGTCGCCCGGAACTTGAAGGTGCCCGTCTTATTGATGGTTGCGCCCACGACCGGCGAACCCACCTCCTTCTTGGACGGCAAGCTCTCGCCGGTGATCATCGACTCATCAACGCTCGACTCCCCCTCGATCACGACCCCATCTACCGGGACCTTGTCCCCCGGTCGGATGAGGACGATGTCCTCGACAACTACTTCGGACGTCGACACCTCCACCGGTTGCCCGCCCCGTAGGATCGTCGCCTTCGGCGGGGCGAGGCTCATCAGCGCCTGGATAGCTTGCGAGGCTCCGGAGCGGGCGCGCATCTCCATCCAATGGCCGAAGAGGACGAACGTCAACAGCAAGGCCGCCGCCTCGTAGAAGACCTCGCCTTCGAACAGGAACGTCGCCGCGACGCTGAACAGGTACCCGGCCAGCACTGAGAGGGAAATCAGCACCGACATGTTCAGAATGCCATTCATCAGCCCTCGCCAGGCGCCGACGTAGAACACCCAGCCGCCGTACAAGACCGCCGGCGTAGTAAGGATGAAGGAGAACCCGGCGTTGGTCAGGCCGAAAGGCAGAGGCAGCTGAACTCTGAAGTAATCGGTGAAGAGGGGAGAATACAGGAAGACCGGGATGGCCAGCAGGAACGAGACCAGGAACCGGCTACGCATATCGCGCACCATGGCTTCCATGCCCATCCCGGCGCCATGCCCCATCTCATGGGCCATGGCGGTCATCTCGCCCGTGCTTGACGGACGCTGGCGTGGGTGGGCCATGGGCCGCGCGCCGGCGACGGCATCCTCCATTGGCATCGTGTGATGCTGCGGAAGGGCGGCCACGGCATGCCCGGAGTGGTTGTGAGCCGGC
>MGOM01000002.1:4003-5483 GCA_001797105.1 Chloroflexi bacterium RBG_19FT_COMBO_62_14
CGCCTGGGACACGTCCCTTCCCTCGCCAAGCGCCGCCGCAGCTGGCGGCGGATCGCCGGGGGCGCACACATGCTCCGGCAGGCACTCGCCCGGACATCTATACCCACAATCGGCGACGAGACGCTTGAGGTCGGCGAGGTTGACCGTGTCGTCATGGTGAACCACCGCCGTGCCGGTCATGAAATTGGTCTCAACGTGATGAACACCGGGATGAGAAGCCAGGCGTTTCTCAACCCCGGCGGCTGAAAGGACGCTCTCCACACCTTCAATCCGTACTACGGTTGTTTTCATCTTGTCCTCATGGTAAGTGCATAAAACCGATGGTAGACGCGCCAACAGACGTTACGCGGTATGGGACTAGCCGAGGCTCCGCGGGGCGCAGCGACCGCGATCCCTGGAAGTCCGCGGTAGGTGAGCAATCGGGCAGATCGAGGCCAGGCGATTTCCGCCGGAGTTGACCTCATGCATGGTGCTCAGTGCGATCTCACTCTGAGCGGCTCCTGTCACGGCCTTGCTCATCGGTTCACGCCTGAGGGTAGAGGTGGGCACGGGTCAGCGGAAGATTCACCCGACCGTGGTCGGGCCTGGCGAGCAGGGCCTGATTGACATTGATCGGTCCCCGCTCGAAACCGTAGGCCGAGGCCGAGAGGAACAGCCGCCACGCGCGGTACGTTGGCTCATCTGCAGCCCGGATGGCGTCTGCGGCTTGAGTCTCCAGCCTGTGCACCCATTGCCGCAGGGTGAGCGCGTAATGCTCGCGCAGGTTCGAAGATTCTACTCCCCCTGGAGCGGGAAGCCTGCGCTTTCCCAGGCTATCATACCCCCTTCGAGGTCCCACACATTCGTGAAACCGAGGCGGGTGAGGCTCTCGGCAGCGATGGCACTCATGCGCCCGCTCCGGCAGTAAAGGACGATTTTCGCCTTCCGGTCCGCAGGCAACTGCGACAAGGACTGCTCCATCTGATCATACGCTATGAAGGCATCCGTCTGGGCTATCTCGCCTTCGTAGGGGATGTGTGTGTTCACGAAGAAGAAGTCCTTGTCGTTCAAGATCCCCGCCAACTCGTCTGGCGCTATGCTGGCGTAGCGGGCGCCACTCGCCTCGGCTGGGACCCCAGGGCTGGGTATCGCAGCTCCCGCAGGCGAAGATCGGCACCCCGCCAGGCCCAGCACGAGCACGAACCCCAATGAAACACCTGAGCCGACGAAACGCACCGCCTCGCCTCCTGAGAAATCGGTTGGGGGATCCGGCCTATCCCGTCTTCTACCTGCCGGCGCCTCTCGCTGACGCATCCATCGTTAGAGAAC
This sequence comes from Chloroflexi bacterium RBG_19FT_COMBO_62_14, assembly GCA_001797105.1. Lineage (GTDB taxonomy): Bacteria > Chloroflexota > Anaerolineae > Anaerolineales > E44-bin32. Next base: position 5,312 of record MGOM01000002.1, read on the forward strand.
ATCGCCTCGCCAGCGATACCAGAGCCATCCCACGGGGACGCCAAGGACCACGCCCACCACTCCCGCGGCCCAATGGACCGGATGCGGCCGACTGGCAAGAACGAATCGGCCGACGATCAGGTACCCGAGGAGCCCCAGACTCATGGCCCAGATGTAAACGACAAGAGGCCAT
>MGOM01000002.1:5501-7241 GCA_001797105.1 Chloroflexi bacterium RBG_19FT_COMBO_62_14
TGGTCACGTCCGACCTCCCTTGGCTATCACACCGTCGCTCATGTTAGCAGGAGCATATGGAGGACAGCTCCCTTCCCGGCGACCCAGATCACGGCGGCTTGTCCGGCGAGCATTCGGTATCTAGCGAAGTCGAGGCCTTGGGTAAGGACGAAGCCGCCGGGGCTAAGACCACATCTCCATCTTCCCACCATCCTTGGTGCTGGTATACGACGCGAGCACAGCCAAAGGCAAGCCGGTCGATACCGGCAAGATAGGACAGCGGGAGCTCATCACAGGCTGAAGCTGGCGCAATCCAGAGATCCGGCTTAGGCGATCAGTCGGGCACGATAATTGTGCCGACCGTCAGCCCCAGCTTGTTCGACCGCTCGTTCGAAGTGAGAGACGTCCGCCAGACGCGGGTTGAACACCACCTTCGCCGAGCCGCTCCCCAGGCTGACGTCGACGGCCACCACGCCGTAAACAGCCAGCAGGCCGTTCCGTACTCGGGCGGCGCAGTTCTCGCACCCCATTCCCTGAACCGAGAGGAGGACCGCCGTGTTGTCCTCCATCTCCTCCACGGACGGCGTCTTGCGAACAGTCTCGACGTGACATTCTTCATTCATACCAGTACCTCCTTCGGATCAGTGACATCCACCGCGGTGGGTCGACGTGTCGTCCGGGGCGTCAGCCCCTTCTACATCCGGTCCGGATTCACCGCGATGATCGTGAGCCCCATGAGAGCCGTGCCCGCCGTGCATGAAGAAGTGGGCGACGATCATTAAAGCGATTAGACCATATGTCACCGCCTGGTCCATCGGCACTTGCAGAAACAACACCGCCCCGAGGCCCGCCGGGACGATCGCCAGCAGAACCCAGACGATGGGTGGAATGCGCACGGCCTTGTTTGGAGATGAGGAGTCCATCGATACCCTTCCTATCGCGAAGATGCTGCCGATCGCTATGGTGCCAGTGTATGAGGCAACCGGGCAGCCGCCCAGGGCGATTTGGCCGGTGACGGCAGCACGCACTTTGGCGGGGTGAGCCAGGCGTTGCCTGCGCCAGGCCAACCAGGCGAAGGGCGATGTCAATCACGGAGGCTCCGCCCGTTCCTGGCTCAACCCGAATACCCACGCCCACTCCCCGGCCGCGGCCAATCTCGACCGCCGGGTGACCGGCGAGGACGCCGCGCGGTCCGAGCAGCAGGGTTTCGAACCACCCCTGCGATGTGGCGTGAAGAGGGCTTTTCATCAACATAAGATCATGACCGTTTAGCCCGGTGCCATGTCGTGGGCGATCCGTTTCCGCCTGAGGGAAGCTGCGGCACGTGGACGCGCGACAGCCGGGGGAAGAAGGCGGGCGTGTTGGCTGCATACAGCCTGTAGGCCTCACCGAATTGTGCAAGTGCTTCACGCTCTTCGGCTCTGGCGAGCCTGAAGTACATGGTTGCCAGGATGGGGAACATGATCAGGGTCAGGAGAGTCGGCCACTGGACGAGAAACCCGACCAGGATCAAGATGAACCCGGCATACTGTGGATGCCTCAGATAGGCGTACGGACCCGTCGAAGCGAGCTTGTGCGCCCTGTGCGCTTCGAACAGAACATCCCATGCGGCTCCCAGGAGGATGACTCCGCCGATGATGAGGGCTTCGCTGAGCCAATGCAGCGGGGTCAGGTGAGGGTCACCCTTCACGCCCAGCAGCGTCTGCCACAGATGTCCACTCTGATGAGAGAACAGGTCGGCTTCGGGAAAGCGCTGGCCAA
>MGOM01000002.1:7342-10559 GCA_001797105.1 Chloroflexi bacterium RBG_19FT_COMBO_62_14
TGCGCGGGTATGTGAAGCTAAAGGCGAAGACAACGAACACGAGCGTATTGATCACAACCAGTGACCAGAGACCGTAAGCGGTTGGATCGGCGTTCACCCCTTCCCTCCCTGAGATCTCGGCCCCTGCTCTTCGGCGTGTGAACTATGCCGGCTGTGGTCGGAATGATCCCCGTGACCGCCGTGCAGGAAGAAGTGAAGCAGCGGGCAGAGAAGCAGCAGTGCGTACGGCAGGGCTCCAAAGACGTGCGCGGTGTGCTCGGTCAGGAGGAAGAAGGCAATGACGACAAGGAAACCCAGCAGGGCCAGGCCGGTCCGCGACCGGAGCCATCGCCCGATATTCGAATCCGGTTGTGGGTCCATGACTTTGTCCAGTCTCCTGCGCGGCTCCGAGCTGCCGGGGAACCATCCAAAGAAGATATCCGATCCATCCAGGTCCCGATGCGAGGCCGGCCGCCACTTGAGCCGATTTCATTCGACGACGAGCTTCCCTCGCAGCATTCCCATCTGGCACTGGAACTCGAACTCGCCTGCCCGGTCGGGGAGGAATTCGACCGCGACCGTCTCTCCTTCCGGCAGCATGGCGGTCTTGTTGAAGTCCGGGAGCATCACCATCTCGGAGCAGGAGGCCGATTCGGTCCTCACGAAATTGAGTCGAACCGGCTTACCCCGTTCGACCACGATGACGTCGGGGGTGTAGCCCCCCTTGACGAGCACCATGGCTTCTTGATAGCCGCCGCTCGTGAGACCGGCCTTCACACCCGGTTTCTTCACCATCCAGAAGAACCAGGCGATGGCGGCAATTGCGGCAAGACCGACCAGAGTTACAACTACCTTGTCAGGGGTCATCGAGTGCACTCCATTTCGTTTCCTCTTTCAACCCGCCATCACCTTCGCCTTTCCGAGGCGGCTTCGCACGCACTTCGCCAACCTTCGGTGACGCGCCGGTCCATCCGTGAGCTCACGCGGCCGGCTTCCAACGCTTGAGCCGGTTGGCGTTGCTGATCACCGTTACGCTCGAGAACGACATCGCCAGTGCGGCCAGGAGCGGCGAGAGCAGGATACCCAGGAAGGGATACAGGACGCCCAGCGCGATCGGCAGGCCGGCGCTGTTGTAGATGAAGGCGCCGATCAGGTTTTGATAAACGTTGCGCATTGTCGCCCGGCTGATTTGGATCGCGGTCACCACCCCCATCAGGCTGCCTTTGATCAGGGTGATGTCCGAGGCCTCGATAGCGACGTCCGTACCCGTGCCGATGGCCAGGCCGATGTCGGCCTGGGCAAGGGCCGGGGCGTCGTTGATTCCGTCGCCGACCATCGCTACCTTCTTGGCCTCGAGTTGCAGCTTCTGCACGTTGAGGGCTTTGTCCTGGGGCAGCACTTCCGCCATCACACGGTCGATCCCCACCTGCCGGGCGATCGCCTTGGCGGTGCGCTCGTTGTCGCCGGTGATCATGACCACTTCCAGGCCCATCTTCTTCATGGCGGCGATCGCCGACTTCGAGTCCTCCTTTACGGTGTCAGCCACGGCCAGGATTCCGGCCGCCCTGCCATCGAGGGCGATGTACATCGGCGTCTTGCCGTCGTCCGCCAGCGACTCGGATCGCTCCTCAAGATCTCCGAGCGCGATGCCTTCACGGATCATCAACTTCAGGTTTCCGATGAGCACGCGACGCCCATCGACCTCGGCCGAGACACCGTGCCCAGGGATGGCATCGAAGGACTGCACCACGCCGAGCTTCAGCGCGCGCGCCTGCCCCGCCTCAACGATCGCCAGTGCAAGTGGGTGTTCGGAGGATCGCTCGACCGAAGCCGCCAGCCGCAGTAACTCGGGCTCATCGTAGCCTGGAGCGAGTACCACATCGGTCAATGCAGGTTTCCCGAAGGTGATTGTCCCGGTCTTGTCGAGGATCACGGAGTTCAGTTTCTCCGCCGTCTGCAGAGCGTCGCCGGAGCGGATGAGAATGCCGTTCTGCGCCCCCAGCCCGATGCCGGTCGTCAGGCTCATCGGAGTCGCCATGCCGAGCGCGCATGGACAGGCGATGATCAGCGTTGTGACGGCGACGATCAGGGCGTAGGTGAGGGCCGGCGCCGGGCCGAAGTCATACCAGATGACGAACCCAAGAATGGCCAGGATCATGACCGCCGGGGTGAAGTAAGCTGAGACCCGGTCGACAATGCGTTGGATGGGCACCTTACTCCCCTGGGCGTCCTGGACCAAGCGGATGATGTTGGCCAACGCCGTATCCTTGCCGACCTTGGTGGCGCGGAACTTGAAGGAGCCGGTCTTGTTGATCGTGGCTCCAATGACCTCCTCACCGAACTTCTTGGAGACGGGCAACGACTCGCCGGTGATCATCGACTCATCCACCGCCGACTGCCCCTCGATCACCTCGCCATCGACGGGGATCTTCTCTCCCGGTCGGACCACCACTATGTCGTTAACCAGCACCTCTTCGACCGGGAGGTCAACCTCAGTTCCATCGCGGATCACGCGGGCGGTCTTGGGCTGGAGACCGATCAATTTCTTGATCGCTTCTGAGGTCCGACCTTTTGCCTTGATCTCCATGGCCAGTCCCAGCACGACCAGCGCCGTCACGACTACGGTGACGTCATAATAGACGTCGGTGAACTCAGCCGAAGGGAAGAGCTGAGGGAACAGCAGCGCGACAGTGGAGTACAGCCAGGCGACGCCGGTGCCCATGGCGATGAGCGTGTGCATGTTGGCGGAGCGCCTCTTCAGGCCTTCCCACATGCCCACGAAGAACTGGCTCCCGGAGTAGACCAGCACGGCCAGGCTGGCCACACCCATGGCATACCAAATGAATCTCAAGTTGTCGCTTCCTCGAGGGAACCAGCCCTGCAGGATGGGGAATAGCCACGGGTAGGACAGGATCATCGTCGGGACACCGACGGCGGCCCCAAACCACCACTTGAGCATCAGCGAACGATACTCTCGCTGAGTAGCCCGGGCCTCCTTGTCGTACTCGGCCTCGGTGGCCTCCGCCGCCCGCGCCGCCCTGTAAGGGCCGGCGCTCTCCACGGCCCGCGTCAAGCCGGCCAAATCGCCGATCGCCGGCGAGAATTCCACGCGAACTTCGAGGGTCGCAGCATTCATTGTCGCCGCGTAGACACCCGGGACGTTGAGGAGTGCCTCCTCGATGCGCTGGACACACTCGGCGCAGTACAGCCCGCTGACCTTGAGGCGCGCCACTTGTCC
>MGOM01000002.1:10588-12224 GCA_001797105.1 Chloroflexi bacterium RBG_19FT_COMBO_62_14
AATCCATGAAGTCGCTGACTTTGGCGCGCGTCGGGTCATAGACTACCGCCGCCAGACCGTGACTCACGTTGACCCGGGCCTCGCTCACCCCCGGGACTGCCGAAAGGGCGGCGGCGAGGGCCGGCCCGCCTGAGCGATTCAGCCCGCGGAGGGGGAGATCGATGCGGACCCGGCCGTTGATGAGCGGCGCCACACCCGTCGTCGCCGAGACCGGCGAGGCGTAGCCTGCCGGATCGGCGTCGAATGTGGCTGCGCATTCAGCCGAGCAGAGGTAGAACGTCTCTCCCCGAAACACCCGTGAGGCATAGGCCCCTCCCGGATCAACGGGCATGCCGCATACGGGATCCTTTACCTGCATGGTTCCACCTTCCTGGGTTGAACGTGGTCCAAGGCTTACATTCCCCAGGTATACGCGAAGGTCGCCAAACTGGACAGCGCTGATCTACCCCTTTCACAGTAAGCAGTGTCGCGTACGCCAAAGAGCGCGCCTGCAAGCGGTGCAGGCTCCGGTACGCGTGTACCACCCCAGCCGGGCCAATCACAGGGTGAGTTCTCAGGCGGCCACGGAACCTCGGGCCCGCAAGAGGGTTCTGAGTCCAAGCGGGAGTGCCACCGCCAAGGCAAGGAGGGCGACCAGCTGCGACTGGGTCAGGCCGAACGCGATGATTTGATAGGAGCTGACGTAGGCCAGCAGGAAGCGCTCGGTACTGTAAAGGCCAAGGTAGAGTAGGAACAGAGCCCCGTCCGGCCATTGTCTCTTCCGCAGCTGCCACAGGATCGCGAAGATGCCCACATTCAGGATGAGCTCATACACGGGCATCGGGGTGTAATACACGCCGAGCTTAGGGACCATGGCCCCGGCGTTGGCATAGGCGAAACCGAACGGGCCATCGGTAGGCTTGCCCATGGCATCGCCGGTGATGATACAGGCGATGCGACCCAGACCCTGCGCCAGCACGAGGCCGGGAGCGGCGATGTCGGCCAGTCGCGCCAGGTTCAGGGCGCGGCGCTTGGCGAATACGGCCAGTGCCAGGAAGCCGCCGACGACGCCTCCCCAGATGGCCAAACCTCCCTCCCACACGTAAAGGGCGCGAACTGGGTCGGCGGCGTACTCGTGGGGCCAGTGATCGACGACATGGAATAGCCGCGCGCCGACCAGCCCGGCGGCGATCACCCAGGTGAGCACGTCCTGGAAGTCCGTGTCCCGAACGCCTTTACGTTTCGCCTCGCGCGATGCCAGCCACGTCCCCAACCCAATCGACGCAGCCAGGATCACACCATACCAGCGCAGGGCGAAATGCCCCACCTGAAAGATGACCGGGTCGATATTGATCGTTATCATTCGATGGATGCCTCGCGCATCGGCCGGCAAGGTCGACCCGGAGCTCCCGGGTCCACTCTACCCGCACCGCCTATCAGTCTGCAGTGAAAGAAGCGAGGGAGAGGAGAAGTCCCCCATTCTGGGGTGGTTGGGCCTCCGCCCTAGCCACCCCAGAACACGAATCCCTCTCTCCGCAGACGTCTTTTCCGGCAACCTCCTAGTGATGCTGCGAGTGGTCGTGCTGGTGAGAGACGTATTTCTGCGGATCCTTCTCGAAGGACTTCTTACAGCCCGGAGAGCAGAAGTAGTACGTCT
>MGOM01000002.1:12244-14279 GCA_001797105.1 Chloroflexi bacterium RBG_19FT_COMBO_62_14
ATCCCACACACGGGGTCCTTGACCATATCGAATCACCTCCTTCTCTGTAGGATAGGGGCACACGGCGATCCCGAAGCCTTGGGGGAGTGTGTCAAGTCATGGCGACCTGCACTGTGTACCTCGACACTCCCGACGCATCAACGAGCCAATCCAGAGATCTCGCCATCCGAAGGTACCGGTGTCTAAGAACAGGGGCGAGATCGTCAGCAACCTTATCAACCGGCCCGTCCCAGGCCTCCAACCGGGGGAGAACCGTGCTGACGAGAGCGAAATCGAGGGCTCGCCAGATGTTACCGGGAAACGATCGGTCGAAGATACCGGATCCATCCGGCATCCAGGCATTGGCAATGTAGATGAGCGCCTCACCCAATGTCCGGCGGGTCTCAGGCAGGCCGTAAGCCTCGAGGATCCGCCACGTCGCGTACAAGGGCCTCAGGGACGCTGTGTGCCAGCCATTGAACCGACGGAGTCGCCGGAGCGCAGGCTTCGGGTGTCGGATCGCCGATCGCACGAAGTCCACCTCATTCAGGCGAGTGATCGACCTTCCAACACGCGTGCTCGACTCGTCCCCCCTCCGGCCTGGCCAGGTGATGATCGATGCGCATGCCATAAGGTCCGTGTCCCAACGATTGCGCCCGACTCCGTCCAACGTCGCCAGGAGTAGAACATTCCGGGGCAAGAGCTGCGGTCGACCCGGATTGCGGTCATCCATCGAGTGGCTGCCACCCCGGTGAGTTTCGGATGCCAGCTCGGACAGGAGATCCAGCTCGGCCGGGCTGATGCGGGCCAGCAGGGCCGCATAGACGTGTTTGTGATTCTGGCGATCGCGGGCCTCCTCAACCAGAGCCCTCAGCTTTTCTGCGTTGAAGCGGCTCTGCGCTTCGGTGAGCAGCGCGATGCCGGGTGAGCCAGCCGCAGACCAGGCATGGCCGATCATCTCTTGGAAAGCCAGTGGGGCCCCGACGGTGAGCTCCCTCGCCAGATATCGACAGGCTACAAGCTTGCCGGATCCGGCCGGCCCCCGCAGGAGAGCTATCGGCTTGGCCTTGAGCGAGATATACAGGTCGAGCAGGCCAAGCTCGTCCGCCGCGGGATCGAAGGCCGAGACCATTCGACGAGGCTCGCCAATCGCTCCTCGCTCACTCATGAGGCGTGTCCGTGCCGTAAGGAGATTAACCCGTCCGGGCTTTGACGATGTCACGGATCCCTCAAGGATTCTGAGGTTGCAGGCCGACCATGCGACAACACACCGCGAACATGACGACCAGCAGGAAGAGCGTCATCCCTATCGGGGGAGAGATCCCGAAGCCAGAGATGAAAAGCAGCCCCAGAAGGGAGAGTGTGCAAATCCAGATGGCGAATACCGGTGAATCTGAATCAGACGAAAGCCGTCGGCCCCTCGAGGTTACGGTTCCACGAAACGGCAGGGTCTTGAAGAGTCTTCGTATCACGACGTCTCCGACAGTGGAGGCTCTACCGTGACGGAGGGCCGAGTCCGGCCCAGGGAACGCAGGGTGGCTTCGAGGCAGGCGAGGAATGCGAGCTTTGCCGGCGTTCCCGCTCTCGGCAGAGTACGGAGGTGCGTCACATCTGCGCGGGTGTGGGCGGTGATCACGACCGGATCCGAGTCATCGTCGTAGGCAAGCAGGACAATGTATTGGCAGGTGCAATGGATCGAGCCGTGATACGGGCAGTCGCATTCTTCGTCATGCGCCGCGATCGCCTGGCGAAGGTCGAAGCTGCGGAGAACGTGGACACCTTGCTGGTTCAGGGCAGAGGTCAACGCCTGGACCGCCGCTTCGCCGCCACCATAGATCACCACGGGTTCTTGCATCGGAAGTTCACCTGCGTCGAGTGTATGATTTGGACTCGATCCGGGCCAGCGTCACTTAGCGCGGAGGGATGGGGGCCAAACGGCCCTTCATCACCTGTGGGGTCGGCCCACTGCACGGACAAACGCCATGATCACCCCAAAGATGATGAGAGCGAAGCCGAACGGGACCAGAACCCCCCAGCCGCCCTTGACGAGCAGAAA
>MGOM01000002.1:14318-18886 GCA_001797105.1 Chloroflexi bacterium RBG_19FT_COMBO_62_14
TATGCGGGTCCCGGCTCCCTTTCCTCTTCGCCCGCTGCCATGCGCATGAATCACGTGCCCTCATCGGCCAAGGTCAAGACTCCGGTCGGAGACAGCCCGGCAGCCGAATGCGGCGCGTGCTTGTTCTTCATTTGAGACGGAGGCCTCACGAACCGATCATCACGGCCTTCGTAATAGCCAAATCCCCACTACGGCGCTGGACAGCGCCAACGCCAGCCCCCCAACTACTTGGGAGGTTGGTTTCCTCCTGTCGAGGACATGGGGCTCGTTGCTCGGCTCTGGCACAGTGACCGGCCCGGCTTTGGCTTCTTCCGACGGGGAAGTGATGGTCAGATCTGTTACGGCGGACTCGCCCTCCTCGGTCGAGGCGCGCAAGATGTACGAACCCGGTTGGAGGTCGGAGGGCAGAGCCAATACGACAACAAAGCCGCCCTCCTCCCCCTCCCCCTCGGCGGTGGCCTTGCCCAGATCGACCGAAACCGAGGCGTTCTCGAGGAACAGGTCGAAGACCTCCCCAGGCTCCATTCCAACGCCGCTGATGGTGATCGAGCTGCCCGCTGCGGCCACGGACGGCTCAACCGTGATGACCGGCTCCCCATGAGCGAACGCCGTCGCCACGGGAACCAGGATGAGCAGTGTCACGGCCAAGTACAGACGCGATCGGACTCGAGTACTCATCCTGCCGCTCCTACTGAAGGTGGGCTTCAACTGGGCTGAGAGTTGCGACCACTCCGCTGACGACCAGGGCCAGCAGGATGATCGCCGCGGCGAGCAGCAAGCCTTTGCGGCGCGCCGGACTCAGGTAAGGGCTGCGATCAATGATCGGGACGAGCGCCAGAAGCAGGCCGAGGATGACCGGCACCACCGCTAGCGCCCGTGACCCCCACGCTTCCTCTGCCGGAAAGAGCCACACGAACATCCACCCAGGCTTCGTGACCTCGGCCCCGGCCACTCCGGGCTGCCCCAGCGGAGCGGGCCATACCACACTCAACACCAGCGCCAGCGCCAACATCACTAGGCCGTATCCGGCCATCCGTCGCAAGTGGACGGAGAAACTTGACTCGCCCTCGCCGGCGGTCCCCCGGGAGACGGCCTCAACGGTGGGCCGGGGGGAGATCCCATGCTGCTTCACCAGGAAAGCATGGGCCGCGACCAACAGGCCGAAGAGGAGTGGCAGGATGGTCACATGCCCGTTGAACAAGCGCGTCAGCATGGGGACACTCAAGGAGAACTCGGCCGAGAACCAGCCGCCGAGCGCCCCGATGACCTCGGCGGCTTCCCCGTTGTGCTGGAGTGCCTCAAGACCCTCCTGGTCGAACTTCAGGACCGACCCGGTGAAGACGAGCCCCAGAGTGAGAGCCAGTAGGCCAAGCCCGACGTACCAGTTCACTTCGCGAGGTCGCTTGTAGGCCCCGGTGAACAGGACCCGCAGCAGGTGAATCAGGACGGCGAGCGTGACGATCTGGGCTGTCCAGAAGTGCACCGATCGTACAAGATCCCCGAAAGGTGCACGGGTGATCATGTACACGACGCTGGCGTGGGCATCGATAGGGTGCGGATGGTAGAACTGCGCCAGATAAATCCCGGTGATGAAGAGGAGCATGAAGCCGGCGAACGAGATACCACCAAGGGAGTAGAGCAGGCTATTGGCGTGTGCCGGGACAGGATACGCCAAGTCCTCCAGGCCAAGTCGTTCCTTGAACCACTCGCTGATTGAGACGCGTCTGGATCCTCGGGTGTCTAGCGCCATCTTGGGGCCGCCTTTCACTGACTTGAGCACGCCATTACGCATGGAGGCCGCCCGCCTCACCTACCGGGAGTCTATCGTCAGGCGAGGGCCTGTCCAAGCGTCGGCCTGCGGGTGTGGTTACCGGCCATTTGGCCTATGGGTTGGGGTCTGGCCTGGCACACCATGAGGTCTCCCTAAGAGGCCGGCATGTGGCCGACACGGCTTCAGGATCAGGACGCGGATGAAGACAACTCTATGGACCTTAGTACCGGCAGGGGGATGTGTTCGGGATGGCCAAGTCAGGTTCACTGGACTCTGGACTGCCTTCTGGGTGAGAGGCCTTGAGCTTATCGCCAAGCTCAGGTGTAGCCCGTTGCCCGGCTTGCTCCATCTTCCCTGCGCCTCCCGGAGTAGGCGATAGTGCAAGTCTGTACGGCGCGATAAGAACAGACTCGACGACTTTGCCGGCAGCTTCCACGTCTGCGACAGTAGCGTGCCCGAAGTACGGATACCCGTCGCATCCTGAACGGAGGCATTGCCTGCGTGGCGGCGCGCACAGATGAACTGGGAGGCCACGGGCTCGGGCCGAGCCGATTGGACACGGGGCAGGCAGGCGAGACAAAAGTGGTTGAAGCGGGGTGCAGCCTACCGGAGGGTTCTCATGCCAGTCTGGGTCGCGACCACCGCCGCGACAGCATACCTCTGTGCAGGCTCCTGGATCGGGCTAATCTCACTCGCGCCAGGCTGCGCCGCCATCTGCCGTGGGCGATGATTGCCGGACGGATTCGAGGCTCGACAGGGGGTGAACAGCGGGCCCCCAGCCCCTTTGCCCCTTCAAGAGCCCGAAAAGGGCTCGTGCTTTGGGGGGTCACCACAGCGTGAAGGACACCGCGGGAGAAGGCAAAGGGAACAGGAGTCTTATGGACGCAGTACGTTGCATGTGAAACCGAGAGGGCTTGGACTCGCAGGGTTCTTCGAAGCCTTCATCAGGGCGTCGCAATGACGCCCCAGTGAACGGCCATGAATTCGAGCGGCGAACGGACCTTAGGCGGCCCGGATGTCGAAATACAGCTTAACCCCCTCACGCTTCCGATCGATTTCGGCCTTCCGTAGGGCGACAAGGACGTACAGGATGTTCAATGCGTGCAGCGAATCGACGATACGCTTCGTCCGCCGCGCCCGTTGCACCAGTTGTTGCGACGTAATCCCGGGTTCCCCGGCGATGCGCTTCAGGACGTACTCGACTACCCCCTTCTCGACCATGTTGAAGTAGCCGGCGTTGGGTTTGGACTTGGCGGCGGATGCGATCAAGTACCTCTCGCCTCCATCAAACACATAATATGTCTGGCGTTTCCCTTGCACTCTTCCGACAAAGTTGAGATTCGACAGGTCCTTCCGGAGGTTCATCTCCCACTCCTTCGGATGATCACTCGAGCGGACGGCATTCTCACGTGCGCTGGCTGGCAGATGCCATGGCATCTCTGTATCGACTGAGCATTGTAGTGCATTCGCATCAAACGCGCTGGCACCCTGCCTCAGTGTATTACGCTTCAGAAAGCCGCCACTTCAGGGATGATCTCGCGGGCAAAAGTCCTCAGCGGCACAATCTCATGTACATTGGGCAAATTGAATATGGCGTGCTGGATGCCCACGCCGGCTAGATCACGACAGAGCGCGACCACCCCGGTCGCGCTCATCGCGCCCGGCGCCAGGTGGATCGTGCCGAGAGTCGTTTTCTCGATCTCGTTGTAGGCCCGCCCGAGTTCCTCACAATGATGCTTCAGGACATCGAGCTTGTGCTTGAGGGTCTCCAGGCCCTGGCCCGAGAACAGATTGCAGGCGTCGCCGTATTGGGCCGCCAGACGCAGTGTCTTTCGCTCGCCGCCGCCTCCCACCATGATCGGTGGGTGCGGCTTCGAAATCGGCTGCGGGCTGTTCAATGTCTCCTCGAGGCGGAAGTGCTTCCCGTGAAAGACACCAACCTGGCCCGACCAAAGCAGGTGGGCGATGCGCAAGGTTTCTTCCAGCCACTCGAAGCGCACCTTCCGCGGTGGGAAGTCGAAACCCAATCCGAGAGCTTCGCGCTCATTCCAGGCTGCACCGATACCCAGGTACGCACGGCCACCACTGAGAACATCGAGAGTCGTGGCTTCCTTGACGACCAGACCCGGCTTTCGATACACGACGCCTGAGACTAGCGTCCCCAGCTTGACCTTCTCGGTCAGCCCGGCCATGTAGGCCAGGGTCGTGTAACCTTCGAGCATCGGCTCGTCGATCTCTCCAACCCCGCGGATTTGGAAGAAATGATCCATTACCCACAGACTGTAGAACCCGGCCTCGTCGGCGGCGCGGGCGATCTCGGCCAGGGCCTCTCTGATCCGGGGTGCCCCTCCCGCCCAGGTGAAGCGCGGTACCTGAAGTCCGATCCTCATGGTTTGAGCTCCTTCGGGATGGGTCGGCCTGGGCGCATGCCTGCGAGGAAGGGGGAGAATCGGACCCCCGCACGCCCCCAACATCGTGTCTTTCGGAACGAATCATAACGCAGGTTGTTTCCGGCCTTTTCGGCCGCGACCTCCAGCCCTCAACGGTGTTCTACGGGATACTAGATCGGAGCGATCGGCTCCAGACGCTGATTGGAGGAGAGAATGCTCTTGGCCAACGTGAACTGGATCGCGGTGCTCGTCTCCGCCGTGGCGAGCATGGTGGTCGGATTCATTTGGTTCTCGCCGCCACTTTTCCAGAAGGCTTATCTTGCCGAGATCGGGAAGACGGCTGAGGCTGCGGCCGCCATTCCGCCGACCAACTACCTGATCAGCTTTATCCTGGCATCCTGGCAATC
>MGOM01000003.1:0-125 GCA_001797105.1 Chloroflexi bacterium RBG_19FT_COMBO_62_14
TCGAGGATCGTTACGACCGTGCCCCAGATGACAACAATGATGATGCCGGCGCGCACGATCCAAAGGAAGACGTTAATGTAGTCGAGATTACCGAGGCGGCTGCGCATCGCTTGACTCCGACATAA
>MGOM01000003.1:231-769 GCA_001797105.1 Chloroflexi bacterium RBG_19FT_COMBO_62_14
CCAGATTCGGACGTACTCGCCGTTTTGAAGCTGCGAAATGGAGATCTTCGGATCCGCACAGTCGCCGTACTGGTCGCAGGTCAGGTTGCCGGTGATGCCCGCGTAGTTCTGGGTGGCATACAAGCAGTCGCGCATCGCCTGGCGACCGATGTGGAGTGTGCCGTCGTCGTCCGACACACCGACCTTCTCGATGCAGTCGAAGATCATGTTGCTGGCATCGAAGGCATGTGCGTGGAACACGGACAGCGTGTCGGTCCCGTAGTTCGCCTTGTAAGCGTTCTTGAAGCGGTTGTAGAGATCACCCGTGAAAGAAATGTCGGGGCCGGAGAAGAGCATGCCTTCACCGGCGTCGCCGATCGCTTCGGCGGCGGCGTCGGAGATGCAGCCGTCGGCGGCGGAGATCACGGTGTCCTCAAGGCCCGACACTTCCTTCGACTGCTTGGCGAGCAGGGCACACTCGGCGGTGAAGATCGGGAAGTACAGAAACTCCGGAGGTCCGGCCGCCGAAACGGCGGTCAGCCACGGTCGCATATCCGTG
>MGOM01000003.1:782-5918 GCA_001797105.1 Chloroflexi bacterium RBG_19FT_COMBO_62_14
GTCCCGCCGAGCGCCTCGAAGGACTCGCGGAAGGCGTTCGCCAGACCTTCAGTGTAGGGGTCACCGTCGTGGATGGCGGCGGCCGTCTTCAAACCGAGGGTGTTGTAGGCATAGCCGGCGATGGCCGCGCCCTGCACCTTGTCGTTGTGCGCGGTGCGCAGGTAGCCTGGGTTCCAAGCGATGTTCGGGTCGGTCAGAACCGGCGAGGTGTTCGAGGGCGAGACCATGAAGTAGCCCGCCTCGGAGATCACCTTCGACATCGGCACGCCGGCGCCGGAGCAGCTCGAGGCGACGACGCCGATGATGGTCGGATCCGAGACGATCTTCTGTCCAGCGGCCTGACCGCCTTCGGCGTTGCAGCCATCGTCTTCGGCCTGGAGTTCGACGTCATGGCCGGCGACCTGGCCGCGGAATTCCATGGCGATCTCGACGCCGTATTGCGAGTCGAGGCCGAGGTCGGCATTCGCGCCGGAGATGACGAGCGCCGAGGCGATACGGATGGGTTCATCCGGCGCGTAGGTGACACAGCCGAGGGCGTCGGTGCATTCGAACGCGGCCGCGCCGCCGCAGGCTGAGAGCACCATACCGGCGACCACGAGCAGCGACATGAGAGCGAACAATCGTTTCATTGCTTCTTCCTCCTCCTGGAAGGTGCCCTGTCGTAACCGGGGCGTAGTTCAAAGCAAATTCGGACAAGTGCCTGGCGGATTTGGCCGGGGCCCCTCCTTTCTTGTGGCGAAACAGTGGGTTCTTCGACCGACGATCGGTGACGCATCCCCCATCCATCGGCGTGCAGCCACACTTCTACAAAAGCGTAGATACGAGATTCTATCCTTCCCCCAAGCCAATGTCAACTACTTGAATTCATGTTAGGCCGGAGGGCGTGGGCCTGCCGAGGAGGATTAACTCTCTGGGACGGCCACGGGCCCGGGTTTACCGGTAGGAACATTCGGCGAGGTCCTCGACAAGAGCCGGTTGAGACAAGCGGTCACCTCCCGGGCGGGCGCGACCAGACGGCCATCCCGACAGTTACATCCGAGTGAACGCCAAAGGAGGGTTTCCGGGCAGCCCCGTAGGTCGACCCCCCCCTTTTGCCGTATCCCTCTTCACCTTGACGGGCGACTCGAGCCAAGCTAGGATCATAGTGGCGCAGAGGGCGCTTACTCGATGCGGATCGGCATGCTGGCCGATATCTATACGCCGCATGTCAGCGGCGTTACCAACCACATCCGTCTCAATTCACGCTTCCTCAAACAAGCCGGTCACGAGGTCTTCATCTTCACCTTCGGCGACCCAGAGCCGGGGGATGTGGAAGAGAACGTCGTCCGCTCCCCAGGTGTCCCCGTCGCCGACACGGGCGTGTACTTTGCCTTCAGCTACACGCGCACCGCGCGGCGTCTCATCCGCACGATGGACATCGTGCACGCGCATCACCCGTTCCTGAGCGGACGGTTGGCCCTGCGCTACTGTCGCCCCTATAACCTCCCCGTCGTGTACACCAACCACACCCGTTACGATCTGTACGCGCAGGCTTACCTCCCGGTCTTGCCCGACCAAATCGGGACGACCTTCTTGCAGGCCTACCTGCCGTCGTTCTGCCGCGAGGTCGATCTGGTGATTGCCCCTTCGCCAGGTTTGAAAACAGTCCTGCAGCAGATCGGCGTCGAGGCGCCGATCCAGGTGATCCCCAACGGGGTCGACCTCGAGCCTTACCGCAGGCGACTCGACCCTTTCCCGCGCAGCCGGTTCGGGGTGAGCCAGGAGGATGTGCTCTTGATCTTCGTCGGCCGCCTCGGGCCGGAGAAGAACCTGACGTTCCTGCTGCGCAGTTTCGCCGGGGCACATTCGGCCTATCCGAATACGAGTCTGCTTCTTGTCGGCGTTGGACCCGAGATGGACAACTTGAAGGACCTGGCCGAGAGGATCGGGCTGTCGGACCGCATCCGCTTCGCCGGGCTGGTGGATTACGAGCTTATCCCGCGTTACCTGGCTGCCGCCGACGCGTTCGTGACGGCCTCGGTGACCGAGGTCCATCCGCTCTCGGTCATCGAAGCGATGGCCTCGGGGCTTCCGGTCCTGGGGATCGAGTCGCCCGGCGTGAGCGATTCGATCGTCGATGGGCAGAACGGATTGCTGAGCCGAGACGACCTGGCTTCCTTCACGGCCAAGCTCAGCCTGCTTTTGGCCGATGCCCCCGGCCGCAGGCGAATGGCGCTCAACGCCCGCCGCTCGGCTGAGGCATACGACATCCAGCAGACTTCGACAATGGTGGCGCGTGAGTACGAGCGGCTTCATCTCCACCCGCCCAAGCGTGACCTCCGTTCGTGGCGGATGGGCCTCCGGAGATTGGTGGATCGTCTGTCGTGAGCAACCGAAGTCTGGGTGCCTGGGGGGAAGCGGTCGCCGTACGCCACCTGAAAAAGAAGGGATACTCGATCCGCGAGCGGAACTGGCATACCGCCCGTGGTGAGCTGGACCTGGTGGCAGAGGACGGGGAGACGATCGTCATCGTGGAGGTGAAAACCCGCGCCACCCAAACTTTCGGCCCGCCGGAGGAGGCCATCACGCCGGCCAAGCGTCGAAGCCTGCTGCGCACCGCCTGGATCTACATGGAGCGGAACGGGCTGATGGAGTCGGACTGGCGCGTCGATGTCATCGCCATCGAAGGCTCCCCGCGAGGTGGACTCGAGCGAATCGAGCATTACCAGAACGTCCTCGATGCAGAACCCGGCGTGCTGGGATGACGGCGGGCAAGCCGCTTGCTGCAATTCTCGGCTCCACGGCGGTCGGCAAGACGGAGCTTTCCATCCGTCTTGCTTCCCATTTCGACGGGGAGATCGTCTCGGCTGATTCCCGCCTCGTTTACCGAGGCCTGGACGTCGGCACCGCCAAGCCAACGGCCGAGCAACAGGCGGCCATCCCCCATCACCTGATCGACGTCACCGATCCGGACAGACTGTGGAGCCTGGCCACGTTCCGATCTGCGGCGCTTGAGGCGATCCAGGCCATCCAGGTCAGGCACAGGCTTCCTTTTCTTGTCGGAGGGACCGGCCAATACGTCCGTGCGATCCTGGAAGGGTGGTCGCCTCCGCCGGGGGCAGAGGACGAGGGTCTCCGGCGAGAGCTCGAGCGCTTTTCGGCGACGCACGGTCATGAGGCGCTTCACGCGCGCTTGGCGGAAATCGATCCGGTCTCGGCCGCGCGCATCGATTCGCGGAATGTGCGCAGGGTGGTGCGGGCGCTGGAGATCCACCGGCTGACGAATCAGCCTCCGAGTAGGGTCCGGCAACGAACCGAGACGCCATTCCGGAGCTTGAAGATCGTCCTATCCTTGCCGCGCGGCGAGCTCTACGCCCGGATCGACAACCGCTTGGAGAAGATGGTTGAGCAGGGTCTGGTGGACGAGGTGCGCGGCCTTCTGGCGCGCGGGTTCTCGCCCGACTTGCCGGCGATGTCGGCGATTGGTTATCGCCAAATCGTTGCCCATCTCCAGGGCAAGATGACGCTAGAAGAGGCTCTGGCCCAGATCCGCCGCGCCTCGCGCAGGCTCGTGCGGCACCAAGCGAATTGGTTCAAGGAAGACGATCCGGAGAATCATGTATTTGAGGCCCGGCCGGGTGTCGAAGAAGGGATCGTCGAGTTGATTCGGCGCTGGCTAGAAAGCAAGATCATGGAATGACAGTCCCCCCCGTGAATTGTTGCGTCACACCGAAGCCCAACTTGCGGGGGAGTCCGGATTGGCGCAGCTCCTCCGGTGTGACATCATGAGGATTCCTCGGCCGCCTTGTGATTTCGCAGCTAACTAGATGGCTCGGAAAGAGGACCTAGAGCGCGGGCAATACGAGCCACGCCAGCGCCGCCAGTCCGGCGGTGACCGGGATCGTCAGCAGCCACGCAACGAGCATGTCGCGCAGAATCATCCAGCGCACCTGGCTGATCCGCTCGGCTGCCCCGACTCCCATGATGGCCGAGCTCATTACCTGCGTCGTGCTCACCGGTCCGCCCAGCAGCGCCGCGCCCAGAATCACCGACGCGCCGGCAATCTGGCTCGTGAACCCGTGGATCGGCCGGATCCGAAACATCTTCCCTCCGAGGGTCCGGATCAGGCGCCATCCGCCTAGCGATGTCCCCAAGGCGATGGCGGAAGCACTGACTGCGACCACCCACAGCGGCACAGCGAAGTGGTCCAGCCTCCCCGATACGACCAACCCGAGTGTGATCACCCCCATCGTTTTCTGACCATCATTCGTGCCGTGGCTCAATCCCAGGCCGACTAACGTCAGGACCTGAAGGCGCCGGAAGAGGTTGTTGATGCTGGGCGCGGCTCCCCTCCCCAACCAAAGGGTGATCTGCATGATCACAAACCCAGTGAGCAGACCGAGGGGGGGTGAGACCAGTAGAGCGATCAGAATCTTCACCAGCCCGGGGATGAGGACGACCCCCGGGCCGTTGGCCACGATCGCCGCGCCGATGAGCCCGCCAACCAGCGCGTGCGACGAGGAGGAGGGGATCCCCAAATACCACGTAACCAAGTTCCACACAACCGCCGACAAGAGGGCGGAGATGACGACGCTCGTATGCAAGAGATCGATGTCCACGAGGCCGTCGCCGACGGTGGTCGCAACCGCAACCCCGAACAAGAAAGGCCCGGCGAAATGCGCCGCGGCCGCGATGAGGAGCGCCGGCCGCGGCGGCATCGCACCGGAGAAAATCACTGTGGCGACGATGTTCGAGCTGTCATGGAATCCATTCAAGAAGTCAAAGACAAGGGAAAGCCCGATCAGCAGCACCAGCGCCAGGGGGATGTCGAGGTTCATGAGGCGGGAGCATACCAGAGGGTGAGGGAGTGAGTCAACTTGCATCCACCGCCGGCCCTTGTCAACACGATTCCCCTGCGTCTGCTGATCGCGAGAAGGCCAGTCAACTGCCGGCGGGGAGGCAGGAGGAGGCGTGGCCCGCTCTAGTAGTTGGCCGCCGGTGCGCGGTCTCACGTCTCGAGCTCAGATCTCCTCGCCGTCGCAGATGAACGCCCGATCGCGTCGGCGATAGCGTGGACCGATAGGACGGTCAGGCTGATTGCCAAAGCGGGCCAGAGCGCTGCCCACGGCGCGCCGATCAGATCGACCCGGCCGGCGT
>MGOM01000003.1:5939-10078 GCA_001797105.1 Chloroflexi bacterium RBG_19FT_COMBO_62_14
CCGAGGCCAAGGAACGTCAGGGTGATCGTCCCCATCAGCGCCCAGGCATAGTGCGTCGCCATGATCGAGACGAGCTGCGGCCGCGAGTTGGGAAGGACATGACGAATAGCAATCCATAATGGGTCGGCTCCGAGGGCCGCCGTAGCCGCGATGAATCCACCCTGCTTCACCTGGAGGAACACCGAGCGCGCCAGCCGAGCGAACCCGGGCGCGCCGCCCACTCCAACCGCCAGCACCACTGCCGGAAAACCCGGACCGATTGCGGCTACGAGAAGCATCGCCAGAAGCAGTCCCGGGATGGCCAACGCGGAGTTGGCGATCCACACGATTGCGCGATCAGCCCACCCCCCGGCCATCGCAGCAGCCAGTCCGGCCACCCCGCCGGCCAGGATGGTCAATGAGACGGCGAGGACCGAAGCGCCCAGGCTGAGGCGTCCGCCGAAAAGCATGCGCGACCACAGATCGCGGCCAAGCGAGTCGGTACCCAAAGGCGCGCCCGCGGAAGGCGGAGACAGCGGATCGGCGACAGGTTGGAGGGGGTTGTGCCCCGCCAGGATAGGCGCAAAAAGACTTAGCGCGACCACCAATGACAGCCAAACTCCAGGGAGCGCGATCGGCACGCGCCTTCTCATGCTTGACGTCTCAACCGAGGGTCGATTGCCAAAGCCAGCAGGTCAGCCAGGACATGGCCTGCTGTGTACAGAAGCGCGGCCAGCACGACGATACCCTGGGCGACAGGGAAGTCGCCACGCAGTATCGAGGCCACGAGGAGCCGGCCGAGGCCAGGCCTGGAGAAGACGGTTTCCGTGACGACTGTGCCGGAGAAGAGGAAACTCGCCTCGAGCGCGGTCAGCGAGACAACCGGGGGCAGGGCTGGGCGCAGGGCGTGCCACAAGAGGCGAAAGCCGACGGCGAACCCTCTGGCCTTCGCCGCCAACACGTACGGCCGCGCCAGGCTCTCGGCGAGGCCGGTTTGTACAAGTCGGGCGATCCCTCCGGAGGAGGCAAACCCGAGAACAAGGGCCGGGAGGGCAAGCTGTTGGAGCCCGGCCACGGAGGGCGCTCCCGGAGAGTTGTGGAAGAAGACATTCAGGATCACGATGCTGGCGACGCCAGTGACGGCAACCGGCAGAGTCAGCGCTAGGCTTGACAGTACGCTGGCCAGATCGCCGACCGACTTGCGGCGCGACCAGGCAGCCGTAACCCCGAGGAGCAATCCGAGGATGAGTGCGACCGCCAGCCCGGCCGAAGCCAGCGCAGCAGTTGGCGGGATCTGCTCCCCGATTACGATCGAGACGTTCCGCGAAGTGTAAAGCGACACGCCAAGATCGCCGCGAAGCAGGCCGACCAGGAATCGTATGTACTGAGTCCACAGGGGAAGGTCCAGCCCAAGCGTGTGGCGCAATGTGGCGGCTTGATCGGGCGAGGCCAGACCTTGCGCCAGCAAGTTAGCGACAGGATCGCCTCCGGTTGCTCGTAAGGCGAAAAACGTCAAGCTGACAGCCGCCCAGGCTGTCAGCAGCCCTTCCAGAATCCGCCTGATGATGGCCGCTAACGGGCCAGGCTCAAATCGATCAGAAGGGGGAACCATCCCTGGTAGCCGAAATGAAGTCCTTGTACACGCCGGTTGAACCCGACGAGGTCGACGTAGTCGCGGATTGGCAGGATCAACGCTTCATCGGTGACGATCTCCGAGACCGCCCCGTAGAGTCGCCGCCGCTCATCCGGATCGTCTGTCACCTGGGACGCCCGATCCAGGAGAAGGTCCAGCTGAGGATCTTCGTACCCTGTCCAGTTGTACAATCCGTCGCTGCGGAAGAACGAGCGCAGCAGGTCGGGATCCGCGCCAAACGTGTAGTAGGCGATTGCGTTGTATCCACCGGCGGCTTGAAGCTCCTTGAGCTGTCCGAAACCGGGGGCGATGGTCAACTCAACTCGCGCACCCAGATTTCTCCACGCCGCCTCGATTAGCTGTCCGACCTCCGGGTTCGACCCCCAGGCAGGCACAACGACTTTGAGCTCGAGGGGGACACCATCTCTTGAAAGCACCCCCTCGTCACCGGCCACCCAACCGGCCTCCGCCAGGATGTTCAGGGCTTGCTCGACGTCGTAGTCCGGCAGAGCTGGGTCGGAGCCGAATCCATCGGTACCTGCCGCCAGCGGGCCGGAGGCGACGGGCGAATAATCTCCGAAGACCGTCCTCACTATCGTCCGACGATCGACGCTCATGATCAGCGAGCGGCGGAGTTGCAGGTCGTCTGTGGGGGGTTGACGCGTGTTGAACATGAGCTGGAGCGGCTGGCCCGGGATGGTCACCGGAATCAGGTCGAACTCCTGAGACTGATCGATCCGAGCCGCATCGCGCGGCGGTAGCTCTCCGATAATATCGACCTGTCCGGCCTGCAGCGCGAGCATGCGCGTGGCCGGATCCACGTAGAACTTGAAGACGAAGGAATCGATCGGCGCTTCCGGTTGCTTATATATGGAAGGAGCCCAGTCATAGGCCTGGTTACGGGCCAGAGTTAAATGATCATCGGGGATGTACTCGACAAAGCGATAGGGTCCGGTTCCGACCTGATGGAACTGATACTCGGCTGGCCCCCACTGATCGAGCGCCGCGGGGGAGGCCATCCCCAGGTAGACCTGGGAGAGCGAGTCGAGCAGAGGTGCATACGGTTCCGCCAGCCGCAGACGGACGGTGTGATCGTCCACGGCTGTCACCTCCTCGAGAGAGCCCAGCATGAAGGCCGCCCGCTGAGAGTGGTTGTCTGGATTGAGGATGTAATCGAGATTGGCTACGACGGCTTGCGCGTTGAACGGGGTTCCATCGTGGAATCTGACATCACGCCGAAGGGAGAACGTGTATTCGAGCCCGTCTTCGGATATTTCCCAGGTCTCGGCCAGACCGGGAACGAAGGCGCCGCTCTCGGGGTCCTGGAACACGAGCGTGTCGTAGACCGAGCTCAAGGGAATGCCGAGCTCGAGCGAGGCGTTGATGTGTGGATCGATTCCCGTCGGGGAGAGGGTCAGCCCGTAAGTGATGACCCTTTCGGCAGGCGGTTCCGGAGAGGCGCAACCGATTGCCAACGCGCCGAGGACGGCCGTCATGATCAGGCCCGAGAGTCTGAGAGGTGTTTTGTTCACGTTCCTCGGGCCAGGACCATTGCGCCGATCAGCCCGGCATCGTCGCCGAGCGCCGCCGGGACGACTCTTAAGTTCTTCAGGAACGCCGGGTGCATGATGTGGGCGCGCAGGGCGCGTAGCATGGGTTCGAAGAGCAGGGGGCCGATTGTGGACACCCCGCCCCCGATCACAATGACCTCGGGGTTGAACGCGTGCACCAGACTGGCGAGTTGCCTCCCGATAATCTCGCCGGCTTCCTCGACCACCGCCCTGGCCAGCAGATCGCCGCTGTTGGCGGCGCGCCCGACGGCTTCGGCCGTGATCTCGGCCGGCGGCCCTTTAGCGTCGATCAGGCTGGTACGCTCTCCGGCAGCGATGCGTTCCCGAGCTTTGCGAGCGATCGCCGGGCCGGCGGCCTCGGCTTCCAGGTGGCCGTGTTGGCCACAGCCGCACAAGGCGCCACCGGGATTGACGAGCATGTGTCCAAGTTCTCCGGCGAGACCGTTGGCGCCGAGGACAAGTCGTCCGTTAGCGATGACCC
This sequence comes from Chloroflexi bacterium RBG_19FT_COMBO_62_14, assembly GCA_001797105.1. Lineage (GTDB taxonomy): Bacteria > Chloroflexota > Anaerolineae > Anaerolineales > E44-bin32. The sequence continues at coordinate 9,604 of MGOM01000003.1, forward strand.
CACCGCCGATGCCGGTGCTGATCGTGAGATACAGCATGTCGTCGGATCCGCGCGCCGCCCCGTATCGCCACTCGGCCAGGGCGGCCACATTGGCGTCATTTCCCAAGATGATTGGGACGTTGAAGTGCTGCTGGAGGAGTGCTTTGAGAGGGATGTCCAACCAGCCGGGGACGTTTGGGGCATCGAAGACCACACCCTCGACCGGATCGAGCGGGCCGGGGACTCCGACGCCGATCCGCAGGTCATGGCGGTCAGCGGGCGCCACCTGCTCAATGGTCTGGATGATGCGGTGGAGGACAGCTTGCGGACCCTCGTGGGTAGGCGTGGGGATCTTCGTCTGAGCTTTGGGATGGGGGTGATCATCGGGGAAGTATGCCGCCCTCAGGTTTGTGCCCCCAAGATCGACGGCAACGACGGTCACCATGTCGGCAGTATAACATAAGGGGAGGCAGCACTCTCTGCGTGCGGCGGGCGC
>MGOM01000003.1:10095-22877 GCA_001797105.1 Chloroflexi bacterium RBG_19FT_COMBO_62_14
GGAGGCCATTGAGGGGCATGCTTAGGCTCTCACCTATCGATCCGACGGACCAGCATCCCGAATCAACCTCGAACGGGTTAGAATGAACTCGGATGACCGAAGACCTCAGCCCCGTTCGTCGCCAGTACCTCGAACTCAAGCGTCAGCATCCGGACGCGATCCTGTTCTTTCGCCTCGGAGACTTCTACGAAACCTTCGATGAGGATGCCAAAGTCGCCGCGCGCGAGCTCGACATCGTCCTGACCTCGCGCAATGTCGCCAAGGGCACACGCATCCCCATGGCGGGGGTCCCGCATCACGCCGTAGAAATCTACCTGGCAAAACTCATCGAGAAGGGCTACCACGTCGCCATCTGCGAGCAGGTCGGCGATGCGCCGGTGCGCGGCCTGTTCCCACGTGAGGTCGTTCGTGTAGTCACCCCGGGCACCGTGGTAGAGCCGGGGCTGCTCCCGGGAGATGCCAACAACTATCTGGCGGCGGCGTTGGCCGAGGGAGAGGCCATCGGTGTCGCTTTCGCTGACGTGAGCACCGGGGAGTTCAGCGCCGCCCAAATAGATGGCCACGATCCGGGGAGTTCCCTCCGGCGGGAACTCGGCCGGCTGATGCCGGCGGAAATCCTGGTCCCCGAAACCTCTGAGATAGAGACCGGCGGCATCGGGTTCCTGACTCGACTCCCCGACTGGCAGTTCGACGGGGAACGCAATCTCGAGCGACTCCAGCGCCAATTCAATGTGATCACCCTGGATGGCTTCGGTCTCGGAGAGAAGCCTCTTGCGGCGCGCGCCGCAGGCGCGATCCTCGGCTATCTCGAGGAGACCCAGCCGGCTGCTCTCAAACTCCTCACGGCGGTGACGACCTATTCCTCCGACGAGTTCATGACGGTGGATCCGGCGACGCGGCGCAACCTGGAATTGACGCAGACACTTCGCTACGGCGAGGAACGCGGCTCGCTGCTGGGCTCGCTGGATATGACCGTCACACCGATGGGCCGCCGGCTGCTACGGCAATGGATCAATCGACCGTTGCTCGATGGGGACGAGATCAACCAGCGCCTCGATCAACTGCACGCTCTCATCGACGACGGGGTGTGGAGGGCCGAGGTTCGCAGTGCCCTCAACGGTCTGGGGGATCTCGAGCGCATGGCCAATCGTGCCGCCGCTCAGATGGCCACCCCCCGCGATCTCGGATCGTTACGAGAACTCCTGGCTCGGCTGCCCCCCATCCGGAGTCTATTGGAAGCCGGAGGCGGATCAGCCCTACTGTCGATCGGGGAGGCGCTTGATCCCTGTCAGGACTTGTACGAGTTGTTGGCGGCGGCGCTGGCCGACGACCTCCCGGCGACGCTGACGAACCCCGGTGTCATTCGCCCGGGTCATTCGGAGCTGTTGGACAGCGTCGTCCAATCATCGAAGAGCTCACGCGATTGGATCGCTGGGTTGGAGAACGCCGAGCGCAGCCGTACGGGGATCAAGACCCTCAAGGTCGGCTACAACAAGATCTTTGGGTACTTCATCGAGGTCACCAAAGCCAATGCCCGCCTCGTGCCGGATGAGTACATCCGCAAGCAGACTCTTGTTTCGGCCGAGCGGTACATCACTCCGGAAATGAAGGAGGCCGAGGCCCAGGTGCTGACGGCCGAGGAGCGGATCCGCACGCTCGAGGCGGAACTATTCCACGAGCTGTGCCATCGGGTTGGAAACGAGTCGAAGCGGTTGTTGGGCACGGCCAGGGGACTCGCCCGCCTGGACGTGATCGCCGGTCTGGCGGAAGTGGCGGTCCGCAAGGGCTACGTGCGACCGGAAGTGGTTGACGAAGATGTGCTAGAGATCCGGGAAGGACGCCATCCTGTCGTCGAAGACCATCTGCGAGGGGCGCGGTTCGTACCGAATGATGCCGTGTTCGAAGAAGGCGAGCGCGTGCGGGTGATCACCGGCCCCAACATGTCCGGCAAGAGCACGTATCTACGGCAGGTGGCGCTGATCGTCTTGATGGCGCAAATGGGCAGCTACGTGCCGGCGCGTTCGGCCACAGTCGGCCTGACGGACCGTCTGTTTACCCGGATCGGCGCCCAGGATGAGATCCACGCCGGCCAATCGACCTTTATGGTTGAGATGGTCGAGACGGCTAACATCCTGCACAACGCCACCCGGCGCAGCCTGCTCATCCTGGACGAGATCGGACGCGGGACGAGCACGTACGATGGTCTGTCGATCGCCTGGGCCGTGGCCGAGTACATCCACAATCATCCCCGCCTGCGTGCCCGGACGTTGTTCGCCACGCACTTCCACGAATTGACCCGGCTGGCAGAGCTGCTGCCGGGCGTGCGCAACTACAATGTCGCTGTTTCAGAAGAGGGTGGGCAGGTGGTGTTCCTGCACAGGATCGTCCCGGGAGGCGCCGATCGGTCCTACGGGATCCACGTGGCACAGCTGGCCGGGCTGCCCCGCCCGGTCATTAATCGTGCCCAGGAGATCCTCACCGATCTCGAGTCGGACTCCACCAAGGCCAGGGCTCAAGACCATGAGCCGTCGCGCCAGCTCCGGTTTTTCCCGGAGACGAATCCGATGCTCGACTCGCTACGCGCGTTGGATATCGCCTCGCTCACCCCGCTCGAGGCGCTCAACAAACTGTACGAGTGGCAGAAGCGGTTTTTACCCCCCGAAGAAGAAAGCTAGACAGGACCGAAAGTCCCCCCCCCGCTAACAACATGCGGGGCGGACGGCCCTCTTGTCCCCCTCCCCCGGCCAGACGCGATCGCTCAGTCCTGGCACGCCTTTGCTGGGGGAGGGGGTGTGTGTTGAAGTGAGGCGGGGGCGGTGAACCCGCCCCAGCCTCACTTCAACGTTATCTAACTGAGCCGGGAGATCACATTGTAGAGGATCGAACCCCGTCGGTGTGGGGCGGGCTCGGACCCTCCGCCCCGTCCTCGTTTCAACGGTTCATTCCCGAAATCGAACTGTCGCTGTAGTGGGGTTGGTGCCACCAGAACCTGGACGGGGGACTCACCCCCTTCGGCCTACGCCGGCATGTCGGGGTATTCTTCCCGAACGGCGGGCGCGTCTTGAGTCCCTAGCTCTTGCAGCAAGTCCGAGATCAGGGCGGCCTTCTCCTCGGCATCCCGCCGGGACCATGTTCGAGTCTTGACCTCAAGAAACCAGCTTTCCAGCTCTGGCATGCGGACCTGATCGATGTTGACGAAGAACTCCACGCCTTTGTGACGGACAAGCCAGCGCAGTCGTTCCTTGTGGATCTCGATTTCGCCGGAGGGCTTGAAGTACTCCCGGTAGAACCGCAGGCCGTGAGTCGCCGGCGCCAGGAATCGCGAGCGCGAGAGCAGCACGGAATTGGGAAACTCCTTCTCGGCCGCCGGACCGGTCAGCGTCAGGCGATATCGGACCTTGGACACATTCCCGTCGGCGCTGATGAACTCGTCCTCACGGTGCCGCAGGCGGCCTTGCGCATCATCCTTGAACAAGAAGTACGTGTCATACTCCTGATAGTGCGCCCGCCGGACGATCTCGAAACTCTCATTGGTCAAGGCTTGAATGACCGGCGCCGGATCGTCGAGGCGGACTTTGATCTGTACCTCGTAGCTCTCCTCCTGCACCGCCCCTTCGATCGCCACGAGTTTCGATAGGATCGATTCCTCGCGTTCGATCAGGAATGTGTCGATCCGGGCGGCATATGCAGCGGCGGCTTCCAACAACGGCTTCTGATCGATCGTCAGCAACTCCCGGTGGCGCATCAGCCAACGCCCGTTGACCATGACATCGGTGACGTCAGTCGACTTCATAGCATAGACGAGCCTGGCATAGACGGCATCGGGCTCGCGGCCGAATTGCGGCGTGTTATGGAGGGTGTCGGGGTCGAGCAGCACAAGATCGGCCCGCTTCCCCGGCTCGAGCGAACCGATCAGATGTCCGAGGTGGAGTGCTTGCGCCCCCAGACGGGTGCCCATGGCAAACGTGACTCGGGCCGGCAGAGCGGTTGGATCGCCGCTGTGACCCTTGGCGATGAAACTTGCCAAGCGGAGCTCGTCAAACATGTCCAGATCGTTGTTCGAAGCCGGTCCGTCGGTCCCAATCCCGACACTCAACCCAGCCTGGAGCATGTCCACGACGGGGGCGAAGCCAGAGGCCAACTTGAGATTGCTGGAAGGATTATGGGCGACGCCGGCGCCGGCGTGAGCCAGACTGTTGATCTCCCCATCGTCGATGTGCACGCAATGGGCGGCCAGAAGCTTGGTCTTGAGCAAGCCTTGTTTTTTCACCCACGGGACAACGGGCATGCCGTACTCATTGCGCCACTGCTCCACTTCTTGGAATGTCTCGGAGATGTGGATGTGAAGCGGAACGTCGAATTCGATGGCCAGCTCAGTGCACGCCCGCAGGATGTCCGGCGTGCAGGTGTAAGGCGCATGCGGCGCGACCGAAGGGACGATCAGAGGATGGCCCTTCCATGTCTGAATGAACTCGCGGGCCGCGGCCAGGGAATCCTCGTACGAAGCGGCATCCGGCGCAGGGAACTTGAGGACGGTCTGAGAGCAAACGGCGCGCATGCCGGCCTCGGCCGTCGCCTGCGCCACGGCCTCTTCGAAGTAGTACATGTCGGCGAAGCAGGTCACCCCGCCGCGGATCATTTCGGCACATGCCAGCAGCGCCCCCAAACGACAGAAGTCGGGAGAGACGAACTCGCGCTCGACCGGCATCATGTATCCGAGCAGCCACACGTCGAGCCTGCGATCGTCGGCCAGGCCCCGCAGAAGAGTCATCGGGACGTGCGTGTGAGCGTTCACCAGGCCGGGGATGACGATCCTGCCTTCACAATCGACCGTTTCTCGGGCGACAAATGAGGCAGGCAAGTGCTCGCCTTCGCCGACCGCGGTAATCGAGTCGCCGGTCACGGCTAAGGCCCCATTCTGGATGATGTGGTAACTGTCATCCATCGTCACGATCGTGGCGTTCTTGAGAATCAGGTCAACGTCCGGCATGGTCTGCGTCTCCCCGTGTTGGGCCGATTATACAAGGGGAGGCCTGGGGCTGCCGAACAGCTCGGCTGGCGGCGGCTCTGTGCAGTGTTCTGCTCCGAGAGCGGAAGTGGATATAATCGCATCGGAGGAAACCCATGCGGGCCGTCGACATCATCAGCAAGAAACGAGACGGAGGCGAGCTCACGCGTGAGGAAATCGACTTCTTTGTCGAAGGCTTCACCCATGACGAGATCCCGGATTATCAGGCCGCCGCTTGGGCGATGGCCGTCGTCCTGCGGGGCATGACCCCGCGTGAGACCTACGATTTGACCCAGGCCATGATCGCCTCGGGTGAGAGGTTGGACCTGAGCCAGATCGCACGCAGGCCCGTGGATAAACATTCCACCGGCGGGGTCGGAGACAAGACGACGCTAGTCATCCAGCCGATCGTCGCCGCCGCCGGTGTGCCCTTGGGGAAGATGTCGGGGAGGGGATTGGGCTTCAGCGGTGGAACGCTGGACAAGATGGAGTCGATCCCCGGCTACAAGAGCGATTTGACCGCAGGGGCGTTTCTCCGCCAACTGCGTGAAATCGGTCTGGTCTTATGCGGCCAGACGGCCAAGCTGGCCCCGGCAGACGGGAAGTTGTATGCGTTGCGCGATGTGACCGGGACGGTCCCTTCGGTGCCGTTGATCGCTTCATCGGTGATGTGCAAGAAGATCGCCGGCGGGGCCAAGGCTCTCGTCCTCGACGTGAAGGTGGGGGCGGGGGCGTTCATGTCCTCCGTGCGAGACGGCACGCGGCTGGCCCGTCTGATGGTAGACATCGGACGGCGGGCAGGGATGCAGGTTATCGCCCTCATCTCAGACATGAACCAACCCCTGGGCCACGCCGTCGGGAACGCCATCGAGGTGCGCGAAGCCCTGGACACGCTGCGCGGGGGAGGGCCGGCCGACTTCCGTGAACACTGCCTGGCCGTCGCCGGCCACCTGATTCAGCTTGGTGGCGCGGCGCCGTCGCACGCCGCAGCGAAACGCCTGGCCAGGGACATGCTCGCCGGCGGAGAGGCGCTGGACAAGTTCCGCCGGCTGGTCCGCGCGCAAAGCGGCGACGAGCGCTACATCGAAGAACCGGACAGGTTACCGACTGCGTCTATTCGCAAAGCAGTCCCTTCGCCGCGCCAGGGATACCTGGCGGAAATCAATGCCCTTCAGGTCGGGATGGCAGCGGTCATCTTGGGGGCAGGTCGGTCGAAAAAGGGGGAACCGATTGACCACGCGGTCGGGATCGTCGTCCATCACAAAGTCGGCGACCGGGTGAAAAAGGGGGAGCCGCTCTTCACGGTTCACGCCAATGATCCGGCGAAGGCCGAAGAGGCGACCGAGCAAGTGCTCAAGGCGCATGTCTTCAGCCGTTCTCCAGTCGACCCCCTCCCGCTTTTCTATCGCACGCTGCGAAGTTGAGAGAGCCCGCAGTGGTCCCGAGGCCAGCACGCGTGATTCCATGGAAAGGCGAGACGCCGCCGACCCTGCCTGCCATCGAGAGAGTGTTGCAGGCCGAGGGGTTATCGGTATCCACCTGGTCGAACGGCCCGGGTGACCGGTACAACGCCCACAGCCATGGCTACAGCAAAGTCATCTACGTCGTAGACGGCTCGATCACGTTTGGTCTGCCCGTGACCGGAGAGCACCTCGACTTGCGCGTCGGAGACCGGTTGGAGCTGGAAGCTGGCGTGATGCATGACGCCGTCGTCGGGCCGGAGGGCGTGCTCTGCCTCGAAGCCCATCGTTGAAAGGCATGCGACAAAGTGCCCAACTGGCGGCCAGGAAGTCAATTCGTGCCTGAGGGCTCGTCCGAAGGGAACCTGCGCGTACTGGTTGTCGCCGACGATCCGCTGGTACGGGCAGGCCTCAAAGCGCTCCTTGAGGGATTCCCCGCATTTAACGTCGTCGGGCAAATTGGCCCAGGGACCGGGCTGGAGCAAGATCTCCAGGCGTATTCCCCCGAGGTAGTGGTCTGGGACCTGGGCTGGGAGGGGGAGGGCGGTCTCGATCCGCTGAACGAGGCGGATTGGTCGGACCTACCTCTGGTGGTGCTCCTGTCGGACGGAAAACTCGCCAGGGGCGCTTGGACCGCCGGCGCCCGCGGGGTCCTTCCCAGAGACGTCAGCGCCGCACGTCTTGCGGCGAGCCTGTCAGCGGTCGTCGAAGGTCTGGCGGTGATTGATCCCGCGATGGTCTTCCCCCTAATTCCGGGAGAGGCGGCCGCGAAGTCGGGGCTGATCGAGCCCTTGACGGCTCGAGAACTGGAAGTGTTGCGGCTGATGGCAGACGGGTTGCCGAACAAGGCGATCGCCGTCCGGCTCGAGATCAGTGAGTTCACGGTCAAGTTCCATGTGAATTCCATCCTGGGTAAGCTTGGTGCTCAGAGCAGGACCGAGGCGGCGATGAACGCCGCGCGGATGGGGTTGATACCACTCTGAGCTACTCTGGTTGACAGGGCCTTGCTTGTCGTTGGTCGGAGCTGCAATCAGGGTAAGCCCGCGGAGGGAAGGGGAAACTCGTCGAACTGGGGCCGTCCTTAGGGCGGCCCATTCTGCGCCGAGGACGGCGCCCGTGAACCGCACAAGGGCAGGCAGGGAGCGAGAATATGGACGCTCGGGGCGCCGTCCTCGGCGGCCCGGATTGTCCTGCCTGTCCTCGTGTTCTTCGAGGGCGTCGGGGACGGCGCCCTTGAAAAGCACAAGGGCAGGCAGGGAGCGGGACGATAGGCGCTCGGGCCGCCGTCCTCGGCGGCGCCGGGAGCGGGTAGATAAGATGCTCGGGCCGCCGAAGACGGCGGCCCGGTCTGCACTGCTCAGGGTGGGGGAGATGGGCACTCGGACCGTGACTGCCGGATGGACTGTTCCCCTCCTGATCGAATGGAGGATATGCAGCCACTCTCCAGTAGCTAGACTGGATCCAGTCAAAGCGCATGCGCGGATCGCTCCGAACGCTGGGAATGGGTGCCGTCGCAGTTCAAGTTCAGGTGAAGAAAAGGGAGGGTGGAAATGGCAATGCTCACAGATTTGTCGCAGGCCCTGGCCGAGACCGTCGAGAAGGCGGGCACGAGCGTCGTGCGTGTCGATGGCCGCCGGCGTCTCCCGGCAAGCGGGATAGTGTGGAACGCCGAGGGCGTGATCATCACTTCCCATCATGTCCTCGAAAGCGACGAGGGGATTCAGGTGGGCTTCCCGAACGGCGAGACGGTTCCTGCCGAACTGGTCGGGCGTGATCACACTACTGACCTTGCAGTCTTGCGCGCGCAGACCGGCGGGCTGAGTGCCCCCAAATGGATGAAGACGGAAGACCTGCGAGTCGGGAACCTGGTGTTGGCGCTTGGCAGGCCGGGTGAGTCGGTCCTGGCGACGATGGGGATCGTCAGTGCAATCGACGGCGGATGGCGGACGCCGGCCGGGGGCATGCTCGACCACTACTTGCAGACCGATGTGGTGATGTATCCCGGATTCTCCGGAGGGCCTCTGGTCGACGTCGCCGGCCGGGTAATCGGGCTCAACACTTCCGGGCTCTTGCGCGGTATCAGCCTGACCATCGGCGCCACGAGCCTTCAGCAGATCGCCGAGATGCTGCTCACGCATGGCCGTGTCCGGCGCGGATACTTGGGCGTCGGAGCCCAGCCGGTCCGTCTGTCGGCCGGGGCGCAGGAGGAAATTGGGCGCGAGATCGGCCTGCTGCTGGTCTCGGTCGAGCCCGAGAGCCCAGCCGAGAAGGGCGGGCTCATCCTGGGGGATGTGATCATCGGCATCGAAGGCGATCCGGTCCAGAGCCTGGACGACTTGATGGGCGGTTTGGGCGGCGAGAGGGTCGGAGAGTCGACCCAGATCACAGTCCTCCGAGGCGGAGTGGTGAAACAGGTCAGCGTGGTACCGGGTGAGCGACCGGAGTGGAGGCCAAAATGGAAGCGTGGCTCGAGAGGCTGAACGAGGAACTGGCCGAGGTCATCCAGCGTGCGCGTGAGTCACTCGTCCGGATCCGAACCTCGCGGCACGGGGCCGGATCGGCGACGATACTCGGGGAGGGCGGCCTGCTGGTGACGAATGCCCATGTCGTGCGCAGGCCGGAGGCCGAAGTGACTTTGCAGGATGGCCGAACGCGGACGGCGAGCTTGCTGTCGTATGACGAGGCGGCCGACCTGGCGGCTTTCAAGGTGGATGACGAGGGCCTACCGGCGCTTGTCCTGGGTGATTCGCGATCCTTGAGGCCGGGGGACCTGGTCGTGGCCCTGGGTGATCCGTGGGGCGTCGCCGGCGCGGCCACGGCCGGGATCGTCATCGGAGCCGGGGCCGGTTGGCCGGAGATGCCGGCCTCGGGTCGGGATTGGGTCGTCGCTGACTTGCACCTGCGCCCGGGCAACTCCGGCGGACCACTCATCGACGCGCGCGGCAGGCTGGTCGGGATCAACACTATGATGACCGGCCCGGATGTCGGGGTTGCCGTCCCGTCGCACGTCATCCAGGGATTCCTGCACCGATCGGGGCTGACGGGTCCGATTGAGATCGTCTAAGGAGAGAGGGGACAGGTTCCCCCGGCTGTCTCAGAGGTTTTCGATCTTCACCGGCTCGAGGTGCTCGCTCAAGCCGAAGCCCAGGACCTGTGAGTAGAAGTAGAGCTCCGCTTCGAGTGCCCGTTGAACAGTCTCTGATCGTCGGAAACCGTGTTGCTCTCCTTCAAATGCGATGTAGGCAAAGGGCAGGCCTTTCTTCCGAAGGGCTTCGACCATGATCTCGGCCTGTGACGGTGGGACGATCTTGTCCTCAAGGCCGTGGAAGAGAATGATCGGACACGAGATCTGGTCGGCGAAGTGGATCGGCGAGCGGGCGCGATAGGTCTCTCTCGCTTCGGGGTAAGCCCCGACCAGGCTGTCCATATAGCGGGCTTCGAACTTGTGGGTGTCCGTCACAAAGGGCTCGAGGTCGGCGACACCATAATAACTGGCGCCACCGGCGAAGACGTTGTCGAAGGCCAGGGCGCACAGCGTTGTGTAACCTCCGGCGCTCCCGCCTCGGATCAGCATCCGCCGTCCGTCGACCTCACCATGCTCGGCGAGGTAACGGGCGGCGTTGATGCAGTCGTCCTTGTCGACGATGCCCCACATCCCGTTCAACCGCATGCGATAGGCGCGCCCGTACCCGGTGCTGCCGCCATAATCCACGTCGACAACGCCGAACCCTCGACTGGTCCAATACTGGATCCCCAACTGCAGATGTGATCGTGTAGCCGAGGTCGGCCCCCCATGGCTGATGACGATCAACGGTGGTCTCTCCCCCTCGTTTCCAGTGAAATCGCGGTTGGCCGGGGGATAGAACAGGGCATGGGCGAGAGCGCCTCCTTCTGTAGGGTAGCTAATCGGGTGCGGGATCGAAATGAAGGCCGGATCCACCGTGAGTTCGAATGCGGTGTAGATCACCTCGACCTTCCCGGTTGAGAGGTCCAGAAGCCGGACGGATTGAGTATCCGTGGCGGATCCGGCGATGAAGCCAATTCGACCCGATCCGCCAACGATGAATTGCGGTGGATAGAAGGAAGTCAATCCTGTCTCGATCGGCTCGACTGAGCTGCCTCCAGGTCGTATCCGTCCCAGGTGATCGAATCCATCCTTCGAGTAGGTGCACACGATCGCCCCGTCCGCGGCAAAGCAGTAGCGAGTGAATCCGAGCTGCCAGAGCGCGGTTCCGAAGTCCGCTTCGAGAGTCGGCAGTGCTTCCACCTCGTGGTCAGTGGCCCGATAGAGAGACCACCAGCCGCTGCGATCGGATACAAAATGCAGTTCGCTCGACGGGCTCCACTCCGGCTGGAAGAGGGACTCACCTGGGCCGCCGGCCACGATCTCCGGTCTTTCGACGGAGCCATCCGAGTGGAGTGCTGCCACCCAGACTTCCGTGCCGTCCCATGGCATTTGAGGGTCGTCCCAGGCTATCCATGCCAGACGCGACCCGTCCGGGCTTGGACGCGGGCAAGCGTAGAAATCTCTGCCAGAGGCGACGATCGCCGGTTCGCTGGAGCCGTCGGCCGGAACGGAGACCAGTTCGTTCATCACCTGGCCGCCATCAAGGTGGCGTTCCCGGACGCAAACAATGAATCTGCCGTCGGCGATTACTCGCCCGTCCGAGTAGCGGTCGGACCTTGGCGAAGGAGGCTCGGGGGTGATCGGTCGCGGCTTGGCGTCAGGATCAACACGGTACAACCGCTGGTCATCATAGTTGCTGAAGAAGAGAGACTTCCCGTGGGCAAAGATCGAACCGCCTCCGTATTCATGCACAATCGAGCGGGCGCTGTGCGGAGGCGCAGTCACGTCTTCGACTTTCCCGTCGGCCGTGTAGCGCATAACGACATTGCGCCCGCCTTCCTTCGGACGCAATTCCACCCAGTAGAGATCGGAGCCGGACCCCGCCATTTGTCCCAGGGTGCCCGACGGAGAGGTCGTTTGCGCGGCAACCATGGCGGCACTGATCGGGGAACGCCAGGAGCCGAATGGGGATCTTCGCTTATGTGTCATATCAATAGTGGCTCCTCTTATCAACTGGCCGCGGCGATGGGCTTGGACCGCGGAAGAAAGACGCCGCGACAACTCCATCGTACTCCACACGCCTTCGAAACAGAGCCATCTCCCTCCTGGCATGGTCTCACCGAACAAAGAACGAGACGGCCAAAGTCGGACGACGGGCTGCGGAACCCGCCCCGTCGTACCGCTCAGTCTTGATGCTGCCGGTCGTGACAAGCCGTGTCCGGGGAGAACAGGAGAAAGGTCAGTGGCCAAGGAGCCCGATGCGAGAGCAGGATGCTCAACTTCCGACAATTCTATGGTGCGAGGGACCTGCTAGTGGTCCGGTCGCATTGAACTGCAATCACGGGCACGCGTTCTGAAGGTGCTCCTCGAACGAGGTGGCAAAGGCGTGCATACCTGAGCCGTCACACAGAGCGCGGAAGTACAAATAGGCGGACTCCGCCGGAAAGGCCACGGATCGGAGGCTGTCCAGGCCGGGATTGGCGATCGGCCCGGGAGGCAGGCCCGGATAGCGGTAAGTATTATAGGGAGAGTCGATCTCGAGATCATACTCAGTGAGTGGGGCCTTCCACCAACCGCCTTCCGTTTGCCAGCCCAAGGCATACTGGACAGTCGGGTCAGCATCGAGGTTCATCCCCGCCGATAGTCGATTGAGGAAGACCGAGGCGATCAAAGGTCGTTCGTCGGCTGCTGCCGCCTCGCGCTCCACGATCGAAGCTAATGTGACGGCCCGGTAAAGGCTCAGGCCTTGCGAAGTGAACCCCTGACGGATATCCTGCGTAAGCCGTTGCTCGAAGTTGTCAAGCATGAGATGTACGAAATCGGGGGCGCTGGTCGTCTCCGACAACCGATAGGTGTCGGGGAAAAGGAAGCCTTCGCTAGGCATGAGCCCGGCCAGGTCTGAGGAGAACGAGTATCCGGTCGGCGCCTCCCCGGCAGCGGCGAGGAAATCCTCCGGTCCGAAACTGATCCCGTCGACCGGCAACGCGGCCGCGATCTGCTCGACACGCCAGCCCTCGGGGATCGTGAGGACACTCTCCTCCGGGAGCGCCGTTTGCAGAGTATCCGCCAATTGGCGAACACTCATTGAGCCGCGCACGAAGTAGCCCCCGGTCTTGATCCCCACATCCAGTCCCCGGTACCTCAAGTAGGCGCGAAAGAGCGCGGCATTACGGACGATCCCGGCATCCTGCAATCTGGCTGCCACGTCTCCGGCGGTCTCGCCGGGGGAGACCTCGAGATCATACGA
>MGOM01000003.1:22965-23387 GCA_001797105.1 Chloroflexi bacterium RBG_19FT_COMBO_62_14
CCATCCGCCGCCTGGCCGAGGTCGCCGGCGGCCTCCCGCATCCCCACGAGCAGGGCGCCGGCGGCGGCGCATGCAAGGCACAGGACAAGAACCAGGATCAGCCCGATGAGCCCGCGTGACCTCCGCTTACCTGTTCCGGGCATCGAGGAATTCCTGAAGGATCACGGCCGCTGCCCGCGCATCGAGATTCTCCGATGTGCCTCCCATGGCCCGCGCCGCGGCCGTGGTGCCGCTCTCGTCCCAGGTCTCAATCGGAAGGTTGGTTTCGAGCTTGAGGGCCTCGACCAGGCGCAGTGCGCGTCGCGCCTGAGGGCCGACCTCGCCCTCCTGATCGAGAGCGATTCCGACGACGACCGTCTCGACCGAATGTTCGGCGGCGGCGCGGGCGATCCGCCGCGCGTCCTCCTGGCGCGACTTGTGGC
>MGOM01000003.1:23429-23740 GCA_001797105.1 Chloroflexi bacterium RBG_19FT_COMBO_62_14
TCACGGCCAGGCCCAGCCGTACCTCGCCCGGATCGACCGCCAGGACGCGGCTCATCCGAGCGTTTGCCATGGCCAATGGACGCCGATGCGAATTTCGAGCAGAGGCAACCTCGGCCACCACGCGGGCCGAAGCCTGATGCGCGGCAAGCCCCCGAGTTCGAATTGACGGGCAAGGATCGCGATCGCCCCGGCCCGGTCCAGCCCACGCACCAGCCGGCCGGCTCTCGCAGTATCAAGCAGGGAGAACACCTCACGCCAGGCATGCACGCGAATTGTGACCGGCGTGCTCGAAGCCGTCTGCGAGGGGCTTG
>MGOM01000003.1:23757-25540 GCA_001797105.1 Chloroflexi bacterium RBG_19FT_COMBO_62_14
GATCCAGGGACGGCCTGTTCACCTTCAGGCAGGTCCGCATCGAGACTGCCCTGAGCCAGCGCAACGATGTCCGAGCGGCTGTAGGCGCGGCCCGTCACGCTGGCGCGCATGGACAGACTCAGACTCTCGGCGGGTTCGCCGACCTCGTGATCGAAATCCTTCTCGATGACCTGGCTCAGGGTCATCGAGGCCGGAGCCAGGACCTCGTCGTCGCCAAGTTGATCGGCGAGCGCGCCTTCCGCTTGCCGAATGAGCAGTTGCCTGACTTCGAGCTCCAGATCGCTGGCATCTCGGGCGGACACGCCGGGCTGAGGCCCGCTGCCACCGCCGCGGGTCGCCTCCGGGTTGGTGACCGACACCTGGAGCCCGATCTCCCCTTCGACGGCGTCGAGCAGGCCCGCAGCGAGATTGCCGCTTGGGCCAGGGTTGACGGCTTGAATCCCGGCGTTTGCCTCCGCCCCTTCTTCAGCCTCAAGCGTGACGGGCTCGAGAGTCGTGAACCGGATCGGAGCGTCCGGTCCGCTCGGTCGCACTCCCGTGCCCGTGGGGAGCGAGATGGATTCGGAGGTGAGGTTAGTGAATACAACGCTCCCGATGGCCACACTTGAAGGAGCAAGGGCCCGCCCGGTAGTTGGTGTCCGCAGTTCACCTGAGATCGTGGTTTCGAGGATTCTCGCCGGGAGATGTCCTTCGCTGTTCGAGGTATTCGGGTCAGCATCGAGTACGAACGATAGCGCGAGCGACTGGCGTTCCGTCCGAGGCACGAGGACGATGTCGGCGGAGGGAACGATCAAGATCAGGAGGACGAGTACGGCCAGGATCGCCAGAGCGAATGCGGCCCCACGGCCCAAGCGGCTCCGAATTGAAGGAGCGGCGACTTCGGGGTGGCGCGCCAGTCGAAGCTGATTGAGATCAAAGGGCTTATCGCGGGACGGCGCTCGTACGGCCTTGCCGTTGCCCGCTGTTCGCCAGCGGTCCTCAGGGAGGTCGTCGACCGAGTCAAAGACGGGGATCCCCAGGCTTCGGGCCTGGTCACGCACATCCGGGTCGTGCGTCACCAGGCCGAGTCTAGTACCCCGCCGATCGGCGGCGCGCGCGACGAGCTTCAGATCGAGGCGAGAGTTGAGCACGCGACCGCGCCGCGGCCACACAAGCAGGACCCGCGGGGCCTGGATCCATCCGAGCTTGTCGCGCGTGGAGACATGATCGTCGGTAGCATCGAGGTGGAGGATTTGAACTTTCACGGAAAGGTCCGGGCGAACACCGACCGGCGCTCAGGCAAGGTGGGAGCTGACCCACTCAGGGACGCGCGACAGCGCCTGCGGGAGCCGGCTTGCGTCTTTCCCTCCAGCCTGGGCGAGCGTCGGCTTCCCGCCACCGCTGCCTCCGACTTCGGCGGCCACGGATTTGACCAGCTCCCCGGCGTGCAATCCGCGTGCCACCAGGTCATCGCTGACGGCAGCTACAATGATCGCCCGACCATCGATCGCCGAGGCAAGGACGACAACCCCCGAGGGATACGTCTGACGGAAGCGATCGATGAGGCGCCGGAGCGCGTCGGCATCGGCCTCAGGAAGCTGTCCCGCCAGGACCGGCACGCCGCCGACCATCTGCGGGCTCAGGTTTGTGTAGCTCGCTTCAGCCACACGATCCCGCGCCTGGCTCACTTGTCGCTCGAGCAGGCGCGCTTCGTCAAGCAGCGCTCCGACCCTGGCGGCTGCTTCATCCGGCGATGTCCCCAGCGTGACGGCTATGCGGTCTAGCGCCGCCAGCTTGGCGCGGA
>MGOM01000003.1:25558-28621 GCA_001797105.1 Chloroflexi bacterium RBG_19FT_COMBO_62_14
GACCGGTGACAGCTTCAATCCGACGGATGCCGGCCGCGACGCTGGCTTCGCTGACGATGATGAACGGCCCGATGATTCCCGTCTCGTCGACGTGCGTCCCCCCGCACAGCTCGTAGGAGAATCGCTCCTGTTCGCCGATGCTGATCGTCCGCACCGTCTCGCCATAGTTCTCACCAAAGAGGGCCATGGCTCCGTCGGCGATCGCTTCCTCACGCGGCTTGTTGCGGATATCGAGCTCGAAGTTGTTCAAGATCGCTTCGTTGACCAGATCTTCGACTCGTCTGAGCTCCGCGGTCGTCACCGCCCGAGGGTGGTTGAAGTCGAAGCGGAGACGATCCGGTGCGACCCGCGAGCCGGCCTGGCGTGCGTGGGTGCCCAGAACGCGTTGGAGACTGGCATGCAGCAGATGGGTCGCAGTGTGATTGCGCATGATGTCCATGCGGCGTGCGGCGTCGACGGCGGCGATCGCCCGATGGCCAGTGTGGGGTGATCCGGATACGACACGGCCCACGTGTGTGATCAGACCGGCGATGGGTTGGTGCATCTCTTCGACCTGGACCTCCCAGCGCGGCTCACGCACCGAAACGATGGAACCCGTATCGCTGACCTGACCGCCAGCCTCCAGGTAGAAGCGCGTCTCCGGAAGGATCACCGCCACCGTGTCCCCAGGGTGACCTTCCTCGACCGGCCGACCATCCATGAGGAGCGCCACGACCTCGGCCTCCGTCTCCAAGCCGAGGTAGGGGTCGTAAACGACGCCGGTGGCGGGGAGTTTCCCCCGGTCCAGCAACTGCTGAAGGAGACCTTTGTAGCCCGTGATGTCCTCGTCGGTCTGATCGACGACGGATTGGTCGGTCGACGAGGCCAGGCGGTGGGTCTCCATCGCCATCGCGAACCCCGATTCGTCCACCTCGAGACCGTTCTCACGAGCAACGTCGCGCGTGATCTCCAGGGGCAACCCGTAGGTCGCATAAAGCTCAAAGCTCGAATCACCCGGGATGACTTTCCGGCCAGATTGGCGGACGGCCTCGAGTTCCTCCATCAAGCGCGACAGCCCGATATCGACCGTGTGCTGGAAGCGCCGCTCCTCCTCGGTGATCGTCTCGAGAATCGTCGATCGATTGCGGACGACCTCCGGGTAGGCCTCACCATAGCCCTTGATCACCTCGTCGGCGATGCTCGCCAGGAACGGTTCATCGAAGCCGGCTTTGCCGCCGAAGCGACTTGCCCGGCGGATGATCATTCGACAGACGTAGTTCCGGCCGATGTTCCCGGGCACCACACCGTCGGCGATGAGGAAGGCCGCCGCCCGCGCGTGGTCGGAAATCACGCGGTACGGCGTGAGAAGCTCGGTCCGCTGTCCGTCGCTGTGCCCGGCCAGAGCCTGGATTCGATCCATCAACGGGCTCAGCAAATCGGTCTTGTAGTTTGATTCGACGTCCTGCAGCACCGAGACGAGCCGTTCGAAACCCATCCCGGTGTCGACGTGCTTGTGGGGCAGGGGCGTCAGATCGGTCGGGCCGGTCCGGTTGTATTGAATGAATACCAGATTCCACAACTCGAGATAACGGCCGCAGTCAACATTGACCTTGCACGCGTGACCGGGTACCCCTTGTCTGGTGCAGAAGGAAAGGCCGCGATCGAGGTGGAGTTCGCTGTCCGGCCCGCAAGGCCCGACCTCGGCCATCTCCCAGAAGTTGTCTTTCCTCCCGAAATAGAGCAGCTGATCTGTGCGGAAACCCGGCTGTTGGCGCCACAGGTCAGCCGCTTCCTCGTCGCGCGGGATCACGCCCTGCTCGTCTTCGAAGCACGTCGCCCACAGGTTATCCGGCGAGAGCCCCCAGACCTCGGTCAGAAGTTCCCAGGCCCAGGCGATGGCCTCGCGCTTGTAGTAGTCGCCGAACGACCAGTTCCCGAGCATCTCGAAGAACGTGTGATGGCTGTCATCACGCCCGACATCGTCCAGGTCATTGTGTTTCCCCGCCACGCGCATGCACTTCTGCGAGTCGACCGCCCGGGTGTAAGGCCGGTTCCCGGTCCCGAGGAAGACGTCCTTGAACTGCACCATTCCGGAATTGGTGAAGAGCAACGTGGGATCCCCGGCCGGGACGAGCGGGGCCGAGGCGACAATGGTGTGGCCTCTCTTGGCGAAGAAATCGAGAAACGAGCGGCGTATCTCGGATCCGCCCATCGGCATTCGCGTCTTCTTCCCGGAGGTTTCCCCTCGGTGACGTGCGGGCGACATTGGACCTCCCCTATACAAACTGCCATTATACGTCACCCGTGCTCTCTCGCTTCAACCTCTCCTCCGTTGGTACAATTCATCCAGATGGACGCTCAACCCGATTTCCTCGAGAAGGACGTCCCGTCGCAGGCGGGAGGCGCGGAGGTCTTCCGGCCGGCGGGAGCTAACCGGCGGGGCGAGGCGCTGGCGTGGATTTGCGCGCTCGGGTTCGCACTTGTGGCATTTGTCGGGTCCTGGCGTGGCGGACAACCCGTCCGTTTCAGTGCCGAACTGGCCTTGTTCTTCGCCATCGCCGGGGCCTGGATCAGCTTCGGCAACTGGATCGATCGGGACAGCGAAGTCCGGTTGACGGCGGGAGGCATCCGCTACCACAGCCCGCTGCGGACAGTGCAACTGGGCTACGCCGATGTACAAGAGTTGTGGGCCATCCCTTCCGCAGCGAGCTGGAGGGTGATCGTCCGCGGGCTGGGTGGTCAATTCGCCTTCAGGACCGCAACGGAATTTCGCTGGGGGCAGCGGTCTCTCAGTGCCGGATACCCCGAAGGCGAGCGCCTGGCAGCATTGATCCGCTCGCGAGCGGGTCTATCGCAACCGAGCCCATCGGATGGCGAGTGGGTCAGTCGGCGCAGTGCACAGTCGGCAATCTAGCCGTGTAAACGATCACGAGACCTTGATCATCGGCCGCGCCCGGCGGCTGGTCTAAGGATCACGGGCGATGAACGAGCTGACAATCGACCAACAGGTCGCCCTCTACATGCAGGGTACCGAGTACGGCGACAACTCCCTCAAGCTGGCGATGGCGGCCGACCTCCGCCAGC
>MGOM01000003.1:28629-40467 GCA_001797105.1 Chloroflexi bacterium RBG_19FT_COMBO_62_14
GACGCCCGTCGTGACGGACGCGCGCTGCGGGTGTACTGCGGCTTCGACCCGCGCACCTCGGACCTGCACCTGGGGCACACGATCCCCATGCGCAAGCTTCGTCAATTCCAGGAACACGGGCACGAGGCGATATTCGTCATCGGGCGTTTCACTTCATTGATCGGCGATCCATCGGACAAAGACAAGGTGCGCGCCCAGATGACGCCTGAGGAGGCCAAGGCCAATGCCGAGTCCTACGCCGAACAGGCCTTCCGGATACTGGACCGGGGGAAGACGCGCATCGAGTACAACGACACCTGGCTCTCCCGCTTGACATTCCGCGATCTGATCCATCTCGCCTCGAATTTCACCATACAGCAGTTCCTCACCAGGGAGACATTCCGTAAGCGCTGGGACGAGAACGATCCGATCTACTTGCACGAGACTTTCTACGCCATCATGCAAGGCTACGATGCCTATCAGTTGAAAGCGGACGTTCAGGTCGGAGGAAGCGATCAGCTTTTCAACATCGTCACTGCGGCGCGCAAACTCATGGAAGTCCTTGGCGAGCCGCCGAACATCGGTGTGATCATGGGGATCCTACCTGGGACGGACGGGGTGATCCGCATGAGCAAGTCTCTGGGGAACCACATCGCTCTGAATACCACCCCGGACGACATGTATGGCAAGGTCATGAGCGTCCCCGACTCGGCGATGGGGCAATATGCCAGACTGGTGACGCGCTGGTCACCCGAGGAAATCAAGGGCTACGAGCGCGACCTGGAGACGGGCGAGCTTCACCCAAGGGATCTGAAGATGCGGCTGGCGCGCGAGATCGTCGGGATCTACCACGGCGAGGAGGCGGCCGGGGCAGCGGAGGAATCCTTCCGGATGGTCTTTCAGGATCAAGGCGAACCGCAAGACATGCCGGAGTACCGGATCGGCCCGGGCCAGAACGCGGTTGACGTGATGATGGCAACCGGCCTGGCTGACAGCAAGAGCGAGGCCCGGCGTTTGATCAAGCAACGCGGTGTTCGTCTCGAGTCGGAGTCGCTCGACGATCCAAATCGGATCCTCGAGCTAAAAAGCAGTGCTGTGTTGCGTGTGGGCAAAAGGCGCTTCGTCCGGCTGCTTCCGCCGGAATGAACGAACGCGCGAGTCTGGGGAGTCCAGAAACGACAGGTGGGCGGTTTCGCCGCCCACCTCGCAGGTCTACAGAGTTATCGCCGAGCATGTACCGCGATTCCCGGTCTATCCTTTGATCACGGCCAAAGGGCGCAGACGGGCGACCTTGGCGGCGATCCCGGCTCGGGTGACAACATCTACGACGGCGTCGACGTCTTTGTAGGCCTGAGGTGCTTCCTCCGCCAGCCCGGGGAGCGAGCCTGCGCGGACCCGGATGCCGCCCTCCTCGAGTTTGCGTTTTAGATCATCGCCTCGGACTTCACGCCTGGCCTGCTTGCGGCTCATGACCCGTCCGGCGCCGTGACAGGTCGACCCGAATGACTGCTGCATGCTGCCCTCGGTTCCCAAAAGCACCCACGATGCCGTCCCCATGCTCCCCGGGACGAGCACCGGTTGACCGAGCCGACGGTATACGGCTGGGAGTTCTTCGAATCCAGGACCGAATGCCCGTGTGGATCCTTTTCGATGCACACATACCCGGACGGTCTCGCCGGCGATTTGATGATCCTCGATCTTGCCCATATTGTGGGCGATATCGTAGACCTGGTGCAGGTCGAAATCTCGCACGCGTCCGGCAAGCGTTTCTTCGAACGATCGACGCACGTGGGCGGTGAGGATCTGGCGGTTGGCGAAGGCGAAGTTCGCGGCGCAGGCCATGGCGCCCAGGTAGCGCTGCCCCTCGGGCGAGTCGAGTGGGGCGCAAACCAATTCGCGATCGGGGAGGCTTATGCCGTAGCGCTGGACCGCTGACTGGAACTCGCGCACGTAGTCCGTGCAGATCTGGTGTCCGAAGCCGCGCGAGCCGCAGTGGATCTGGACCGCCAGATGGCCCTCTACCAATCCCATGGCTCCGGCAGCTTCGGGATTGAAGACCTGGTCGACGACATCGACCTCGATGAAGTGGTTGCCGGCGCCGAGCGTGCCGAGTTGGGGACGGCCTCTTTCTTTGGCGCGGGCGCTCACACCGCTCGCCTCGGCGCCAGTGATGCGCCCGCCCTCCTCCGTGCATTCCAGGTCTTCGGCACGAGCGAAGCCATGCTTGAGGGCCCATTCGGCCCCTTCGCGGCACACCCGTTCGAGCTCCTTGCTGGTCAGACGGACACTGCCCTTGACGCCGACCCCGCTTGGGCAGTTTGCAAAGAGAGCGCTCGCCAGATCGGCCAAGTGGTCGCGCGCGGTTTCTTGGGGGATCCGACTGGCCAGCAAGCGCACACCGCAGTTGATGTCGTAGCCGATTGCCCCGGGAGAGATCACACCGTCCGGCGTCCGGGTGGCCGCCACACCGCCAATCGGAAATCCGTAGCCTTGATGGACATCCGGCATGACGTTGACGTGGCCTACCAAGCCTGGAAGAGTCGCCGCATTGACAGCCTGATCCATGGACTTGTCGCCCAAGGCGTCTTCAAGCAGCGCCTCATCGGCAAAAAGGCGGACGGGAACGCGCATGTCCTGCCGGTAAGACGCCGGGATCTCCCATACTACCGGTCCAATCCTGGTGAAAGCTCGTTTGTCGACCACACCCGACCTCCGGCCGGAGCCGTGTCAACTGACTAAGGGTCTTGACTGCCTCACGCCAGGCTGCCTGCGAAGCGGGCGCCTGGCGCCACGACCCGATCGCTTTGCAGTTCCCTCCCGCACGCCGCGAGCGCCCCAGATTGCGTCCTCCTAAGGTGAGACCTCCTGCCCGCAAGCTCCAGATAATGTGTAGAAGTCAGGTAATTGAGTATCGTAGGTGATTCTCGGACCCCTCTTTGATCCACAGGTCACTCTCGAGCGGGACACCGGCGGCTTCGAGGAGAGCGCCTTCGGCGTGAAATCGGAGCCGCATTCCCAGTATACGGCATTCGGTGCCCTGGTTCCCCGGGCTCTAGGCTGAGGTTGGAGTTGGATGCGACCCGGACGGGTAAGAGGCGGGCTAGATCCACCGGCCCGAACGCATGGTCCCTGCGACAGGCCTTGTAGGCTGAGACCGAACAGGTTTTTCTCCCGGCCTTGAGCCGGAGGGTCCATCCTGTACGTCTCCCGAGGCTTGCAGGCCTCGCCCATGATCTTGGCACTACTTGTCGAAAGGCGTTGCTAGCGTATAATCTCACTTAAGCACATGGACAACCACTCTCAAGTCACGAAGGAGCTTGAGGCTTTCCTCGAAGAATCCCTGGGCAAGCCGCTGGGAGGCAAAATCCCAGCCGCTGACCTGGCTGATCAGCTCATTCGGGAAGTCTCAAACACCGCCCGGAAGGACGAATCGGGGAAGTCCTATGCGCCGGACCAATACACGCTCAGCATGCATCCGCAGGATGTGGATGAACTGCTATTGGTGGCGCCGAGAATCCAGAGCGATCTCTCGAAAGGTTTCGAGCGGATCCTTTCCGATGGCGGTTACACCCTGATCCGTGAGCCGCACATCACGCTGGCGACTGACCCCACGCTGCCTCGCTCGGAGATCCGCCTGATCGCATGGCACAGCAGCAATGTTCTGTCGCTCAGCCCGGATTCGAAGCCGACCGAGGTCGAAAGCGAAGACCAACTGCCTCCGGGTGCATTCCTCATCGTGGAGGGCAAACGCCATTTCCCGCTAGACAAGCCGATCGTGAGCATCGGCCGCAGGCTCGACAACCAGCTCGTGCTCTCCGACTCGCATGTCTCGCGCAAGCACGCCCAACTGCGTGTCCGCAACGGAAGTTACGTCATTTACGACCTTGAATCGACCGCCGGGACTCAGGTCAATGGTCGGCAGATCCACCAGCACGTTCTGCGCCCGGGTGACGTGATCTCGATCGCCGGGATCCCGTTGATCTACGGCGAAGACTCGGGCGGACCGCCCGACGTCACCCCGCCTTATTCGCCGCCCTTTGGTTCGAGCACCGACCTCAACCAGATCACGCCGCTCGATCTTCGCAAGTTCATCGGCACGGAAACCCGCCCGCACGAAAAAGGGACGGAGAGATTCTCCTTCCCTGAAGAGAATCCGCCTGATTCACCACAGGATGCTTGAGAGTTATCCGGGCCACCAACCGGGGTCCGTTGATACCCCCTGGCCGGCGGGAGTTATCGTCACGGCTCGTCGCTGTGCCTGAGGTCCCGGTGGTGATCCCGAAGCTCTGCTATCGCCCGGACAACCCTCGACCGCGAGCGGCGGAACCCCAGCTCTCGCCTGCTGAAACCCAGCCGTTACTCCAAAGGCAGTCGCGGCCTGCACACATACGTTGTCTCGGATAGACACCCGGTCGATGAAGGATAAGCTGACACGGCTCGAACGCCAACTAGAGAACATCGTCGAAGACTCACTGACGAGGCTCCTTGGGGCCGATATTTCTGCGGCGGCGGTCGCGGCGGACCTCGCCCGCGCAATGGAAGAACACCTGCAGACGGACGCATCGGGCAACACCTTTGCTCCCGACTGCTTTGCGATCACCCTCGAGTCCGGGCGGGCGGCGCGCCTGTTGCAGCAGGCCCCGCGGATCCAGCAGGACCTGGCTGATGGAATCCTACGCGCAGCCAGGGAGAGCGGTTTCTTCCTGGAGGAAGAGCCGACCATCACCCTGGCCGGGGATCCCGGTCTGCGATTCCAGGAACTCCGCATCCTCGCCTGGCACAGTGGGAAGCCGCTCGATTCGACGCAAGCCATGGCGGCCGGCGTACCCGAGGTCGAGGCGGTTATCCCACAAGGTGCATTCCTGATCGTCGACGGGCGCAAGCACTTTGCCTTGGAGCGGGCCGTGATCAACGTGGGCAGGCGCGACGACAACCACCTTGTGATCGAAGACGCCCGCGCTTCCAGACTGCATGCCCAGATACGTGTCCGGGACAGACGCTTCGTGATTTTCGACCTGGCCTCCACCAGCGGGACCAAGGTCAACGGCCGGCCGATCAGCCAACACCTCTTGCAAGCGGGTGATGTCGTCACGATCGGCGCCATGCGCATGGTGTACGGAGAGGATTCCGGGACTGCTTCCGACTCCACCTCCACATTCATCTCCCCGCCACGGACCTCAGAGAGCCAGGCCCGCGAGATCGGATCAGGCGACGAGCCCGATGAGGCGCTCGAATGACTCCGGCATTGGTGCTTCTTGTTCTGCGCATTCTTGGGGCAGTCTTGCTCTACGCCTTCATGGGCGTTCTAGCCTATTTCTTGTGGAGAGACTACCGGGCGGCGGTCGCTCCAAGAGCTTCCGCGCCGTCGGCAAGCTTGATCGTTCTCGAGGGGGCCTCCATTGGAATGGTGTATCCGCTGAGGGAAGTGAACCTCGTAGGCAGGGCGGCCGATAGCACCCTTCGGATCAAGGACAAGACGATCTCTGCTCATCATGCCCGCTTGTCCTTCCATGCCGGACAGTGGTGGCTGGAGGATCTCGGCTCGCGCAATGGCTCGAGGGTGAACGAGGTCCATGTGAGCGAGCCGATGGTCGTAACCTATGGAGACCGAATCGCCCTCGGCGAGATGTTGTTCCGCTTTCAATCCGGCCAGGGATCGACTCCCAACTCCGACGCCGGCGTGTGACGCATCCGGGCGGCCGTGCTAAGATGGCTTCGCTGAAGACCGACACCAGAGGCGAAATGAGTGTGAAACCGATATTGGGTGTGATCGGCGGCTCCGGTTTGTACGAGATGGAAGGGCTGGAGGGCGTCGAGAGACTCGAGATCGAGACGCCGTTCGGTAAGCCGAGCTCGGCCGTCGTGGTCGGCAATCTCGAGAAACAGCCGGTGGCCTTCATCGCCCGGCATGGTCTCGGGCACGTGCTCACTCCCAGCGAAGTCAACTACCGGGCGAACATCTATGCGTTCAAGATGCTGGGCGTGGAACGCTTGGTGGCGATCAGTGCCTGCGGCTCCCTTCGCGAAGATTTCGCTCCGGGGGAGATCGTCATCCCGGACCAGCTGTTTGACAACACACACCTCCGAGCGCGCTCGTTTTTTGGCGAGGGGCTCGTGGCGCACGTCAGTGTGGCCGACCCATTCTGCCCCGACCTGTCCACCAAGCTGGGGGAGAGCGTCGCCTCGAGCGGAGGGACCGTTCACCAGGGCGGTGCGTTCATCACCATCGAGGGGCCCAGGTTCTCGACCCGGGCTGAATCCAACACTTATCGGAGCTGGGGGATGTCGATCATTGGGATGACGACGTCGCCCGAAGCATTCCTGGCCCGAGAGGCCGAGCTGTGTTACGCCGTCATGGGGCACGTGACGGATTACGATGTCTGGCACGTCACCCAGGAGCCGGTGACCGTCGAAATGGTCATCCGCGTCTTGCAGGAGAACACAAGGCTTGCTCAAGAGGCGATCAAGGACCTTGTGCATCGATTGTCAGGGCCGCGGGAGTGCGAATGCGGCGAGGCGCTCGAGGGCGCGTTGATCACCCGGCCGGAGTTGGTCCCGGATGAGACCCGGCGAAAGCGTTCAATCCTGGTTGACCGGCGCCTTGGGTGAGGCGAGGCCAGATAACGACCGGCGCGAGGCCAGGTTGTTGGGCCTCGCGTTCGCCTTCCTGATCGCCACCGGATTGTCGATCGCCATCGCACCGGCCGCGCGCTCCGGAGTCTGGTCTGACTCGCTGACACGCTGGCAACACCTGGCTGCGCTCCCGATATGGGCAGCCTGCGCCTGGCTCGTCCGGCGTGTACTTCGTCGGAAGCGCCCTCAGCGCGACCCATTCCTTCTCCCGTGTGCCTTGCTCCTCACCGGTTGGGGCCTGCTGGTCATCTGGCGCTTGTCACCGGCCTTCGGGGCGCGGCAGGCGGGGTGGCTTCTGGTCGCCTGCGTGGCTCTGGTCGAACTCCTGCGGGCGCCCCACGACCTGCGTTGGTTGCGCCGCTATCGCTATCTGTGGTTGCTCGCAGGGATCATTCTCGTCGTCCTTACCCTCGGTTTTGGCACCAACCCCTCCGGTGGAGAGCCGCGACTCTGGCTTGGATGCTGCGGGCTCTACTTCCAACCGTCTGAGCCGCTCCGCCTGCTGCTGATCGCCTACATGGCGTCGTATCTTGCGGACCGAACGGTCCTCCAACAGGAGAAGAGCCTCGCCGGCTTGCTCCCTCTTCTGGCGCCCTTGCTCCTCGTCTGGGCGCTCTCCGTCGCCCTGCTGGGGGTTCAGCACGACCTGGGCACGGGGACGTTGTTCCTGATGCTCCTGGCTGTCCTCTTGTATATCGCCTCAGACCGTTGGGAGGTCTTGGCGTTCGCAGGCCTGGCTGCCATCCTGGGCTCCATCCTGGGTTTCTCAGCGTTCGACGTCGTCCGCCTCCGGATCCTGGCATGGCTCGATCCATGGGCCGATCCGACGGGAGGCTCCTATCAGATCGTGCAGTCGCTGATCGCAATCGCTTCGGGTGGCATATTCGGACAGGGAGCCGGTCTTGGGTCACCCGGATTCGTTCCTATCGCGCACTCCGATTTCATCTTCGCCTCGGTGGCGGAGGAGTGGGGATTGGCAGGATCCCTGGCGATGATCGGCCTCGGTGTGTTCCTGACGACGCGTGGACTGCGCGTTGCTCTGCGCTGCCGTGACAGATATGGGGCGATGCTAGCCGCCGGGCTTTCAGTGGCATTCGGTCTGCAGTCCTTCTTGATCATTGGCGGCGTGACCCGGATGCTCCCCCTGACCGGTGTTACCCTACCATTCGTATCCTACGGGGGCTCGTCGCTGGTAACAAGCTTCCTCGGCTTAGGATTTCTCCTCGTTTTGTCGGGAGAGGAAGGCGCCGGCCGGACCATCACTCGTCCACTGACCAACGTCCAGGCGGCCCTGACGGCTCTCGGGATAGGGCTGGCGCTCGTCGTCGGGTGGTGGAGCCTGTATCGAGCCCCGGTTCTGACCGCTCGAACGGATAATCCCCGGCGCAGTCTGGCGGAACGGTTCGCCCGCCGAGGCGCGATCCTGGATCGCCAGGGGGCGCCGTTGGCCTTCAGCCAGGGAGAGCGCGGGAGTTACACCCGCGTCTACACAGCGCCCGCTGCATCCCTGGTCACCGGCTACGACTCGCCGCGCTACGGGCAAACGGGTATCGAGTCCTCGATGGACGGGATTTTGCGCGGTGAGCAGGGCCGGGATCCATTGATCGCCCTCTGGCAACAGCTATCCACCGGTGCTCCGGTCGAGGGTCTCGATGTGCGACTTGCCCTGGATCTCTCCCGACAGCGGGCCGCGGCCGAAGCGTTGGGAGACAAGGTCGGCGCGGTGGTCATCATGGAGGCCCGCAGCGGCGCGCTGTTGGCTCTCGCCTCATCGCCGAGCTTCGACCCGAATGTACTCGACGAGGACTGGCCAACCCTCGTGACGAGGACAGATGCCCCTCTGCTCAACCGGGCGACGCAAGCCCGCTACCAGCCGGGGCTTGCTCTAGCCCCGTTCGTAGCGGCGTGGGCAGAGAAGCTTGCGCTCGTCGATCCCCAGACGACCTTTGACAACATGACGCGGCCCGTTAACGTCGACGGTCACCCACTTGAATGTGCCGGGGTTGTCGAGACCGGATCGAATCCGACTCTGGGCGCGGCCCTGCGCGCCGGCTGCCCGTCCCCGATCGTCGACCTCGGGCTGATCCTCGGAGGCCCGGCACTTAGTGAGATGATTTCGGCCTTCGGCTTCGACGAGACCTCACCCATCCGACTGGAATCACCATTGTCTACCTCCGGGGCGACGCCCGCCACGACTTCAGAGATCCGTCTCTCGGCGGTGGGGCAGGGAACACTCCTGGTCTCGCCGCTACAGATGGCGCGCGCTTTCGGTGCGCTCTTGAATGACGGGCTCCTCCCCGCGCCGCATCTTGTGGAGGCATTCCGCCGGCCGGACGGGGAGTGGGAAAGCGTTCCCGCCATCGACGTTCCAGTGCGGGTCTTGGAATCCGCCGTCAACCGATCGCTCGTAGGGGCGATGACGAGCCGTGGCTCGGATCTCATCCGCGTCTCGGCCTGGTCACTGAGTGGGCCGGGTGAAGAGCGGATCGCCTGGTATCTCGTCGGGAGGCTCTCAGACAGCCCGGTCCGGGTGGTTGTCGTGGCGCTCGAAGGCGGCACGCCCGGCGAAGCCGAGCAGGTGGGGTTGAGTCTGCTCCGCTGAAATGCAGTCTCCTTCATCGCCGAGGCCAAACGCAGGCCTGCGCCAGACGTCCCGCTTGAAAGACATCCGCCAATCGCTTCCCTTGACCATCATCCGCTTCAAGACTAGAATGTTCGGGATACGGGTTCGGATCGGCTGATGACCGCCGACCGGTCGCTGCTCACGGAGCAGCCCGATCGGCGGATTGTGTCTGGGGATACGGCGGACTGATGTTCGAGACGCTCAGCGAGAAACTCCAGGGTATCTTCCGGGAGTTGGGGCGCAAGGGAAAGCTCCGCGAGAGCGACATCGAGAGCGGGCTGCGAGAGGTCCGCCTGGCGCTCCTCGAAGCCGACGTACATTACCAGGTGGTCAAGACCATGCTCGACCGTGTCCACGCCCGCGCCCTCGGTTCGGAGGTCTCGCGTGCACTGGACCCGGCTCAGCAAGTGGTGAAGATTCTTCACCAGGAACTCGTGAGTGAGCTCGGCGAGCCGGGGCGGCTGAGAATGACCGGACCCACGCCCAGAGCGTTGATGCTTGTCGGCCTGCAAGGATCGGGGAAGACGACTGCAGCGGCGAAGCTGGCGCGCGTGCTGAAACAGCGCGGTGAACGCGTGTGGATGGTCGCGGCCGACACCTACCGTCCGGCGGCGGCGGAACAGCTCACCATCTTGGGACACCAGGTAGACGTGCCGGTCTACTCGGAGTCGGGCGAAGATCCTGTTGAGCGATGCCGCGCCGGAGTTGAAGCGGCTGATCGAGCCGGTGCCACAGTCGCGATCCTGGATACGGCGGGTAGATCACAAATCGACGAGCCGCTGATGGACGAGCTGCGGGCCATCCGGCACCTGATCAAACCGGCCGAGATCATCCTGGTGGCCGACGCCATGACAGGGCAGGAAGCGGTGAACTTCGCCAGTGGGTTTCACGAGGCGCTTCAACTCACCGGGCTAATCTTGAGCAAGATGGACGGAGATGCGCGAGGGGGTGCCGCAATCTCCATGAGGGCCGTGACCGGCGTTCCGCTCAAGTTCATCGGAACCGGCGAGGGCCTGGAGGCGCTCGAGGCGTTTGAACCCGACCGGTTGGCCTCCCGCATCCTCGGGATGGGGGACGTTCTGAGCCTGATCGAGAAGGCGGAGGCCGGGATAGAACGCGAGCAAGCCGGCCGGCAGGCGTCGCGGTTGATGGGCGGGGAGTTCACCTTGGAAGACTTCGCCGACCAGCTGGCGCAGGTACGGCAGATGGGCCCGCTGGGGAAGATCCTTGAGCTCCTACCAGGCGGGATGCGGCTGCCGACGTCCGGAGTTGACGGCGATCTGGCTGAACGGCAATTGGGCCGGACACAGGCGATCCTACGCTCCATGACACCTGTGGAACGTCGCAAGCCCGAGATCTTGAACGGGAGCCGTAAGCGGCGAATCGCCTCCGGATCCGGGACGACAGTCCAAGAAGTCAATCAACTTCTGCGTCAGTTCCAGCAGATGCGCAGGATCTTCAAGCAAGTGGGAAAGCGCGGGATGGCGGCATTGCCGCCGGGACTGCGTTAGAATGGGGTCGGTCGGCCCAGGGAGAGTGTGCCCCCTTCAGGCAACCCCTCTGCTCCCTGGACGAACGGGTCCCTTTAGACTGTTCAGTGGAGACACAAAAGACAATGGTCCGAATTCGATTGCGCCGGGTTGGGGCCCGGCATCAACCAAGCTATAGAATCGTCGTGGCCGACAGGGAGAGCCCGCGGGATGGGCGCTTCCTCGAAATCATCGGCAATTACAACCCGAGGACTGAGCCGTCGACGGTCATCGTCGATGAGGGCCGCCTGTTCCACTGGATGGAACATGGCGCCCAACCGTCCGACTCAGTCAAGAAGGTCCTGGGTTCTATGGGGACTTGGGACCGGTGGGGCCGTCTGAAGTCCGGCGAATCGCTTGAAGTGTTGTTGGAAGAGGCTAAGGGAGCTCACTCGGCTGTTGACCCACGAACCGATCGGCCGGACAAAGTGGGCGCACGTCCTTCGAAGAAGTCACGTGCCAAGGCTGAGGCTGAGCAGGTTGAAGCGCCACCTCCAGCGGCGGCTGAAGCCTCGACGAGAGTCAAGGCGCCGGCCGCAGTTGTGGCCGAAGTTGAGATGGACGAACCAGCCGCGGTTGAGCCGGGTCCGGCGGAGGACGCGCTCGGAAGTCCAGCCTCCGAAAGCCTAAGCGATACGGCTGGCGAGGGATCTTCGGACGATGCGGCCGAGGCCTGATCCGACCCGGCCGCCGAGTCCCGGCAGACGGCAGGTCTTCGTCCTATGCTCGAACAGGGTTCCCTCTTGGGGATGACGAAGTGAAGAATCTCATCGAGTACATCGCAAAGTCGCTGGTCGACGACCCGACCGAAGTCAAAGTCAACGAGCAGGTCCGGCGGGGTGGGGTGAGGATCGAACTCAGCGTTGCCGATGAAGACATGGGTCGTGTGATCGGACGCGGAGGTCGGGTGGCGAACGCCATGCGGGCCCTGTTGCGCGTGGCCGCTGCGCGCAAGGGTACGCGCGCGACATTGGACATCGTCTAGCGCGCATGTCCCCAACCGAACCGTCAAAGAAGTCTGACGCCGCCCGACAGCCACCGTCTTTCCTGGCTGTCGGGCGTGTCGTTCGACCC
>MGOM01000003.1:40485-40640 GCA_001797105.1 Chloroflexi bacterium RBG_19FT_COMBO_62_14
CTCGGAAGCCATGTTGGGCCTCGAGGCAGGGGCGGAAGTCCTGCTCGGCGAGAACCACACGCCGATGGTTTTCCAGGAAATGCGTCGGCACGGTCAGCGCTGGCTGTTGTGGCTGGATGGGATCGACAGCCGCGAACAGGCAGAGGCCCTTCGAG
>MGOM01000004.1:0-2645 GCA_001797105.1 Chloroflexi bacterium RBG_19FT_COMBO_62_14
TCCTCGGGAGTGAACCCGGCGGCCGATTCGCTTGTGAGAATGTCGCGTACGCGTTCCATGGCGTGCGCCTGTGAGTCCTTCCTGCCCTTCTCCAGCCACAGTTGGCGCGGGTCTCGGTCGGCGATCTCAGGCAAGAAACCGGTCGTGCGCATCCGCTCCAGCGTATGCAGGTTGTCGGCGAACATCCCGGCCGGCCCGACTTCGGCGATCACGTCAAGGGACAATTCGTCCTCACTGAAGGGCAACCCTTGCTTGACCTTCTTCAGCATCATGGCGATCTCGTTGTCGATCACTGCCTTGGCGAAGTCGAAGGCCATGAGCGAGTCGAGCAGACCGGCCATATTGAGCATGTCCACGCCGGCTAGCACTCCGGCTACGGTCGACATACCCGTTTCGTAACCAGATTGGGCGTCGTTGACCTTGGCGTTCGTGAGTCCGATGTAGCCGCCGCAAGGCACGTCGTAGTAGTGAGCCATCTGGGCGACGCCGGCGAAGAGAATCCCGGTTTCAATGGCGCCAGGCGCATACGCCCCACTGCGCATATCGGCCACCGTCGGCAGACTGCTGTAGATCGTCGCTTTGCCCGGCCGGACCATCTGTTCCAGGACCGCCGCCGCCAGGAATTCGGCGTTACCTTGGGTCAGAGTTCCCACGAGCGTCAAAGGAGCCGTCAGCCCGGCATTGGGGACGATCGTCGCGAAACACGGCAGATCCTGCTCGGTGAAGAACATCAGCATTTCGGTCGAGTCGAAGTCCATCGTCAGTGGGGAAACGACCGGACAATAGTGATGGGTGACGAACGGATGATCCCGGTAAGCCGATTCGCTCCCGGCGATCAAGTAAAGGAGCTCGAGGATCTTCAGGGTATCCTCCGGAGGTCCGCTCCCACGCAGAGGTTTGAGACAATTCTTGAGTGCCGGGTAGAAACGCGAGATGCTGAACAAACCGGGCGGAGCATCATCGGCCAGTGTGGAAATGGAGAAAATGTCGTACCCGGGGAGCTCGTTGACCAGGTGGGCGATGCGGGCGATATCGTCCGAGCGCGCCCGCCGCTCGTGGCCGGTGAGGGGGTCGATGATGTTCGGGGCCGAGCTGCCGGTCACGATCACCGGACCATCATCGGGGATCGTCCGATCGAAGGCTGGGTCGCGTCCACCGAACGTGAACTTGGGGGGGATCATGACCCGGAACTCTTCGACAACGCCCCGCGGAAATCTGACGACCTGTGTCGCGGCGTCTACTGTGCATCCATGGCTTGCCAGAAGATCCCGCGCCCGGCTGTTTCGCACCAGCAAGCCTACCTCTTCAAGGATGGCCAGCGACGCCTCGTGGATTCGCTCCACCTGATCCTGGCTTAAGAGCCTGACGTAGTCTGGGATCATCTTGTTTCATCCTTGGCGCATCGCTGACCGATGCGCTTGCCCATTCAGAATCGGTGACCGCCCGAGGCCGGCGCGGGGCCGCAGTTCAAGTTTCGAGCGGAGCGATCTCCGTGACGAAACGAAATCGATCGCCCCGGTAGAGATCCTTGCCGAACTCAACCGGGTGTTCGTTTTCGTCGAACGACAGCCGGCGCTCGAGCATCAGCGGCGCTCCCCGTTCCACTTCAAGGAGTCTGGCTTCGTACTCCGTCGCCGAGACGGGCTCGAGGCTTTGACGTGCCCGCCGAACTGCGATGCCGTATTCTTCTTCAAGAACCTCGTACAGCGACCGACCTTCGAGGTCGAACTGTTGAAGATCGGGGAAGGCTTCGGCCGGGATGGTATAGCGTTCCAGCAAGACCGGTTCTTGATTGAGTGTCCTCAAACGGTGAATCAGGTAAACCGGAGCCGAGGTCGGCAACTGGAGTTCCTTCGAGAGCGAGGCATCGACGGTGGATTGGGTGAACGAGATCACCTTTGCCCCGGGGGTGTATCCGCTTCGCTGCATACCTCGGGTGAACGAAACCAGGCTGCCGGCGTGTCGCTCGATTTTCGGCCGGGCGATGTAGGTACCCTTCCCCTGGCGCCGGATGAGCAACCCTTGGCCGGCAAGGACGCGCAATGCCCGGCGGAGGGTGAGCCGATTGACACCGAGCATCTCGCTCAGCATCCTCTCGGGAGGCAGCCGATCGCCGGCGGACAACGCACCCGATTCGATGCGTGTCATCAGGCTTTCGGCGATCTGGACGTACAAGGGAACGGCGGAGATCAGCCGATGGACGGGAGGGTCGATGACTGACCCGGTCCGAGCATGCGCCGCAATCGAGCTCATGTCAGTCATTGGAATACCAGTGGTCTATTGGTATACACCAATACATGGGCCCTACAGTAACACACAACCCAGGGGGGTGTCAATCTCAAGGACGTCGAGGGTGGATCTCACTTGCGCTGGCATGAAGCTATGCGGAGGCCCTGCCTTATTCCCATGCCCCTGGAACCCCCACCCCCCCCCGCCGAGATTATGCGGGGCAAACGACCCCGCCGACATACGCGGGCCAGGCGGCTCACCCCGGAAAGCGGCCGTTGATGGCATGGACCGCAATCGCTCGACCGCGCCTGCTCCTCCTTGGATCAGGGCTTTGGCCAGGCCGTGGCAACGTTCCTTGGATCCGACACCCCCAAGACGCGAAGTCAGGCTCCAAGCAGGGATGGCCGAGACCAGGA
>MGOM01000004.1:2654-5237 GCA_001797105.1 Chloroflexi bacterium RBG_19FT_COMBO_62_14
GCGGTCCGGCAACGGCCATTTGCAGAGGGGGGCCGCCTGCCTGCCCCGCCCGATCCTGGTGGGGTCTGTCCCGATGACCTTGTCGAGGTTCGCCCCGGATGATCTTAGCTGGGATGGGGGGGATGGGGGGACGTGCCCCCTTCGGCCCGGACGCCGCCCCGGGTAACAATCTGCACGAACTCCTTAGGCCGCGTCCAATCCGGCGAAAGGCTCAGGTCAAGGGTGGATGCTTCATCGTCGAGGGGATGGGGATCTCCAGCAAGTGGCAGAGGGTCGGCGCCAAGCGGAGTTGCGAGATTTGTGTTCGCGTGTCCCCCAGCCCAACCTCTTCTGCCGGGATGACATACAACGGGACGTGCCGTACATCCGGGGTCGTTCCGCCATGAAGTCGGTCCTTGTTGATCCCATGGTCGGCCGTCACGATGACGGTATAGCCTTGACCCGTCCACCGCGGGATTAGATCTGCCAGGACCATATCCTGGAATATCGCGTTGTTACGATACTCGCTCGAGTCGGATCCATGAGTCTCGCCCAGGTAGTCCATGCCCATAGGGTGGACCAATACGTAATCGGGTTCGAACTTGCTCACCAGGGCCGCCCCCGAGGCAAACACCTCGCGATCGGGCGTGGCATCTTCGGTGTAGTACCGTCCGTGTTGGATCGCCGCCTTCGGGTCGTCCTGCTCGCGATCGACGACATAGTCATACGGGAAGCGAACGTACAGCTCCGAGAACCAGTAATAGGCAGCCGCAGCCGTCTTGCGCCCGCGCCTCACGGCTTCTTCAAATACATTCGGGACATTTGACCGGCGAACGACGCGGTTATTCGTGATCCCGTGCTCCGACACACCCAGCCCCGTGTGGAGCGTCTCGTAGAGCGGCCGCGACATCGTCGGCAATTCAGCGATCACTGTATAGCGGCTGGCGCGTTTCGTCTCGACCAGATGCTCGAGATAGCCCATCTGACTCGCGGCGGTGTCATTGCGGAGCGCGTCGGAGACAACCATGATCGTCTTGTTCATGTTACCCTCGAAGGACCCGGAGAAACCCAGGCCTCTGATCCAGCCTCGGGATGGAGCGGCGCGGCCGACCAGCCCAGACAAACAGTTCCGTCACCTCTGGCTCTCCTCGCCTCGCCCTGCCTGCCCAGGCCGGCAGGCCAGGGAACTTGCCTCCTAACGAAAATCCATGTTCAGGAACATCAGACTGGCCGTGATCAATTGAAATGCCATCACCATTCGGACGCTCCGAGATTGATCATTCAGTAATCTCGAGGCCAGCGAGCCGATCAAGACCCACGCCACAGGCACCAGGAAAATCCACAAGCGCCCGACCTCCCCTTCCGTTTGACCGCCGACCAGCAAACCCAAGAAGACAACCCCGAACGCCAAGCCCAGGAAATCTCTCATCTCCCCCTGACGACGGACGAACACTGTCACAGACCTTGCGAGGCTGCCAACGAGAAGCGTGATCAGGGCAAATCCGCTCCACACAGCAAACTCAACACTGTTCAGCAGAGCATAATTCAGAACGCTTGCCGGGGTGTTTGCGATTTCCTTGAGGTGCCGATGATACTCCAGCGCAGCAACCATCCGCACAATTGGATTGTAGTCAGCCGCCAGGAACAAGGCCACCCATGCGGCGGCCACCCCGGTGCACAAACCCAGCACTGGCATAGTCAGAGTTCCGCCTCGCCCTCCCTTGCCCCAGAAGTGTTCAAACGCAATCCAGGCTAGACCCAGACCCATCAAAGGCAACAACGAGAAGCTCACGAATAAAGAGAGGTAGAAGAAGATGCCCGCCAAGGCGCCGATGAGGAAAGACCGGTTGACCATCGCCATTGCCAGCACGGCGACGGAGACCATGAACAAAAGCGGAAACAGAAACTGATCAGGGATGAGCGGCATCAGCAGGACACTCGGCACGCATGCATACAGAAGCCCTGATACATGCACTCCCTCGTCACGCGAGAGCAGTCTCTCAAGACCGTAAAGTGGGACGACGACAAGGGATGCCAGGAGCGGCATGACGAATGCGGCGACCCTCGAAAGGACCTCGAAGCACGAGGTGGAGTAGACCAAGATTTCCGGTCGGATAGCCGCAGTCAGGGCCCGGAATGCCAAATAGAACGCAAAAAAGCCGGGGGGTTTGGTCCCCAGCCAGAAGTCCCGGCCATGGCTGGCCTCGTAATCTCGCACCGAACCCAGAACCCCACCCTCGAATTCACAGGCCAAGCGCATCTCATCACTAAGCGGGGTATTGACGTACTTCAGGCGCATTGATTCGAAACCCTGCCCCTGGGCGAACCCGAACCCTGCCTGGAGAATGAAGGCCAACCCGATGCAGAGCATGAGATTCCTCGCATGCAGTGTTGGGCGGCGCAAGATGGCACCGGCGACCGCAAGCGCAACCAACACTGCGAGGACAAGGTAACCGTGACTCGGTCGAAGTCGTTTGACGGCATAGAGCCAGAACCAGCCTTGTATCTCGTACAACCAATCGACTCGCAGAGCCAGCGTGATCCATTGAAGAGTGGAAGCGGTCAGGACAAGAAACAATGCCGGCCGCAGGTACCCCCGTCCCG
>MGOM01000004.1:5326-5644 GCA_001797105.1 Chloroflexi bacterium RBG_19FT_COMBO_62_14
CCGCCAAAGAACCTGTCGACTGCCACCCGCAGCAGAACGGCCGGCGCCGACACATATCCTCCGCGAAAGACAAGAAGGACGTAAGCTCCCACGATGAACGTGTACAACAGGGCCAGAAAACAAGTCGGCAACCGCCCCTCGTTCAATGTGAGAGCCACATCCAGGCGCTCGACGATCCGCTGCGTCCACCCGGGCTTGAGGTACGCCCGGAGCGTCCCTCCGGCGAACACTATCACAAGGACGAGGAAGCTGAGCCCTACCAGAATCCTGGCGAGCGAAAAGCCAAGGATGAAGGCGTTCCGCTCCATCGACTGCGTC
>MGOM01000005.1:0-1545 GCA_001797105.1 Chloroflexi bacterium RBG_19FT_COMBO_62_14
GATCCTTCTGAACCTGCTGACCAACGCCGTCAAGTTCACCGAGCAGGGCGAGGTCGTCCTGACCATCCGACCCGAGGCTGAACCGATCCCGGTGGGCAGTGACAACGGAGGAGGGCTCGACCGGGGAATGCACACGCTTCACTTCACCGTTCGCGATACCGGAATCGGGATCCCGCTCGAGCGCATGGATCGACTCTTCCAGTCTTTCAGTCAGGTGGACGCCTCAACGGCTCGCAAGTACGGCGGTACCGGATTGGGGTTGGCGATCAGCCGGAGGCTCAGCGAACTGATGGGTGGAACGATGTGGGCGCAGAGCGAGAGCGGAGTCGGGACGACGTTCCATTTCACGATCCAGGCCGAGGCGACAACGACCATCGCTCCTTCCAGTCGTCGGATCAAGTTCTCCGATCCTCAATTGCACGATCGGCGCGTGTTGATCGTCGACGATAACGAGACCAACCGTCGCATCCTCATGTTGCAGGTCAAGGGTTGGGGTATGCAGCCATACGACACCGACTCGCCGTTGACGGCTCTGGAGTGGCTCCGCAAGGGAGACCCGTTCGACGTGGCGATCCTCGACATGCACATGCCCGACATGGACGGCCTGACTCTGGCCAGCGAGATCCGCCAGCACCGGGACGCGGCAGCCCTACCGTTGATCCTGTTCACCTCCCTCGGTCGGCGTGAAACAGGGGCCGAGGAGCTTGGCTTCGCCGCTTTTCTGACCAAGCCGATCAAGCCTTCACAGCTCTTCGACGCGCTGGTGGCGATCTTCGCCGAGCAACCCGTTGCCGCGCAGCGCCAACCGAGCGCGCCGCAGCGGCTCGATCCGGAGATGGCGCACCGGCATCCGTTGCGGATCCTGCTGGCCGAGGACAACGCGGTAAACCAGAAGCTGGCGCTGCGGCTGCTGGCCCAGATGGGCTATCGGGCCGACGTGGCCGCCAATGGGCTGGAGGCGATCGAGTCGCTCGAGCGTCAGAAGTACGACGTCGTCCTGATGGATGTTCAGATGCCTGAAATGGACGGGCTGGAGGCCTCGCGCCAGATCAACCAACGCTGGTCGCGCGACGATCGCCCACAAATCGTCGCCATGACGGCCAACGCCATGCAAGGCGACCGCGAGCTGTGCCTCGCCGCCGGGATGGACGATTACATCACCAAGCCTATCCGAGTCGATGAGCTCGTCGGAGCCTTGGACCGGATCCCTGCAGGAAGGAGCGAGGAAGGACATGCCTGAACCGGTGATCGATCGCGCCACACTCGAGGGCCTGGCTTCGACGACGGACAAGGAATTCGTCGGCGAGTTGATCGATACGTTTCTGGAAGACGCTCCGACTTTGCTGGCTGCCTTAAGCTCCACGCTGGAGGGTCAGGATGCCGAGGGCTTCCGCCGGGCGGCGCACTCGCTCAAGTCGAACGGGGCCAGCCTGGGGGCGATGGCCTTCTCAGGATCGGCCAAGGAGCTCGAAAGGATGGGCAAGGCGGGCGATCTCAACGGCGCCGCGGGAAAAGTCGAGAGTCTGCGGGCCGAGTTCGATCAAG
>MGOM01000005.1:1600-3363 GCA_001797105.1 Chloroflexi bacterium RBG_19FT_COMBO_62_14
CGACAATAAGGTCAACCGTTTGCTTCTGGCGCGCGGACTGCAGGAGCAGGGTCACACGGTGACCTTCGCCGAGAATGGCCGCGAAGCGCTCGAAGTCATGCGCCGGCAGGTCTTCGATCTGGTTCTGCTGGACATCTTGATGCCGGAGCTCGATGGTTACCAGGTGTTGGAACAGTTGACCACCGACCCGGACCTGCGGGACATCCCGGTCATCGTCGTATCGGCCATGGACGAACTCGACAGCGTGGTCAAGTGCATCGAGATGGGCGCCGAGGACTACCTGTCGAAGCCGCTCAACCCCGTCCTGCTCAAGGCGCGCATCGGGGCCTGTCTCGAGAAGAAATGGCTCAGGGATCAGCAGCGCGAGCTCATTCGCAAGTTTGCCACTTCGGAAGTGGCTGATGAGCTGCTTGCGACGGGCTTCTCGCTCGGCGGGAAATTCGTCGAGGCCACGGCGATGTTCTCCGACATCCGATCGTTCACCACGATCGCCGAGTCTCAGTCCCCCGAAGACACGATCGAGTTGCTCAACACCTACTACACCTTGATGTTCGACGCCATCAGCGGCCAGGGAGGCGTAGTCAACCAGATGGTCGGCGACGGCCTGATGGCCATCTTCGGCGCCCCGGCCCCCAATCCGGATCACGCCGAATGTGCCGTTCGGGCCGCGCGCGAGATGGTCGAACTGGTCGACCTGTTCAATCTGGACCAGGCCGCCCAGAACAAGGTTCAGATCCAGATCGGCGTGGGTATCGCCTCCGGTCGGGTCATCGCCGGATATACCGGAACGCAGAACCGGGCGACGTACACCTGCGTCGGTGACACTGTCAATCTGGCGGCCCGCCTCGAGGCCCACACCAAGGTCGCCGGGCAGCCGATCCTGGTCGATGAAAACACACACGGTCAGATGAGTGAGGCGATCAAGGTCGAAGACCTCGGTCCGGTACAGATCAAGGGGAAGAAGGACCCGGTTCGGGTGTTCGCGATTCCGATCGCCCACCTGAGCCCGCAGGCTTGAGCGCCTTTTCCCGGTGGCCTGGCCGATGCGCCTGGATCCGCCGATCCCAGGTGGGTACTCGGACCGAGAGCATCCCACCGCATGTCAGGGCGAGATCGTCGCCGTCAAGCGAGTGATACGGCCTAACGGATACGCTGCCTCAGGTTCGAAATCAGCATGAAGGAACAGGTCATCGCCAGCGTCCCCCTTTTCGCCTCGCTCCCTGCTAGCGAAATCCGACTCTTAGCCGACACCCTCCACACTCAGCAACTCGCCGAGCGCGCTCTCCTTTTCGAAGAGGGGGAGAATCGTGGGGACTTCTACGTCCTGCTGGATGGCGAAGTCGAGGTGATCAAAGCCCTCGGGACGACGGATGAGCGGCTCTTGGCCCTGCGCCAACCGGTCTCTTTCCTGGGCGAGATGAGCCTGTTCAACCGTGATGGCCGGCATACAGCAAGCGTCCGGGCCCGGACGCCCCTGAGCCTGATCGCGATGAGCCGCGCCGATCTTGAGGCTCTGATCGAGCGTCAGCCGTCATTCGCCTATGAGCTCCTGCGGACGCTAAGCGTCCGCCTCGAGGAATCGGAGAACCAGACCATACAAGACCTCCGGGTCAAGAACCGTCAGCTCACTCTGGCTTACGAAGAGCTCAAGGCCGCCCAGGCCCAAATCATTGAGAAAGAAAAGCTCGAACGGGAACTCGAGGTCGCCCGACAGATCCAGAGTAGCCTGTTGCCGAGAAAAGTCCCCCACCGGGCCGGCTTTG
>MGOM01000005.1:3450-4023 GCA_001797105.1 Chloroflexi bacterium RBG_19FT_COMBO_62_14
CCGTTGGGGACGTTTCGGATCATGGGGTCCCGGCGGCACTACTCATGGCCCTGACGGTGACCTTGCTGCGGGCTGAAGCGCGGCGCGCCGCGTCACCCCGGCAGGCCCTGGATCGAATCAATCGGCAGCTTC
Source organism: Chloroflexi bacterium RBG_19FT_COMBO_62_14 (assembly GCA_001797105.1). Classification (GTDB taxonomy): domain Bacteria; phylum Chloroflexota; class Anaerolineae; order Anaerolineales; family E44-bin32. Next base: position 3,583 of record MGOM01000005.1, read on the forward strand.
TGGAAGGCAATGAGTTGGGGATGTTCGTCACACTTCTCTACGGCACTCTCAATGTCATCACCCGTCGCTTCGAGTATATCCGGGCCGGGCATGATCTCCCCCTGGCCCTCGAGGCCGACGGCGGGGTTCTTCCGCTTGATAAGCAACCCGGTCAGCCGTTGGGATTGGTCCTGCAGCCCGCCTTCGACGAAGGGGCTCTGACCCTTCCACAAGGGGGACTGCTCATGATGTACACCGACGGTGTGACAGAGACGACTGACTCCAAGGGGGCCATGTTCGGGCTTGGCGGACTGCGGGCGGCCCTGAAGGACTGTGCGACCGTCTCCGCCGAGCGTGTCTGCGACCACGTTATGACAACCCTCGGACGGTTTCGGGTGGGGGCGCCACAAGGCGACGACATCACCGTGCTGGCGGTACGGGTGAGTTGAAGCAATGACCGAG
>MGOM01000005.1:4029-5807 GCA_001797105.1 Chloroflexi bacterium RBG_19FT_COMBO_62_14
CACTCGACGACTGAGCTGGTCGTCTTCTTCCAAGCCCTTCCGCTGTTCGCCGATGTGGGGGAGCGAGCCCTGACGGCGCTCGCCCGAGCCAGCCGGGTGAGACAGGTGCCCAAGGGGAAGGTCCTTTTCGACCAGATGAGTGCAGCTGACCACGCCTATATCGTGCGCTCCGGCTGCATCGATCTGGTTCTTGGCACGCCTGACGGCCGCGAACTGGTGATCAACTCGATGCGGACAGGCGACGTGTTCGGCGAGCTGGCATTGCTCACGGGCGAGTCCCGCTCCGCCGGCGCCGTCGCCCGAGAACCGAGTGAAGTCGTTTCCATCCCGCGTAGAGAGTTCCTGTCCGAGCTCGAGAGCGAACCCAAATTGATGCGCCGGATGCTCGAGACCACCTCCAAGCGGCTCCGGGTGAGCAGCGAGCGCGAGGGCGCTCTGGCATTCATGGACGCGCCGGCGCGCCTGGCTCGGGTTCTCTTGAGCCTCTCCGCGCAGGAGCGCGAGCACCAGGAGCTTGTCACGATCTCCCAGGAGGAGCTTGCCCAGCATGTGGGCGCCACCCGCCAGACGGTGGCCGGGATCCTGGGGCGTTGGCGGCGCCGGGGCTGGATCATCACCGGGCGCGGGAAGATCATGCTTGTCGATCGAGCCGCCCTTCGCCGGCAGGCAGAGGAGCTTCCGGTTTAGATGAACCGCAGGCCTCGCCCGAGCTTGTGTCGTCGAGTTGACAGACACCCACAGCTCCGGCTGGTATGATCATGACAGATTGAAGACGGGAGTCGGGCAGAAACGGAAATCAGCGCAGGCATGGATGGCAGTTGCAGAATCGAATCGGGCACTTTCCAAGTACCCTCAACCCAAAGATCTGGAATCGACCAAAGGAGGCAACAGAGATGAATGAGAAAGAGTTGAAGGCCGTGAAGCGAGTTATCAAGAAGCTGTCCGCCTTGCGGGCGACTCTTCGCAAGGACGAAGCCCAGGTCCTGGACATGCTGATCTTCGGAGAAGAGGAAGTCAATCTGCATTCGATGCAGCAGCGGGTGCAGTCACGGCTACTGGGTGGTGCCCAGCCGAGGCTGAGCCAAAAAGCCGATCCCAGGCTGGCTGCCAAGGCCGACCCTCGTTTGGCTGAGTCGGCCTCCGAGGTCGCACTCCACCGCTTGAACGCTTCCGAGAGGATTTCCCAACGAACCTCGCAGCGGGTTTCGCAAAGTGCCCAGCGGAGGATTTCCAGCAAGGCGGATCCGAGGATGGATAACGCAGCTTCCGAGGTGGCTTTGCATCGGATGGATGGGACCGGCAGCGTGGCCAAGCGACCTTCCGGCAGGGCAGCCAAGAGGGCTTCCGGGAAGGCTGATCCCCGGATCGACCAGGCGGCATCGGAGGTGGCGCTTCACAAGTTGGACAGCGCTGCGGATAGGGCCGCCAAGAGGATCTCTGCCCGGATCACGCTCGACCCACAGGGCAACTACTCTGTCTCGGATCAGGCCTCTCGCTAAGAACTTCGAGACGTTCACACGCACGGTACCCGGAGCCCCACCGGCCGGGTATACGTGCGTTAAAGGGCCGGCGCTCAATTCCAGCCTCACCAGCCGAAGGCCTTCCACCATCATCGAGTGCATGCGACCATGAATAACGATCCCTCCGCGGACGGCCGGCTGGCCCGAGAATTGCGACAATTGCTGGTGGCGATTGAAGCCACCGGGCGTGCGCTCCTGCCGGCATCCAACTTGGAACTTCTACAGACCGTCGTCGACGCGGCTGCCCGAATCTTTGGA
>MGOM01000006.1:0-4915 GCA_001797105.1 Chloroflexi bacterium RBG_19FT_COMBO_62_14
CGGTCTGTTACCTCATAACACAGGACGGCGCGCACCCCCGCCTGTTCAACGGCCGAGGCGATCACATCCAGCGAGCCGTCGATGAAGTTGGGCGAGGCATGGTGGTCGATGACCGTCGTCGTCCCGTGCCGGACGGCGTCAACCATATAGATCAGGGCCGAAATGCGGACATCTTCCTCGCCAAGCGACTTATCCAGCGGCCACCATAGCTTTCGCAGGATCTCCGGAAAATCGCGCGGTGCCCGGCCAGGGATGGCCAGTCCGCGAGCGAAGGCGCTGTAGAAGTGCGTGTGGGCGCAGATATTGCCGGGCATGACCAACTGGCCATGTGCATCGAGGCGTTCTTCATCCAGGTAACGGGCGAGCAGGTCGGTACTGCCGCCGCTCTCGACGATCCGGCCATCACGTAAGAGCAGAGCTTGATCCTCAGGGAAGCGCTCAGTTTGATCCCATGAGACCAGGGTGGCGTTGTGAATCAGCATTGTGGTCCTCCAGGCGAATCACTCGCAATCCAGTCAATGGAGTGAAAACGACGACTACATGAAGGGAGGGCATCGAATTCGCTCCCTTAGCGTATGCTCTGCCCTCACGCCTTAGCCTGCATCTGCGCCAGCTCCCGCGCAAGCCAGTCCTGGTCGACGGGCAAGCGCCGGGCGCGCACGCCGCATGCGTTGTAGAGCGCGTTGGTGATCGCCGGCGTCGTTGGGATGCTGGAGATCTCCCCCACACCCTTGGCCCCGTACGGCCCTTCGCTCGTCGGATGCTCGACCACCAGAGACACGATCTCGGGTGTATGGACGATCGAAGGCATGCGGTAGCGCGCCAGTCTGTCGCTGAACACGCGCCCGTCCTCGACGATGAATTCCTCCGTCAACGCATTCCCCAGCCCCATCATCACCCCGCCCTCGATCTGGCCCTGAAGCCCGAGCGGATTGATGACCCGACCGACATCATTGGCGGCGATGACACACCTCACACTCACTTCACCGGTATCCAAATCGACTTCGATTTCGGCCGCCTGGGCGGCGAATGAGTAGGCGAAGTGCATGTCTCCCCCGGTCCCGAGCGCCTGCGTGGTCGGAGCCCAATATTCGTAGGTCGCACGCGGCTCCCGCCCCTCGGCCTTCATTAACGAGACCACTTCGCCGAACGGCAGGCGATCGCCGTTGACCTGGGCCAGACCTTCTACGAAGCGGATCGAATCCGGCGGGACGTCATACTTCTCGGCCAGGGTGGCCGCCATGGCCTGTCGCACGACATTCGACGCATGCCGGACGGCGTTGCCGGTAACGTACGTTTGGCGGGAGGCCGTTGTCGGCCCTCCGTCGGGAGTGAGGTCGGTGTCGGACAACAACACCTGCACCGCCTCGAGAGGCATCGCCAACTCTTCGGCGGCGATCATCTGCAGAACCGTCACCATGCCTTGCCCGATCTCGGCCGAAGAGGTCCGAACCTCGGCGGTTCCGTCCTGCCTGAGCTCGACCTCGGCCGCGGCTTTGTCCGGAGCTCCGCCGCCGAGACCGGTGTTCTTGTAGCAGACGGCGAAACCCCATGCCCGCCGAAGATGGGGCGCGCCCTCCACCCGGCGAGAGGCGAATGGATCTGCCCCTGCCCTTCGCCGAACCTCGGCTTCCACCCGCTCGATACATTCCATCAGTCCGACGCTCTCCTTCAGTATCTGGCCGGTGTTCGTCACCGTCCCTGGGCGGAGCGCGTTCTTGGATCGCAGCTCGATCGGGTTGATCCCCAGACGTTCGGCGAGTTGGTCCATCGTCGATTCGACGGCGAAGGCCGATTGAGTCACACCGAACCCGCGGAACGCGCCGGAGGGCGGGTTATTGGTGTACATGGCATAGCAGTCTGCCTTGACATTCGGGACGACATACGGGCCGCTCGAGTGCGTCGTGGCGCGGGTCATCACCTTCTCGCCCAGCGAAGCATATGCCCCGGTGTCACCGTACAACTCGGTCGCGGAAGCGACCAGACGGCCATCGCGCATGGCCCCCAGACGCACGCGGATTCGAGTGGCGTGGCGCTTGGGATGGAAGAGCAGGCTTTCGTGACGATCGTACAGGATCTTCACCGGCCGATCCGTGGCCTTGGCCAAGAGGGCGGCGTGGATCTGGCCGGCGATATCCTCTTTCCCGCCGAACCCGCCGCCGATCAAGGTGCCGATGATCCTGACCTTCTCTACCGGCATCTTCAGGCAAGCTGCGACCTGGCTTCGATCGGAGTATGGGATTTGCGATCCGACATAGATTTCGAGCCGCCCGCCGGATACCGGCCGGGCAATGCTGCACTCGGGCTCCATGTATGCGTGCTCGGTTGTCGGCGTGAAATACTCGTCCTCGAGGATGACTTCCGCCTGCTCGAAGCCGCGCCCGACATCGCCTTTCCGCACCTGGATGTGCTTCAGCAGGTTGCCGGTTTCGTGAACCAGGGGGGCTCCGTCCTCACGGGCGCGCACGGGATCGGTTACGGTCTCCATCGGCTCGTAAGACGTCTCGATCAACGCCAGGGCCGCCTCGGCGATCCGCCGCTCGTCGGCGGCGACCAGAGCCACCGCATCTCCGACGTAGCGCACCTTATCGCCAATCCCCACCAACACGGGCCAATCTCGGATCACGAGCCCATGGCGGTGCTCGCCGGGGATGTCCTCGGCCGTTAATACGGCGCGCACTCCCGGGAGCGCCTTTGCCCTGGCCACATCCAGGGCGGTGAGAATCGCGTGTGGGACTCCGGCGCGGAGTGTCCTCCCGTAGAGCATTCCGGGGAACGTCAGATCATCGGCGAACCTGGCGCTCCCGTTGACTTTCTCAACCGCATCCGGTCTGGGCACGATCCGCCCCACCGTGACCAGAGTCGAAGCCTCGGGCAGTTCCGACTGCGCTACCGGCTCACCTGTGCGCAGGCTGCGCGCCGCGGCCTGGACCGCCCGAACGATCGAGGGATACCCGGCACAACGACACAAAGTGTCCTTCAAGGCGTCCCGGATCTCGGACTCGGCTGGATCGGGGTTACCCTCAATCAGGGCGGCGGCGGTCATGATCTGACCCGGAATGCAGAAGCCGCATTGGACGGCGCCGAAGTTGACGAAGGCTTGCTGGAGCGGGTGAAGGTTCCCGTTCTTCGCCAGACCTTCGATGGTGACAACCCGCCTCCCGGAAGCCTTCATCGCCGGGATCGAACACGAGAGTATCGGCTCCCCATCCATCAGGACTGTGCACGTCCCGCATTCGGCTTCATCGCAGGCGATCTTCGTCCCGGTGAGACCCAGCCGGTAGCGCAAGACATCGGACAACATTTCGCCCGGGCCGGGTTCTACTTCGACCCAGTGCTCATTGACCCATAGACCCATCTTCGTCATTCACCAACCTCCACAACCATACCAGCGCCGCTCATCCCCAAAGTCTCCGTGGCGTTCAATCATCCTCCGACGGCGACAGGTGTCGGTGTGTCCTGACCCGTGGCGGCGGCGAGAGTCCTGCGCAAGAGGACACCCGTCAGATGCCGGCGGTACTCGACCGTCGCCCGGTGCGGGCTCGTCCGAAGGCGCGCTTCACCGAGCAAAGCCTCGGTCGCCTGGGCGATGACGTCGTCAGACAACTTCCGACCGCGCAGGATTGCTTCCGTTCGCCGAGCGCGCAGTGGTCGCGGCCCGGCCGGTCCGATGGCCATACGGATATCCTCGATACCGGTTTCATTCGATCCTCGAAACCAGATGGCCATGTTGAGAATGGCGATCGCTACACCCTGGGGGCGCATGATGCGACGGAAGCCAGTCTGTTCGTCCGGCCCCCGCTTCTTAAACCTGAAACCGACCAGGATCTCGCGAGACCGGTCGAAAGAGGCTTGTCCCGGCCCGACAAACAGTTCCTCCAGGTCCATCCAGCGGCGGCCGTGCGCCGAAGCGATTTGTGCTTGCGCCTGGAGCGCCAGAAGGGCGATCGTCCCGTCGCCGGCCGGCAGTGCGTGGGCGACATTTCCACCGATCGTCGCCACGTTGCGGACTTGAGGTCCTCCGATCAGCCCGCAGGCTTCAATTAGGCAGAGGGTGTTTTCGTTCAGGAGCGGGTCGTGGACGATAGTCGTGTGGGTGACAGCCGAGCCCAAATAGATCTCATCGCCGGCCGCCGCGATCGCCAGCATCTCCGGTATTCCGGTGATGTCGACCAGGGTAGTCACGGGCGGGTGCCTACCTTGCTGGATGTCGAGGAGCAGGTCTGTACCACCGGCAATGACCCGCGCCGATCCATCCCCTTCGGCGAGGATCGTCAGGGCTTCGTCCAGGCTGCCTGGTCGGACATAGTGCTCCCAAGAGGTCATGTTTTTGAACCGATCGAGGATCGTTGGACCGGCCGGCACTTTACAACGAGCGGGGGTGCTCGACGCCGCCCCAGGCACGCCCTGGGACGACCGCCGGTCCGAGGTCGCTTCATTCTACTATGGGGGTGAGGGGGGGACAAGCGGCGCGGATGGCGGACGAACGACGGTGGAGGCGCAGACCGGGGACGGGAGACGGGAGACCGAATCATGCCTTCGTTCGCCACAATCGTCTCACTAGCGCTTGTCGGTCCCCGGTCTCCCGTCTCCAGTCGTGTTCTTCCCGTCGTCTATCGTCAATCGTCCGCCGTCCGACGTCACTCCAACGGCGCGGTGCCTCACGGCTCAGCCGCGCGCCGCCCGATCAGGTATCTCCAACGCCTTGTCAATGGCAGTGAACCCCTCCGCCAATTGCTCCTCCGTGATGATGAGCGGTGGGACGACCAGCAGGTGGTTCCAGTGAACGAACGTGTACACGCCCAGGCCGAGGAGCTCCTTGCGGAGTGCCTGCATCTCGGGACCGGTCCCGTTGAATGGAGCCATCGGCTCACGCGTTTCTCGGTCTTTCACGAGCTCGAGGGCGGCGAAGAGG
>MGOM01000006.1:4943-5268 GCA_001797105.1 Chloroflexi bacterium RBG_19FT_COMBO_62_14
ATGTGCCGCAGGTGTCCCGCCAGCTTCTTGCCCATCGCCGCGGCACGTTCGACAAGGCGGTCCTCGCGCATCACGCCGATGTTGGCTATGGCGGCTGCAAGGGAGATCGGATGCCCGCTGTAGGTAAGCCCGCCCTGGAACACGCGATCCTTGAAGAAGTCGGCGATTTCGGCCTTCATCGCAACCGCGCCCAGCGGGGCGTACGCCGATGTCAGCCCTTTAGCCATCGTCATCAGATCGGGCACGACGCCCCAATGATTCACGGCGAACCACTCACCGGTCCTGCCGAACCCGCTCATGACCTCGTCGCAAATCAGCAGGATCT
>MGOM01000006.1:5378-10932 GCA_001797105.1 Chloroflexi bacterium RBG_19FT_COMBO_62_14
CCCTCATACGTGATGATCTCCTCGAGGTGATCCAGGTAGTCCTGGGTGAATTTCGACTCGGAAGGTTCCTCGCCGCGTGCGTGGAAGGTCGAGCGATATCGGTAGGGATCGAGGAAGTGAACCACCCCGGGCATGACCGCCGGTTCCCATGCCCAGCGGCGCGGATCACCGGTGGCGGCTATCGCACCATAACTCGCCCCATGGTATGACCGGTAGCGCGCCAGGATTTTGTGACGTCCGGTGTAGGCGCGCGCCAGCTTGATCGCATTCTCATTCGCGTCGGCGCCGCCCAGCGTATAGAAGAAACGGTCCAGCCCCGCCGGCATGATCTCTGCCAGGAGGCGCCCGAGCTCGGCCCGGGGCTTGGTCGCCATGCTGGGGGCGGCAAAAGCGAGCTGGCGCGCCTGCTCGGCGATGGCATCGGTCACGCGCGTGTCGCCGTGACCGATGTTAGAGCACATCAGCATGGAGTTGAAATCCAAGTAGCGCTTGCCGTTCGCGTCCCAGAAATAGACGCCCTCGGCCCGGACGACCGGGATCGGGTCAACCGCTCCCTGGGCCGACCAGCTCCAGAAGTTGTGCTCCAGATTCAGATCGAGGAGTTGGTCGTCGCGGATTCCGGGGTTGTTGCTCATCAGGACCTCTCTGATAGGCTCCCGGAGCCTTGAAGGCTCCGGAGGCCTCTTCTTAGACAACCTCGGCTCCGGCCCTTCGTTTGAAGAATCTGCCCATCCCCGGCCGGCCCAGCCATTGCTCGCCATCGACGATCAGATTGCCGCGGAGGTAAACCTTCTCCGGGTATCCGACAAGTTCCCAACCTTCATACAGGTTGTAGTCCGTCCTGTGGCGGGCATGCGCCACCCCATAGGTGAGGCGTCGGTCGGGGTCCCAGATCACAAGGTCCGCATCTGAACCTGGCTCGAGCGTCCCCTTCTGAGGGTAGAGGCCGAAGATCTTGGCGGGGTTGGTCGATGTCAGGGCGACGAACTGATTCGGCGTCAGCCTGCCGGCCTGGACCCCATACGACCAGAGAACGGGCAATCGGTCACCGACACCCGGGACACCATTGGGGATCTTGGTGAAGTCATCCTTCCCCAGCTCCTTGCCCGGGATTGCGACCTGCCGCCCTTCGTACTCGATCGGTTGTGTCCCGTCGTAGAAGAAGGGGCAGTGGTCCGTCCCGACCGTCTGAAGGCTTCCGTCGCTCAGGCCGCCCCACAGTGCGGCGTTGTCAGCCTCGGTTCGCATCGGCGGAGAGCAAATCCACTTGGCGCCGTCCGGCCGGCCCAGATGTTCCAAATTGAAGAAGAGGTAGGGTAGACACGCTTCACCCATGACACGCACACCTTGATTTCGTCCGTAGCGGAGCTGCTCTAACTCTCCAGCATTATTGAGGTGGACGACGTATAGAACGGCGCCAGCCTGAGCCGCCAGGGAGATCCCGCGCAGAACTGCCTCGACGCCTCCCCAGGCCGGCCGGGTGAGAGCATGCCACTCGGGTGAACGATGTCCGGCAGCCAGGGCCTCGGAGACCAGGATTTCAATCACATCCCCATTCTCGGCGTGGAGCATGGTCAGCATCCCATGCTCGGCTCCCTCCCGCATGACCTGGAAGATCTCGCCATCGTGCAGGCGAAGCCGACCGTTGTAGGCGGTAAAGACCTTGAGGGTTGTGATTCCTTCTTCGACAAGTCGAGGGACCTCGGCCAACACCGTCTCGTCGAGACGGGTGATGTTCATATGGAAGCCGAAGTCGACCGCCGCCTGATGATCCGCCTTGGCATGCCAGGCATCGACTCCGCTCCGCAGCCCTTCGCCATCAGGCTGGGGCACGAAGTCCATGACGGTCGTCGTGCCGCCGAACGCGGCCGCCTTGTGCCCCGTGTAATGATCGTCGGAGGAGACGGTGTCGAACATGGGAAGGTCGAAGTGGGTGTGGGGATCGATCCCGCCCGGGAGGACGAGCTTGCCACTCGCATCCACAACCTCGGCATCCGGCGCCGGCAGGGCCTTCCTTACCTCGGCGATGGTCTCGCCGTCGATGAGCAGATCGGCCTGCCGTGTTTCGGTACTAGAAACCAGGCTGCCCCCGCGTATCAGGGTGCGAGACATCAAGACGGTCTCCTACGATGAAAGATCGACTGCGGCCCCCGTCTCAGGAGCGCCCGCCCATTATAGGCTGGTTTCACATGAGCCAGCTCCCGGAGTATCGCGCATCGGAGCGTGGCTCTACCCGCACCTGCGGAGCTCAAGATGGCTTCTTGGGCGCGCGGCACTGCACAACGCACGCGCGATTCGGCTGGACCTCTTGGCCTATGGCATTGTAGAATGCGGGAGTCGCTTTCCGGCCGCTCGCTCGGGCCGAGCGATCTCGGCGCCATCAATCCGAGGCTGGACGATCGAGTCGCGCCAAAGGGGAATTCAGCTCACTCGGTGGTACTCATGGGTCGCAGACAACCCACCTTCGTGGTTCGACGTTCTTCGATCCAGGGGAAGGGCGTATTCGCTTCCCGCAGGATCCATCCCGGGACGCGCATCATCGAATACAAGGGGGAACGCGTATCGTCGGAGGAGGCTGATCGACGCTATGACGACGACCACATGGAGCGCCATCATACATTCCTTTTCACCGTCGACGACCACATCTTGATCGACGCCGCAGTCGATGGGAACGAGGCCCGCTTCATCAACCACTCATGTGATCCGAATTGTGAGGCCGTCCTTGAGGATGGTCGGGTGTACATTGAGGCGATCAAGAACATCCAGCCCGGGATCGAGTTGACTTACGACTACCACTACGAGCGCGAAGGACCGTACGAGAAAGGCTGGGCCGAACTCTACGCCTGTCATTGCGGGGCGGAGAACTGCCGGGGGACGATCCTCGACAAGCCGCGCCCACCCACGCCTCGCAGCCGCCGGCGCAAGAAGCCCCGCCGTTGAGGCGCGCTCGTCATTCGGATCAAGTCACGCGGCGAAAGGGCTGCAACCCGCGCGTCTGACACACGGCGGGTGAAGGCGGAAGGCCTGCAGCCGGTCTAAACCAGGAAATACTCGGTCCCACAGTACCGACAGGTGACCACGCCCTTCCCGACGAGTCGTAGTTCGCCCCCGCAGTGACGACATTTATCCAGCTTACGTAGACCGGCGGCTTCGCTCGAGAACAGAACCCCTTCTTCCCAGTTGATATAGCCACTGAACAGGCCCAGGCCGACGAGCTCATGAACGTGGCGTTGGACTTCATCGCGCGTGGTTTGAAGCTCGATTGCCAGGTCGCTGACCGGAATCTGACCTCGACTTTGCACGATATCGAGGATCCGGCGCAGTTCGCTCCGACTGGCCTGGTCGGCGATTTCACGTACGCTTCGGACGAAAAGGAAAACCCCAATTCCCCCCATGGGAAGCAAGAGCGCGGCCAGGAACGCCGCGCCGATGAGCGCGCCCCCGATTTTCAACGAGCCGCCAGCCACGGATGACCCAAGCCACACCAGGCCGATCGATCCCAGGACCACGCCGCCGAGGATAAGCAGGATCGCCACCGCTCTTCCACCGGTCACTGCTGCGCCTCGTGGAGCTTATCGGCGAGTGGGAGACTCAAGCACGTTTGCATCCCGTGTGCCTCCTGACGCGGCTCTGCACTGCCGGGCAGGCTGAGCCAGCACTTGGAGAGCGGGCCGTTAGAACTGACGGGACCACTCCTTCGGCCAACGTTCGACGACGACCTTGGTTTGGGTAAAGAACTCAACCGCGTGCTTGCCCTGCCCATGCAGAGTGCCGAAGAAACTCTCTTTCCAACCGCTGAATGGGAAGAACGCCATCGGCGCCGCCACGCCGATGTTGATGCCGATGTTCCCGGCCTGCGCCCCGTAGCGGAACTTCCGGGCGGCGGCTCCGCTGCTAGTGAAGATACACGCCATGTTGCCATAGAGCCCACTGTTGACCAGATCGATCGCGTTATCGACGCTCTCAAGCTCGATGAGGCTCATCACCGGACCAAAGACCTCGGTGCAGGCGATTGTGCTGTTCGGCAGGACCGAGTCCAGAATCGTTGGGCGGATGAAGAACCCACTCTCATGACCCGTGATCAGCGGATCTCGCCCATCGACGAGGATCCGTGCTCCTTCGTCCAGAGCGGTCTGGACCAGACCCTGGATGCGCGACTTGCTCTGGAGTGTGATGACCGGACCCATCTCGACGCCTGGATCCAACCCCGATCCCACCACCCGCCGCTCGGCGGCCTCGGCCAGTGCCGGCCGGAAGGTGTGCTCCGCCCCACCGACCAGGACGACATTCGCCGCCGCCAGGCAGCGCTGGCCGGCGTTCCCGAAGACGCTGTCGATGACAATCCGGGTCGACATGTCCGGGTCGGCGTCCGGCAGAATGATGACCGGGTTCTTGGCCCCGCCCTGCGCCTGAACCCTCTTCCCGTTGGCGGCGGCACGACTGTAGACATGCCGGGCGACGGCGGTCGAGCCTACGAATGTGACGCCCCTGATCTCCGGGTGATCCAGGATGGCGTTTACCGTATCCGCACCGCCGATGACCATGTTGACCACGCCTGGTGGAAATCCGAGTTCCTCAAGAAGATGGAAGATCCTGGACATCGTCAGCGGTGTGCGCTCGGAGGGCTTGACAATCACTGTGTTGCCACAGGCCAACGCATAAGGGATAAACCAGAATGGGATCATCCCCGGGAAGTTGAAGGGGCAGATGGAGGCGACGACGCCCACCGGCTGGCGGATCATGTACTCATCGATCCCGCTGGCGATGTCTTCGGCGAACTCACCCAGCATCATCACCGGAATTCCGCACGCGACCTCGACGTTCTCGATCGCTCTGCGCAACTCACCCCGGGCCTCCTCGAGCACTTTGCCGTTCTCCATCGTGATGGAGCGGGCAAGCTCCTCGAAATGGGCTTCCAGTCCCGCCTTCAATCTGAACAGGTACTGAATCCGCTGCGTCGCCGGCACCTGCCGCCAGTTCGTGAAGGCGGCCGCCGCCGCCTGTGCCGCGTTGGCTACGTCGACCGCCTGCGAAAGGGGTGCCAGTGCCAGGATCTCTGCCGTCGCCGGGTCCTGAACATCTACCCAGCTCTCGGCCGTAGCATCGCACCACGTGCCGTTGATGTAATTCTTCAATCGTTCCGGGGTCGCCATGATGACCTCTTCTGCACGGGTCTTATCGAGGTGTGTGGGTGTAAGGCGCGCCTCATCCGAACCCGCGCCCTCCTCCGCCGCCTCCCCCTCCAGAGCTGAACCCACCCCCGCTGAAGCCGCCTCCACTGCTCCCGCTCGACGAAGGCGCGGAGCGCATCACACTGCCGGCACTGTTCAGCATGCGCGTGAGTCCATCGCTCATATTTTGCAGCCCACCGGCCATTCCGTCCGACATGCCTTGCAGGCCGCCCGCACCTGATCCACCCCTGCCTTCAGGCGCGAGCGCCGCCTGCACACCGCCTCCCCCGGCCGGCGCTCGGCCACCCTGGGGAAATGGCACGTACCAGATCGGCTGAGGTGTGCTCGCCAGTCCGGCGAACTTATGAACCCATGAGGTATTG
>MGOM01000006.1:10940-36194 GCA_001797105.1 Chloroflexi bacterium RBG_19FT_COMBO_62_14
TGCGATCGCGTACGGTAGATAGCGTTCGAAGAGCTCTCCCGCCTGGCTCAGATCGGTGAGACTCTCGATTCGCTCGAGGTACTTCTTGAAGGCGGACCAGCGAGCTGCGGACTCTGCTCCCTGCCGGGTCTTGGCCGGCATGAACTGGCCGGCAATGGCGATTGCCAGTCCGAAGGTCCCGAGCCCGATGAAGAGGCCGGTGAGGAAGAAGGCAAATTCGGGGAACAGCGGACCGGCAAACGACCCCAGAATGATGGCCAGCACGAGAATGGCTATGCCAATCGACCGCCAGACCTGGCGGACTTGTTCGGGCGATCGCTTGAAGTACTTCCGTGAGACCATTTCTTTGTAGAGTTGCTCTTGGATCGTTGGCAGATGCGTATAGAACTTGTTCCGAAGGTCGCTGAGTTTGCGGACGGTCTTGGTTCCTGGGAAGATCCCTTGCAGGATTCCCGCCTCGAAGGGCCGTAGCTGGGATTCGTCCGCCTCTCCCTTGCGGAACTGGAAATCATCCGCCTTGAAGATCCCCATGACTTCGAGCTTGACCTCTTCGATCGTTAGATAATCCCGCCGCGCCAGGTCGACCAGCGTGGCAACGACATCTCGCATTTCCGCCCGCTCGTCGATCAGCGTTCCCAGAACGCCCGGCGGAAGAGGCTCGGGCGGCTCGGCCAGATATTCCGGCAACGGACCGACTTTGGGATCCCGCCCAGCGGAGAACCAGGCGACATAGGCGAGCAATGGTCCCCCCAGAAAGAGGCCGAGGGCGATGAAGCCTAACCCGAGGATTACCCATGGACGAACATTCAGATCGAAGAAACCAGATCGGTCGAAGGACGCCTGCCAACCCGGCTGCCGGCCGGGGATCACGCCATGTGTGAATTCCACACCAATCTCGAAGGTGTCGCTGGGCGAGAGCGGTCCGTCGGCGACATACTGGACGCCGGTTCCGTTGCTGTTCTGTTGCCAGTGGGCGGCGATCCCGGCCGAGTCGATGTCCAGGAAGCTCGCGCCTTGCGGCAGATTGACCGTGACGCTGGCGGCCTGGATCGGGAAGTCGCGCTCATCGTCGATTGCGATCCACTGGAGCTTGTCCCCCGAGTCGTACACACGCAGGCCGCCGCGGACCAGGTAGGCCAGATCGAATTCGCGCGTGGCGTTGGTCGTCTCGGGGAAATACCATTGGATCTCGACCTCGTTGGAGGTCCGCGAAACGGAATATGTGTGCGTCTCGTGGATCGGGCTTTCGACGTATCGAAGACCCCCCGGCTCACTGACACTGATCCCGTCGATGCCTTCCGTCTTGTCCGTGGGGATGACTGCGTAGCCGAACGTGAAGCTTCCTGAGGTGAAGGTGATCCTCTGGCGCTCGATGACCTGCAGGTCGCCATTAGGAAGGATGTTAAGGATGACGTCGTAGCGATCCCAGAACAGAGTTTTCGATTGAGCCGAGGCGTTCGCGGCCAGGCTGATCAGAATCCCAGCCATGAGAAGCACAGCCAGATACCGCGTTCGACCCATGAGCCCTCTCATATCATCTTTCGATTTCGCCCGGTGGCGATTCCGGGACGCTACGTAGGGTGGAGAGGCGACGCAATCGGCGGATCCCTTGGTGGTGCACGGCAGCCGTGGCGCGCCGAGGGATCACAATCGGAGTGACGGCCCACATCGCGCATGAGCAACGCATATAGTCGCATCGGCTCTATGGGAGGTGGAGCCTCGCCGCACTAAGCCGGGCCTGCTCGATCGTCTTGATCCGGCTCGAAGGAGAGCCAGGTAGCTTGCGGATGGTCTTGCACCTCAGGCGGAGTCCGTCGCCGCTCTTTCGCGGAGTATGCGCCACAGCTTATCCTGCTCATTCGAGTGTGGAACGGTGAGCTCTTTGATCTCCCTCGACGCCAGCAACCGGTCCCCCGTCGTGTATAGGAAGGTGAAACGGCGCCAGCGTGCGGAGTGGATCGCCCGGGCCAACGGCCGCATCGGCCCGAGTTGCACCTTGTAGTATGGCTCGTCGGCCCGCAGGTGATCCGGCTCGTCCCGGATCAAGGCCCGGCGGGTGGTGAGCTCGTACCCGCGAACCGGGAATGCATAACGGACCGACCACCGCTCATCCCCGAATGCCGCCGTCTGATACAGCGCCAACCAATCGACGTGCATGGTCTTGGGGGCCGACGCCAGCGGGACCCTGTACCAGCCCAGAACCCGGGCGATCTCGAGATCACGCCTGGATCTCACCACCGCGACCAGGACCAGGTCATCTGGGTAGATTTCTTCCATCACGCTCCCCCTTCCCTCGAATAGGTCGATGGGAGGACCAAGCCGCCTCAGACGGCCCTCGGGCCACTCAAAGCTTGGCTAACACGCCGGTGCTCTCGTTGAAGCTCTCGATCAAGGCATCGATCTGTGCGACCTGCTCCGGTATGCTGGTCCAATAGTCCGACTGATGCCACTGTGCCATGATTTCTTCGTAGGTTCGGCCCTGTTGCTCGACCCAGGTGAAGTACTTGAGGTTGTGGATCCGCCGCCGGTCGGTGTAACGAAGTTCGAGCATGTTATCTGTTGTCAGGCCGTGGAGGTAGCGAGCGAAGTCGGCGGCGGCGTTGATCTCCTCATAAGGGCCCCGTTCCTCTCGCATCTCGGCCAGCCGACTTTGGTAGAGCTCCATCGAATCGGTCAGCACGGTCAGGACGACATCGTTTTCGCCAAGCTCATAGTACCGGGCGAACTTGATCGCCATGCTTAGATTGGCGATCCCGGAGAAGCCCAACAAATCGAGGTTGTTGACGAGCGCCTCCGGCACGCCCTGCTTCACCAGATACGTGCGGCCGGCCGGCTCGTTGAAGAGTCTGGCCACGTTGACGATCACGTTGTCGTCAAGGTCGATCACCAGATCGGTGTTTCTCACGTTGTGGATCCAGGGCACATGTTTGTCGCCGATCCCCTCGATGCGATGGGATCCGAATCCGTTTTCGAGAAGGGTCGGGCATTGTTCGGCCTCACCGGCCCCGATCTTGCTCGAAGGAAAGAGTTGCTTGAGGAAGTCGCCGCAGGCGATAGTCCCGGCCGATCCGGTAGTCAAGACTACCCCGCGGTACGCATCCCGCGGGCCGAGCTCCTTCTCCAGCACTTCTTGCATGGCACGGCCGGTCACGTCGTAGTGCCAGAGGTAATTACCGAACTCCTCGAACTGGTTGAAGATCATCAAGTCTTCGCCCGAGCGACGGAGCTCCCAGCACTTGTCGAAGATCTCTTTGACGTTCGACTCGGTCCCGGGCGTGGCGATGACTTCTCCGGCGATCTTGGACAACCAGTCGAATCGCTCCCGGCTCATCCCTTCAGGCAGGATAGCGATCGACTGGCACCCGAGAAGGGCCGAGTCGTAAGCGCCTCCCCGACAGTAGTTCCCGGTCGAGGGCCAGACGGCTTTCTGTCGAGTCGGGTCGAATTTTCCGGTGACCAGACGTGGCACCAGACAGCCGAAGGCCGCGCCGACCTTGTGCGCCCCGGTCGGGAACCACTTTCCGACCAACGCCAGGATCCGGGCCGGTACTCCGGTGAGGCTGCTGGGGAACTCCACGTAATTCACCTGACCGAAGCCTCCCCCCGAAGCGACCGGCTGGTTCTTCCAGGTGATGCGAAACAGATTGAGCGGTTCGACGTCCCACAGCCCGATCGTGCTCAGCTTCCCTCTGACATTCTCAGGGACCAACCCGGGGTTTCTCATCTGTGCGAAGGTCGGGATGACGATCCCGCGCTCGCGCGCCCGCTTGATGCCGCGCTCGAGGCTGTCCGCATCCAGGGTAAGGTCGATCATCAGATTAAATCACTCCTGTCCGTGATCAGAATCCGCCTTGGTGAGTTCGGGGTGCTTGCGAATGATATAAAGTGGGCGCCCCTTGGCCTCATCGTAGAGCCGCCCGATGTACTCGCCCAGGATGCCCAGCGAAATGAGCTGTACGCCTCCCAGGAATAGAACGGCAATCAGAGTCGTCGCCTGGCCGAAGAATGCCTGGCTTCCGCTCAAGCGAAGGGCGATGACCAGAGGGATCGCTAGTGCGCTCAAACCGGCGAAGAGAAATCCCAGGTAGGTCGCGATCTGGAGGGGGAAATAAGAGAAACTCGTGATGGCGTTCAGCGCCAGCCGGAGCATCCGGCCGAACGGGTACTTTGTCTCTCCGGCGTAACGTGGCTCACGATCGTAAGGGACGCCGATCTGCCGGAAGCCGATCCAGGCCGCCATGCCACGCGGGAAGCGATGCCTCTCGCGCATCTGGCACAGGGCATCCGCAGCCTCGCGATCCAGCAAGCGGAAATCGCCCGTGTCTACCGGGATCTCGACATCGGTGATCCGGTTGATAATTCTGTAGAAGGCTGCCGCGGTGAAGCGCTTGAACCAGGACTCACCCTCGCGCGAGGCGCGCACGGCATACACGACCTGATACCCTTCGCGCCACTTGCCGGCGAGTTGAGGGATGAGCTCGGGTGGGTCTTGCAGATCGGAATCCATGATGACCACAGCCTGGCCGCGACTGTAGTCCAATCCAGCGGTGACAGCGACCTGATGTCCGAAATTGCGGGCAAAAATGACAGGATTCACCCGGCGATCCTGGCGAGCCAGTTCCAGGATCTTCTCCGTCGATCCGTCGGACGAACCATCATCGACCAGGATCAGCTCCCAGTCTATCCCCAGTGAGACCATGACTTGCTTGAGGCGACGGTAGAACTCGGGCAGCGTCTCGGCCTCGTTGAAGACCGGGGCCACGATCGTGTAAGTGGGGAATTTCTCGGATTTCCCTGTCACGCTATCTCACCCCAGTCCGCTCAAGCTCACGATGCAAGGCCTTCAGGGTCGGCTCTAGGACGACCGCTTCGCCCGCCGCCTGCATCCCCGCCCGAACATCTTTGAGGCCGCTTCCGGTGACCAACAAGACCACCTGATCCGCCGGATCGACCATCCCCGCGACGGCCGCTTTGGCCAACCCGGCATAGGCTGCCGCCCCGGCCGGCTCGGCGAAGACCGCCGCTTCTCGGGCGAGCGTTCTGATCGCCGCCAGGATCTCAGCGTCGGTCACGACAACGTACGCTCCTCCGGTTTCCCTCACGGCGCGAAGCGCGCGCAAACCATCGCGCGGCAGATCAACGGAGATACTGTCTGCCAGTGTCTCGGCCCGAACAGGGCGAATGGTCGTCTCCCCGGCTACAAAGGCGTTGTAGACCGCCGCCGATCCTTCGGCTTGCACGCCGAAAAGACGCGGCAATCGGTCGATCCATCCCAGGTCGAGGAGGTCCTTGAACCCTTTGTGGAGTCCGGTGATGATGTTCCCGTCTCCGACCGAAACGAACACCGCCTCCGGTGATCGCCACCGATTCGGCGGCGCGCCTCGAGAGGCACCGGCGGCGGCCAATTGCTCGCAGATCTCATACGCGGCCGTCTTTTTCCCCTCGACGGTGAAAGGGTTGTAGCCCGTGTTGCGACAATACCATCCCAAAGCCTGCGACGCCTCCAAGGTGAGATCGAAGGCTTGATCGTAGCTACCATCGACGAGGATCACCCGCGCCCCGAAAATCAGGAGCTGAGCAACCTTGGCCGGCGGTGCGGTCTTTGGCGCCAGGATCACTGCCGGCTGTCCGGCGGCGGCGGCCATCCCGGCCAACGCTGCGCCGGCGTTGCCGGTGGAGGCGGTGGCAACGGTCTCGGCGCCGATCTCTCTTGCGCGGGCGACGACGACCGCGCTCGCCCGGTCTTTGAACGAGGCCGTGGGATTGCGACCATCATCCTTCAGCCAGAGATCCCCGAGCCCCACCGTTCGAGAAAGGCGCTCGGGTGCGAAGAGCGGTGTCCAACCGACAGCCCGCAAGGGAGTCCGGTCAAAACCAGGATCCTCAACTGGCAGGAGTGGCAAATAGCGCCAGATCGAATGGTCCCGCGAGCTCGAGATCTTCTCCGGACTCGTCGTGGCAGCGATCGCCGGGATCTCCAGGACGACGTCCAAATTGCCCCCGTCCGCTGGACAGGTGTAGGTCACCGCCTCCAGGCTGAATTCATCTCTGCACACAGAGCACCGGTAGCCGACCGCCTTCACGCTACAACCCTCGTTCCCCCCGCGCATAGGGCAGGCCGAGGGCGGCCGGTGCACCCAGCCGCTTTCGAACGGCCTCGCGCGAGCCAAGCACCAGAACCGCAATGGTGAATGCATATGGGATCATCTGAAGGAAGAACCCCCAGTAGGGATTGTAGTAGAAGGGGTTGCGCAGGCCGAGCAAGACCGTCGGACCCTGGATGTCCAGGATCAACCTTCGCAATGCCCCGAAGGCATATGAACCGAATGCTGCACGCAATGGGTCCCACTGGGCGAAGATCACCAGGCCGATGGCGATCCAACCTTGACCCGAAGTTGTCAGCTCGCTGAACCAACCTGGCGCCACGGCCAGGCTGATCGTCGCCCCGGCCACGCCCGCCAACATCCCTCCCAGGAACACATACAAGTGCCGCAGGCGCGCCACATTGATACCGAGTGCATCCGCGGCACCGGGAAACTCGCCGATCGCCCTGAGGTGCATCCCCGGGCGCGTCCGATGAATGTAGACCCACACCAAGGGTATGAGAAGATAGCCGATATAGACCATCACGCTTTGCTTGGTGAAGAAAATCGGTCCGATGACAGGGATCTGGTAAAGGACGGGAAGTGTGTATGTCGGAAGAAGCGCCACGGCTCCGGCCTTGCTCAGGCCCTCGCCAAACACAAGGCTGAGGCCAACGGCCGCGAAATTGAGCGCCAGGCCGCTCACCACCTGATCAGCCCGGAATTGGATCGCGATGACGGCGTGGATCTGACTTAGGAGCCCGCTGGCAACCATCGCCACGAGCAGCCCGAGCCAGGGGTTGCCTGTCCTGACGGCGATGTTTATGGCACTCATCGCACCGATCAGCATCATCCCTTCCACACCCAGGTTGAGCACACCCGAGCGCTCGGCGAGGATCTCCCCGACTGTGGCGAACAGAAGGACCGTACCCGTGGCGACGCCTGCCTGGAGGATGATGATCGGGTCCATCCTCAAGACCTCACCGGACGGAAGATGAAGCGTATCCGGTTGCGGATCATGAGCTCGCTCGCGATCAGGCACACGAGGACGATCCCCTGGATCATCTTCGGCACACCTGAGGGTTGGATCTCTCGGCCAGCCAGGATCAGGGCACCGAACAACACCGAAACAGGGATGACGGCCAGCGGATTGAGCTTGGCCAGCCAGGCAATGATGATCCCCGTAAAGCCGTATCCGGGCGAAATCGCACCCTGGAGACGGTGGACGACCCCCGATATCTCTGACATCCCAGCCAGACCGGCCAACCCACCGGAGAGCATCATCACGAGAACTGTGTTCCGGACGATATTCACCCCGGCGTAGCGCGCCGCCTTGGGGTTGTCGCCGATCAGCCTGATTTCGTAGCCCCACTTGCTTCGGAAGAGAACCCACCAGACGATGACCGCTGCCAAGAGGCCGATGACCAGCCCCAGGTGCGCAGTCAGACCCCGGAACTCGCGGATCTCCTTGGCGTAGTCGGCGAGCCGCGGCAGCCATGCTGTCTTAGGAAACACCCTTGACATCTGGAAACCCCCTTCGGTCCACACCGCGAAAATGAAGAAGTTGTTCCAGGCGACAGCGATATAGTTCATCATGAGCGTCGAGATAATCTCGTTGACATTGTAGCGGGCCTTGAGGAACCCCGGGAGAAACCCCCATAAGGCCCCTGCCACGAATCCTGCCAGGATCATGGCCGGGATCATCCAGATGCTGGGCGTCTCGGGAGCGAGAAGCGGCGTAAGGACCACCGCACTGGCACCGAAAGCGCCGGCAAAAAACTGCCCCTCGGCACCGATGTTCCACAAGCGCATGCGGAAGGCCAAAGCGCATGCCAATCCGACGAGGATAAGGGGGGTAGCCTTGGTGATCGTATCGGAAATCACACCCAGGTTGCCGAACGAGGCCCTGATCATGTAAAGATAGGCGCGAACCGGATCGCCGCCCACGAGTTTGAGGACTACCCCACCCAAGACCAGGGCTAGCGCCACAGCGCCAAGCGACACCCCAAATCCCAGCCAGGCCGGTTGGGAGAGCCGCGGCTCAAGGCGGATCTCAATGGGCCAGCGCCAACGCCTTTCAGCCGGAGCCTCGACGACTGTCACGGCTTAGTACCCACCGATACCGAGAGATCTGCCAATCGAGTACCGGTCATCATCAAGCCGATAGTGGCCGCATCGGCTTGGCGGACCTCGCCCATTACTTCCCCTGCATAGAGGACGTACATTCGATCGCTCAGCTCCATGAGCTCCTCCAGTTCTTCCGAAACCAGGAGGATGGCGGCGCCTTCCTCTCTTTGCTCGAGCAGCAACCTCCGGACCCCCTCGATGGCGCCGACGTCGAGGCCGCGCGCCGGCTGCATGGCAACCATAAGTCGTGGCCGGGCCGAAATCTCCCGCGCCAGGATCACCCGCTGTAGGTTCCCGCCTGAGAGATGACGCACCGGCGTTTCCACGGAGGGCGTCATGATGTCATACTCGCTCCGAAGGCTTTCGGCGCGTGAACGGGCGACCGAAGCATTGATCGACCAGCCGTGTGAGACGGGAGGTTGGCGATAGGCCTTCATGATCAGGTTGTCGGTCACGCTCAAGTTGGGAGCTGTGCCAACGTGAGTCCGATCTTCAGGTATGTGGGCCACACCCGAGTCGATGATTCGGCGGACGAGGAAGTCGTCCCGGCGTGTCTCCCGCTCCTGGACCACCACTTCCCCATGAAGCCGAATGCTGCCACTCGTCAGCCGACGGAGCCCGGTGATGACTTCGGCCAGCTCTGCTTGTCCGTTCCCGGCAACACCCACCAGACCGACAATCTCTCCGGACCGGACGGTCAGGGATACACCCCGGAGGGCGGGCAGGCCCTTGTCGTTCAGGGCTTGCACGCCTTCGACTGAAAGGACGACATCCCCCGGCGTCCTCTGCTTCTTCTCCAGGTGGAAGAGGACCTCCCGGCCCACCATCAACCGGGCGAGTTCTGCCTTGCTGGTCCCGGCGGTGTTCAAGCCGGAGGCGGTGACCTTACCCTTGCGCAACACCGTAATCCGGTCGGCGATCGATAGCACCTCGTGAAGCTTGTGAGATATGAAGACCACAGACTTGCCCCCTTGCGCCATCGAACGCACAGTCTTGAAAAGTTCCTCGACTTCCTGCGGCGCCAGCACCGCCGTGGGTTCATCTAGGATCAAGACCTGAGCTCCGCGGTAGAGCATCTTGAGGATCTCCACACGCTGCTGCTCGCCCACCGAAAGCTGCCAGATCTTGACGCCCGGATCGACCGTCAACCCGAATTGCTCGCCGAGATCTGCAATCACCTGGTTGTAGCGGGAGAGCGCCATCCAGAAACGAGGCTCGCTTAGACCGAGCAAGATGTTCTCGGTCGCGGTCTGGGTAGGAACGAGCATGAAGTGCTGGTGGACCATGCCTATACCGTGCCGGATCGCATCGCGTGGCGAGTGGAAGGAGACTGGCGTGCCGCGCACCAGGATGGCGCCCGAGTCGGGACGATAGAGGCCGGTAAGGATGTTCACCAGAGTGCTCTTGCCGGCTCCGTTCTCTCCCAGAAGCGCGTGGACCTCTCCTTGGCGCAGGTCGAAGTCCACGGCATCGTTAGCCAGGACGCCGGGAAAGCGCTTGGTGACTCCTCTCATCTCGACGGCGTGAGACTCGACCACCATGGCGCACCTGTAATGCTAGCAGACCTCACGGAAGTGGATGTCGGCGCATCGGGCGATGCGCCGACATCCGTCGCTCGTGGCTGAGGGTTAGAGCTCTGGTAGCTCGGCGGTGATTCCCTCCGCCCACCAGTACACGCAGTACTTGCACTCCAGCCCGGGAGCACCCGGTGGGAATTGGTCGATGTCACTCTGAGAGAACCGTTCGCCCTCAGGGACGATGACGTTGCCCTTGTTGTCCATGATCGGGCCGGAGAACAGATCGAAGCGGTCGAATTCGCCCGACAGCATCTGGGCCAGCGTATCACGGACCTGTTGGATTACCTCCGGCGGCAAGTCGGCCAAGCCCGAGGTCAGAGACTGGCCCTCCATGAAACCATAGAGTCCGAGTCCGCCCGAGTCAGCATCGAAGTATTGCCACCCGACCTCATATGTCCCGTCGATCACCCCCTGGGTGATCTCGGCGTACACCGGCCCCCAGTTCCAGTACGGCGCCGTTAGACAGGCGTCGACCTTGCATGAGCCGGACCAGTCGTAGGTGATGCCCCACTTGCCCTTCTCCTGGGCGACATCTGCCACGGCCGGAGTGTCGGCACCCGTGAACACGACCTGAGCGCCGGCGTCAAACAGGGAAGCTGCGGCTTCTTTCTCGAGGATCGGGTCGTGCCAGGTGTTGATCCACCTCACATCCATCGTGCACTCGGGGCAAGTTTGCCGCATTCCTAGCGCAATGGCGTTGCCCAAGCGCAGCTCCTCCGGGATCGGGAAGGTGGCCATATAGCCGAGCTTCGGATTGCCGTCCATCTTGGCACGCGCCCCGGCAAGCATTCCCGCCAGGTACTTCATGTCCTCCATGGCGCCGAACAAGTTCCCGAAATTCGTTGTGTTGGACTTGTAGCCGCTGATATGGATGTAGGTTGTCTCAGGGAACTCGCTGGCGACTGCCTCCATCGGATCCATGAAACCAAACGAAGTCCCGAAGATGAGATCGAAGCCCTTGCGCGACAGGCTGCGGAAAACCTGCTCCGACTCGCTCCCTTCGGGAACATTCTCGATGTAGGCAGTATGTACGTTTGGCACGTTCTCTTCGGTGTACAAGAGCCCTTCGTAGTGCGCTTGAGACCAGCCGCCGTCATCATGTGGGCCGATGAGTACCATGGCGACGTTGAACTTACCCTCCTCCACATCCGGGATCTGAAACCCCCCCACAGATTCCGGGGCCCCGGTCGCTGCCGGTGGTGCCTCCGTGGCGGCAGGCGGCGCCGCAGTCGCGGCCGGTGGCGCCTCTGTCGCGGCAGGCGGCGCCTGAGTGGGACCGCCACAGGCGACGGCTACAAGCGCGACGGCCGTCAAGATCGCGGACAACCGCCAGATTCCAGTGCGGGACATCTCACACTCCTCCAGTTCTGACTAGGTGTATTCCTTTGCGGGTCGCCAAAGCCGAGTGGATGCGAGACACCACCTCCTTTCGGGCCCGGACGCCGGCAATCAGGGGACGATCCAGGTTCCGGTTTCGCCGGCCAAAGCCCGGCCGATGTTCTCGGGATCGGTGATCAAGGCCTGTTGCCCGCCCCGCTCGAGGTATCCGATGATCGCCCGGATTTTGGGCTCCATACTGCCCTTGGCGAAGTGACCTTCGTCCAGATACTGCCGGGCCTCCCCCAGGGTCATGCGGTCGAGCCAGCGTTGATCCGGCCTATTGTAGTTCAGGGCCACCTTTTCCACTGCGGTGGTAATCAGGAATAGCTCGGCGTTGATGCTTGTAGCCATCAATGCCCCCCCGAAGTCCTTGTCGATGACAGCCTCGACTCCGACCAGGTTGCCCTGATCATCCTCGATCACCGGGATGCCTCCCCCGCCGTTCGATATGACGACATAGCCGGCCCGGATCAACGATTCGATGGCGTCGCGTTCGACGATCCGTATCGGGAGAGGTGAAGGGACCACCCGTCGCCAGCCGCGTCCGGCGTCCTCGACCACGGCCCAGCCCTCGGATTGGCTGTGTTGCGAGGCGGTCGCCTGATCCATGAAGGAGCCAATCGGCTTGCTTGGGTTCTTGAAGGCCGGATCGTTCCGGTCGACCAACGCCTGGGTGATGACCGTGGCGGCTTGCTTGGCCAGGCCGCGCTTGTGGAATTCGTTGTACAGGGCGCGTTGAAACATGTAGCCGATCGCCCCTTGCGTGTCGGCGCCGCAGTAATCCAGGGGAACCGGATGCAGCTCGTGGATCGCCAGCTCGGTGCGGCGCAGTATGAAGCCGACCTGGGGCCCGTTGCCGTGGGTGATCACGACATCCCAGCCCGCCTCGATCATGTCGGTGATGCGTGCCATCGATTCCACGGAGGCGGCATACTGATCCGGGACGGTTTGATGGGTCTTGTCCCTGATCAACGAGTTGCCGCCTACGGCCACGACTGCGATCTTGCCACCATTGGCATGGCTCATTTTTCCCAATCTCCCGCTTAGTGCATGGTCAGGGCCATGACGGCCTTCTGAACATGCATCCGGTTCTCGGCCTCGTCGTAGACGACACTCTGTGGGCCATCGATCACGGCATTCGAGACTTCGATCTGACGATCGGCGGGGAGAGGGTGCATGTAAATCGCGTCGGGCTTGGCCAGGGCCATCTTGCGCTCGTCCGTGATCCATGATTCGTATTTCTTGATGATCCGAGCGCCCTCTTCCTGATCGGTTGTTGCCAGCAGGGCTCCCCACGACTTGGCATACACGACGTCAGCGTCTTTGAAGCCGGCCTGCATGTCGTCGACGACCTCAAACCCCACCCCGTACTTGCGCGCCTGCCGGCGGGCCTCGTCCATGATCTCGGGCATGAGCTTGAACTCCGGCGGATGGGCCAGCACCACATCCAGCCCGAATCGCGGCATTTGCAGGATAAGCGACTGCGGCACCGAGATCGGCTTCTGATACGAGGCGGCATAAGCCCAGGAGACGACCATCTTCTTTCGCCGGAGGTCTCGACCCTTCTTCTCAACGATCGTCAACAAGTCGGCCAGGATCTGAAACGGGTGATAGATCTCGCACTGCATGTTAAAAATGGGCACCCGGCTGTTGCGGGCGACATCGTTGAGGTACTGATTCCCGATCCCCCAATCCACATGGCGGATGGCGATCCCGTCGAAATAGCGTCCGAAGATCTCGCCGATCTCCTTAGGCGTGTCCCCATGGGCGATCTGGGTCGTCTTGGACTCGATGAAAGCCGCGTGCCCTCCCAGTTGAGCCATCCCGGCCTCAAACGAGCCGCGCGTGCGGGTGCTGCTGAAGAAGAACAGCATCGCCAGCACCTTGTCCCGCAGATAGGGATGGGCTTCTCCCAGGGCACGCTTGCGCTTCAGATCGAGCGCAACCTCAAGAACGGTCTCGACCTCTTCCCGGCTGAAATCCAGATCGCCGATGAGATCACGTCCTCGCAACTCCGTTTGCATAGCGCCTCCAAGTAAAGCAATTAGCAGTTAGCAATTAGCAGTTAGCAATTAGCAGTCAGCTATCAGCCTGGACAACTC
Organism: Chloroflexi bacterium RBG_19FT_COMBO_62_14; assembly: GCA_001797105.1. Classification (GTDB taxonomy): domain Bacteria; phylum Chloroflexota; class Anaerolineae; order Anaerolineales; family E44-bin32. The sequence goes on from MGOM01000006.1 coordinate 24,210, forward strand.
CTAAAGTCATCCTCTTCTCAGTGCCTCAACCGGCAGCTTCGTTGGGCGAAGGCGATTCTTGCATCCTGCGCGCCGAGGAATACCATCCCCTCGATGCTCTTATTGCTTATTGCTTATTGCTTATTGCTACTATTCCATCTTCCCCAACACGAGCGCCAGGAGCGCCATCCGCAACACGACGCCGTTGAAAGCCTCCCCCCAGTAGCGCGCGTGGCGGGTATAGTCGACCTCTTCCAGCAGCTCATCCATGCGGGGGAGCGAGTGCAGGATGATCGAATCGGGCTTGGCTTTGCGCATGAGCGCCCTGGTCACCTGATAGTTCGCCGGCGTCATCCCGACGTCCCCCGAGCGCTCGTCGCGCGATTTGGTGTAGTCCGGTTGAACGACCGGCTCCATGTACAGGACGTCCGCCTCGGCGATCGCCTGCTCGACATGCTCCACCTCGCGGTAACGCAGGTTCAAGCCGTCCAGTTCCTTCTTGAACTCATCGGTCAGGGACATGTCGGGCGGTGAAACATAGGCGGCTTGGATATCGAACTGCGACATGGCATAGCTGATGGAATGCATCGTCCGCATTCGCATGTCGCCGATCAACAGAAACGTCAGTCCGTCGAGACGTCCCTTCTCCTTGAGGATGGTGTACATATCGGTCAAGACCTGGGTGGGATGCTCGCCCCACCCGTCGCCGCAGTTGATCACCGGTACGCTCGACCAGCGCGCCGCCTCGGCCGGTGCGCCCTGTTGGAAGTGACGCATGGCGATGACGTCGCCGTAGAACTCGAGCATGTGAACCGTGTCCTTGATCGACTCTTGATAGAAGTCCCCGGCCCGGGTCATCTTGGCATCCGAGAAACCAGTGACGTGCCCGCCGAGTCGGTGCATCGCCGCTTCGGTCGCCAGCCGGGTACGGGTCGACGGCTGGTAAAAGGCGGTGACGAGAGTCTTGCTCGCCAGGAGATCCGTGTTGCGCCGATCCCGGGCGATCGGCGCCAGCGCCTCCGCCACCTGAAAAACCCGGAAGTACTCTTCACGTTCGAATCCTTTGAGTGAAAGGATGTCGCGCCCCGAAAAACTCCTCATCTGTCTTCCTCTCCTTCTTCGATTAGTGCGGTGTCGCTGCCTGGCCGCCGACGGCCAGAGGATCGATGGCCCGTGTCCACCAAGGGTCAGCCGCGAGGGCCCACTCGACGTACGACGTGGAACCGGAACGTGCCTGGCAGAAAATAGCTGTGCGAGTGATCGATCACACCTCCGTCCTTTGCGTAAAGGAAGGCCTCGAACCGCAGCAAGACATCCCCACGCTGGACCCTCAATTTACGGGCAATATCGGGCGCGGCCGGGACGGCAGTGATCTCACTCCGCGAAAGCCCCAGCGCCGGCTCGCCGTGTTTCAACAGCAGATCGAGGACCGAGCCACGGAATCCCTGCTCAAGGGCCTGGTCCGGCACAACCCCCTCGGGCAAGATGTCCACCAGAAAGGCGACGGCCCGGCCGCCGGCTTCGATCACCCGCGAGACCTCCAGGACTGACGTCTCGGCCGGGATTCCAAACACCTCTGCCTCCTCGGCGCGCGCCGGCCGCCGGTCTACGGTCAGGTCGCCCATCTCGACCTTCAGTCCGATTCGTGAGCCGAGTGTTTCGATGCTCTCCAGCACCTCAAGGCCGGCGTCGATGATCGGGAGCTGTCGGGCGACGAGAGTCCCGACGCCCTGGCGTCGGACAATCATGCCTCGCTCTTCGAACGCACGCATCGCCTCCCGCAACGTCGCCCGCGAGACGCCCAGCTCGCGCGAAAGCGACGGCTCCGAAGGAAGGTAGCTGCCCGGAGGCGCGCTCGCCAGAATGCTGGCCAGCGCCTCTGCCGTCCGCTGGTAAAGTGGACTGCCTTTCTCAGACCGCGCCTGGCTGCGTTGGCTCATACTTCGATTACTCCAGGCCCGCCCGGTAGAACCTGACTGCGGGGAGGGTGATCCAGTCGCCTCTCGATTCAGCGATTCGACCCGCGGCAGCCTCGCTTACCCAACTGCCTCTGCAAGCGGGACGATCGCATGCCGGCTCACATCGACCAGGCCCTTGTCCGAAATCCGCAACTGGGGGATCACCACCAGGGCCAGCAGACTGAGCTGCATGTTGGCGTTGTTCAACTCGCAACCGCAGCGCCTGAACCCGGCCAGGATCTTCTCGGCTTTGTCGGCGACGATGTCTGCCCTCTCATCCGACATCAGCCCGGCGATGGGGAGCTCGAGCAAAGCCTCGACCACACCCTGGCGGACGACGACCTGCCCGCCGCCGACCCTGGCTAATTCGTTGGCGGCTTGGGCCATGCAGGCTTCGTCGGTCCCCACGACGAGCATGTGATGCGAGTCGTGGGCAATCGTCGATCCGATGGCGCATGGCGCGTCTAAACCAAATCCCTGCACCAGACCCAACTGGATCGTTCCATCCCCTCGATGCCTTTCGATCAGCGCAACTTTGGCCAGGTCCTGGTCGATATCGACTGCTAATTGCCCATCAACCGGCGTGAGGTCGAGGCGGAGGTGTCGGGTCGGGGCCTGATTCTCGATTACCCCGATGACATTCGCCCGGACTACACCGTCGTGGGAGACCGGGATCGAAAAATCGGAGGCTTCGAGTTGCCGTCTGAGATGGACAGAGCGCATCACTTCCCTGGGGTACTCGAACTTGGGGAGTTCGATCTTGAGCCGACCGGCATCCGCGGCGAGCACTCCCCGCACGATCACTTGCTCGGCGCGGAACTCGTCCAGATCGCTCACGATCAAGATGTCAGCCGATCTTCCCGGGGCGATCTGCCCAACCTCGGCGGCAACACCAAAGTGCTCGGCCGCGTTCAGGGTTGCCATCTGGATGGCGGTTATTGGAGGCACTCCCTGCTCGATCGCGTGACGCACGACGCGATCCATGTGGCCATCGTGAACCAGGGTGCCCGAGTGGCTGTCGTCCGTGACCAGGATGAAGTGTCGCGGGTCAAGTCCGAGCTCGGTGATCGCCCGGCTCTGTGCCGCGACGTCGTGCCAGGCCGAGCCCAGGCGCAGCATGGCCTTCATCCCCTGCCGAACCCGGGCCACGGCATCCACCCTCCGCGTGCCCTCGTGATCGTCGGCCGGTCCGCCGGCGGCGTAGGCGTGAAACGGTTTGTCAAGATCGGGCGAAGGGTAGTGGCCACCGATGACCTTGCCTGCCTTTTCCGTCGCCGCCATCTCGGCCAGGACATCGGCCTCACCCTGAATGACTCCGTAGAAGTTCATCATCTCCCCCAACCCGATCACACCGGGCCAGGTCAACGCCTCGGCCACCTCCGCCGGACCGAGGACTGCGCCGGGTGTCTCCATGCCCGGACTGGAGGGCACGCATGACGGTACTTCAAGCCAGATGTGAATCGGCTGGAGCAAGGCCTCGTCATGCATCAGACGCACACCCATGAGGCCGAAAACATTGGCCATCTCGTGGGGGTCAATGAACATCCCTGTCGTGCCGTGCGGCACGACGGCACGCACGAATTCCGTCACCGTGACCATGCCCGACTCGACATGCATGTGGCCATCCAGCAATCCGGGTACCAGATAGCGGCCTCCGGCATCGATGACCTTCGTGGCCTGCCCGAGGGTGTAACTCGCCTCCGCCCCAACATAGGCAATGTGGCCGGCCGCGACGGCGATGTCGGTGTGTTCGATGATCTCACCCGACTGAACGCATACCCAGCGGCCGTCTTTGATCAGAAGCTCGGCCGGTTTGCGCCCCATCGCCACGTCTATCAGACGGCGCCTCAATTCTTGGATGCTTCCCCCACCCATGATCACCTGACCTCCCTCGTTTCCCAGCATGCCCTACTGAGCCAGTGCCCCGGTCACCAGACGCGTTGCCGCCCGGTTGTGGGCCTCTATCAGGAGGTCCTGGTCGAGACGCGCCAGCCGACCCTCCTTCACCACGGCTTCACCGTGGACGTAGGAGAAGTCCACCGTCCCGGGGTTGCAGAACACGGCTGCCGCCACCGGATCGTGGCGGGCGCCAGCGTAGCCTATCCGATCAAGATCGATGGCGAAGAAATCGGCGCACTTCCCGACCTCGAGCGCGCCTAAATCCGGTCGACCCAGGACAGCCGCACCGCCAAGCGTGGCGAGCTCCAGGGCTTCGCGGGCTCGCATCAAGACCCCCGAGCCGTCGGACTCCGCCAGCCCGGCGGCAGCCACCCGGGCGAGCAGCATCGCTTGCCGCACTTCCGCCAGCATGTGTGAGCTGTCATTGCTGGCCGAGCCATCCACACCAAGACCGACTTTCACCCCGGCCTCCAGGTAGCGGCGGACAGGAGCGATGCCTGAGGCCAGGCGCATGTTCGAAGACGGGCAGTGCGCCACACCGATTCCGGCATTTGCCATCCGCCGGACCTCGATAGGGTTGATGTGGACGGCATGGGCAAACCACACATCTGCCCCGCTCCAATCCAGCGCCTCGGCATAGGCCAGCGGCCGCTTGCCGAACTTCTCGAGACAGAACCGCTCTTCGTCGATGGTCTCGGCTAGATGCGTATGCAGGCGGACAGCATACGATCGGGCCAAGCCTGCCGCCTGGCGCATCAAATCAGGAGTGACCGAGAAAGGTGAGCATGGCGCGATCACAACTTGGACCTTGGCGCCGGGCGCAGGATCGTGGTAGGTCTCGATCACCCGCCTGCAGTCCCGCAGGATCTCTTCTTCGGTTTCAACCACACTGTCGGGCGGAAGCCCTCCCTGGCTCTCACCCAGGCTCATCGACCCGCGGGAGGCATGCAGCCGAAGCCCGACTTCGCCGGCGGCCTCGATCTCGTCGTCCAATCGGCAGTCGTTGGGAAACAAATAGAGATGATCCGATGCAGTTGTGCAGCCGGAGAGTGCCAGCTCGGCCAGGCCGAGTTGGGTAGATACCCGGATATCCTCAGCCCGCAGCCCAGCCCAGATCGGGTACAGGGACTTCAGCCAACTGAATAGGTCGGCATCTTGAGCCTGAGGAAGGACGCGTGTCAGGGTTTGATAGAGATGGTGGTGGGTGTTGATCAGGCCGGGAAGGACCAGGTGGTTGGTCAGATCGAGGACTTCGTCGGCGCTTTCGGGAAGCGCACTCGAAGGGCCGACCTGCTCGATCCACCCATCCCGGGCGAACAGACCGCCATCGCGGATCTCTCTGCGGCCGGGATCCATGGTGACGAGCCGCTCGGCATGGTGAACCAGAAGGGTCGACATGCTACCTCCGGTGGAGGTGCGAAGAAGTCTAACATCCCCGCGGGGATGCGTCAATTGTCAGACAACATGCCGGTGATGGTCAATGGTTGTTGGCTCCCTCCGGCTCAGGCCCGCGCCGGGGGGAACTGGAGCGTGCTCGTTTTGAGGTTGCGCGTGGCCTATGGCCGCATGCGCGAGGCGGATCGAAGCGTGTTCTGGAGCAAGAGGGTGATGGTCATCGGGCCGACCCCTCCCGGGGACGGCGTAATCGCTCCGGCCACTTCCATCGCCTCGTCGAAGTCGACGTCTCCAACCTGGCGGTAACCGCTCTTGGTGGTCGGGTCATCGATTCTATTCGTCCCGACATCGATGACGTACGCACCCGGTTTGATCCAATCTCCGCGGATCATGCGCGCCCGCCCGATGGCCGCGATCAAGATATCCGCCCGGCGGCAGACACCCGGGAGATCGGTGGTCTTCGAGTGGCAGATCGTCACGGTTGCGTTCTCTTTCACCAGCAAGAGCGCCGCCGGCATTCCGACGATGTTCGAACGGCCGACGACGACGGCGTTGGCCCCCTCCAGTTTGGCGCCCGCCTTCCGGAGCAAGACAAGACAGCCTGCCGGGGTACATGGGACAAACAAAGGCTCGCGACCCTTCTGAGCCAACCGTCCGATATTCAGCGGATGAAACCCATCGACGTCCTTCTCGATGCTGATCGCCTTCAGGATCGCCTCTTCGTCCAACCCTGCCGGGAGAGGGAGTTGGACCAGAATGCCGTGCACGGCCGAATCGGCATTCAATTCGCTGACGAGCTTCTCCACTTCCGCCTGGGAGGCATCCGCCGGTAGTTCGTGTCCGAAAGACTCGATCCCGACCTCGGCGCACGCCTTACGCTTCGCCCGGACGTACGTGTGAGAGGCGGGGTTGTCGCCGACGAGGACCGTGGCCAGTCCTGGGTGAGGACCTCCGTCGGCCAGAAGAGCTTCGACCCCGGCAGTGATCTCCTTTCGGATCTCGGCAGCGATTTCCTTCCCATCGATGATCTTTGCTGTCATGGTCTTCTCCCATGCACCAGTCGGATGGACGCGCCTCACTAATCCGGCCGCTTCGCTGGGCGGCGGATCACGGGCCGATTCGGATTATCCCCCGGGACGAAGCCTGTAAACAAGGACGTAGTTCCGCCAGGGAGCTGACACCCGTCCTGATCGGTGAGGCCCTACCGCGCTGGTCGATCACCCTGCGGAACAACCGCCGGATCGGGCCTCCGACGGCGTGTGTGAGCCGTCGGATCTCGTCAAGCGGCCGGTCCTACACTTTGGCATGGCGGCCTGCCTTCAGCCTCTTGCCTCCTATCGCTCTCGTCTGGAATCCCGAATTGTCGCTCGCGGCGGGTGTGGAAAGCAGAATGCCTAGAACCCGATTGGCCCGAGGCGACGTGTCCCGCGAATGCGGATGAGGTGGCGCGTTGATGGCTTGGCCGGCCCAACGCGGTCGCGGGCAAGTCTCGCCCGCCTACACGACGCAGGTGCTTGAGTTGTGGCGCGGGAGTGTGAGACAGGCCAGGCCGATCGATCTGCGCCTAGCGGGGGCGCCAGACGGGATCGAAATCCCCGAAAGGATCGGAGGTCAGCTCCCGATAGTTCGTGCAGCTCGAGGTCATGATGGCGACGTCATGTCGGATTCCAGTCGGCCAAGTCTCGTATGCCAACCAACGACCGTCTGGAGAAAGGCGAGGCTCGGCCATCGGTTGCGCCGCCAGGTGCCCCTGGGCACAAATCTGAAACTCGGTCGTACCCCGGTCTTCGAACCGACTGGCGACGATTCGGGGGATGCCGCCGATCTGCTGTTCGTAGATGATCAACTGGCCATCTTTCGACCAATCGGGGTTGGTGTTATCGCGGGCCACGCTCCGGGAGAAACGCTGCTCTTCCCCTCCGGTGCTAGGTATCGCCCACAGCTCGAAAACGGACAGCCGTCGTGAGACGAAAAGCAGCTGCGTACCAGTCGGAGACCAGACCGGCTGGCGGTCATGAGCGAGGTCGTCGGTGAGATTCTTCAGCCCCGAGCCATCTAGGTTCATGATGTAGATCTGAGCAGGACCGTCGCGCAGCGAGGTGAAAGCGACTCCTTTGCCATCGGGGGACCAAACCGGATCGAAATCCCCACCAGGCGCCGTCGGGAGCGGAGTGAGGCTGGAGCCGTCGACCTGCATCACCCACAAGCTTGAACCGGGGTATTCATCCCGGTTTGCATGACAAGGTGAGGTGAAGATCAAAGACATTCCATCAGGGGACCAATCGGGCTGACAAGCGCCGTCGTCCACATTCGTCACCTGGACGAGATCGGTGCCGTCGATGTTGATCAGGAAGATCTGCGGGATCCCTTCCAGTCGATCGGAAGCGAATGCAACCTGGGCCACACCTCCTCCGATCGGTGTTGGAGCGACCGTCGGGCTTCCCGGCGTGCCCGTCCCGGGCAGTATTGGAGGAAGGGTGGCGCCTCCCTCTACAGCCGTCGGGACGTCGGTCGGGAAGAACACAATCCCGCCCGGGGTGGCCGACTCGGTTGGATTCGGCGTCTCGGTCAGGACGAGTGGAACGGTCGACGTCGGCCGGCTTTCTCCGGGACCGACGACTGAAGCCCAACTCTCGGCCAACCTCGGGCCGCCCAAGGCAAGCCCGGCCGCGACCACGACAAGCCCTCCGGCGAAGAGGCCCATCCTCAGCCGTCGGCGACGGGGGACCTCCGGAATCCGTGATCCGGGTTCCAAAGGCGTCGTCGCCCGGCGGGGAGAGACGCGTGTCGCCTCCATCGGCGTGTAGCCCCGAACCACGGTCGGTCGGCTGGCCCCCGAGGCGGAGCTCAATGCGGCGCCGAACTCGTTCATCGACTGGTAGCGCTCGTCGGGCACAACCGCCAGGGCCTTCTCCACGGCTCGGGCCACCGAGCTGGAGACGCGGGGGTTCCGCTTCCGCAGCGGAGTCAGCTCTTCACGACCCATCGCCCGCTCAAGGGCGTCCTCGGGGATGGCCGCCGCCAAAGCGGCGTAGATCGTCGCCCCCAGGGCATAGACATCGGTCCTGGCATCCGTGCGCCCGGTCCCGTACTGCTCGGGCGGGGAGAACCCGGGGGTCATGGCCTTGGCCCCCGTGGTTGTGTTCCCCCGGTCATCGACAACCTTGGCCAATCCAAAATCGACCAGGATTGCCCGGCTGTCGGGGGTGATTTTGATGTTCCCCGGCTTGATGTCTCGATGGAGGATCGGAGGCGTTCGGGAATGGAGATAGGCGAGGGCCTCGCAGATCTCGAGGAACCATGCCATCGACTCGGCTTCCGTCACCGGGCCGCCGCGTTCGAGGCGCTGGCGTAGATCCTCCCCGCTGATGTAGTCCATGACCAGATACTGCCCCTCACCTTCAATCACGAAGTGGTCGGTGACGCGAGGTAGATTGGGATGTCGCAGGCTGGCCAGGATCGTCGCCTCACGGCGAAACTGTCGGGCGTACTCCTCGGTAGTAAACAGGTTCTCTTTAACGGCAATCGCCACTCCCAGGTTGATATCGTATCCTCGGTAGACGGCGCCCATGCCGCCCTGGCCCAGGACGTCCTTGATACGATACCGATGGCGGAGGACTGCACCGGACTGGAGAGGCATAGATGCTCAGATCATGAGAGATTGCGCGCGCCGAACCCGAGTCATTGTAGCAAAAGCGGCTAGCTTAAGCCACCTTGAGCCCCGCGCAGGCCGATTCCCACACTTGAATTCTGCGTCCAAGCTACCGACGTCGTCCCTGTCAGTCATGTCTCTGCCTGGCCGTCGGACACCACGCCGGCCTTTGCTCGGTTCGATCAGTCGACCGAAACTCACCAGACGGACTCTGCAGGCCCATATCCCGTGAGGATTCTACGTCGTCCTGTCGGTACGGCGTATGGTCCGGGCGTCCTGTCCGGAAATGGGCGATTCTCGCCTGAGCCGCCCAGAATCCTTGCCTAGTAAGAGTTTCGTGGCAGCAGGAAAGGAATGTCGACAGGAGCTTGCGTATTCGAGGCCGAGGAGCCTGGCTAGGGTCGCCGATCGATGACGAACGTTGGGCGGGGGAAGAGTTGGCTGGGCTGCACGACCAGCCCCGTCGTCTCGTCGGGGAGGTAGTATGAATCGCCGGCGCACGCTCGGCACAGATCGCTGCCTTCCCGCGCAACCTCCCTTCCATTGCTGATTTCTTCCCCGCACGAGCGGCAAACACAACGCAGTCCGGGTTCGCTGATCAGCGCGGCGAGGTCGAAATTGAGCTGCACCGGCCTGACCGCCAGAAGCTCGTCATCCGGCATCGTCTGATAGGCCAGAAGCTGGGAATGCCATTGGTCTTGGGCATTCGGCACGTGGCGGATAGCGTTCGAGCGCGCTTCGGGGTGCGGCATGATGCGGATCGATTGTCCGGTCCCGCTATCGACGAATGTCGCCGCCACCTTGCCATAATCGAAAATGAACATCGTTCTTCGGCCGACCCAACATCCGGTGGCGACCCCAATGCCATCCACCGCACATCCAGCCGTCTCGACCAGGACGATCAGCCGCTTGCCCGCTTGAGGAAGGGTAAGCCCAAGCTCCAGCCCGGCCCGCGCCCCCATGCGGACCCCGAGCACCTGCCGCGGGCACAAGTGCGCATGCATCTGGGAGACCTGGCGGTAAAGGGAACTCAGGTCGGGCATTCCGGCCTCCGATCGGAGGGTTGGTTTGGCTGGAGGCTGGGCGGGCCCGGGTGGTCCCCCAGGTAGGTGTCTCACGGCAAGGATTCCATCTCAGGAATCACTCCGACTTCTTCTCCGCCTTCTCTTCGGGTTTTTCTTCATCACCCTTGAGGCCTTCGCGGAAGGAGCGGATCCCTCGGCCGAGCTCTCCGGCGATCTTGCCGACCCTTCCCACGCCGAACAACAGGACCACGATCAACAGAATGATGATCAGCTCCGTTGGGCCAAGTCGCACAGGCATGCTTTCCTCCGTCTCTTCAACAACTCTGTTAAGTCTAGCGGGACCAGGGTCGTACCCCGAGTTGCCTTCATCCTGGCTTGGCGATCACGAATATCACGTGCCGGGATCCGGCGGCGGGCCTAGAGCCTGGGGTGGCGGGTGTCGATCATGACCGGCGAGGCCCGTTTTCGAGGCACAGGCGGTCGGGTGTGATCCGAGCATGCTCGTCTTAGACGTCCAGGTTCCTCACCTCACGTGCGTGGGTCTGGATGAAGCGTCGGCGCGGAGGGACGGCCGATCCCATGAGCATGTCGAAGGTCCGATCGGCTTCCGCCGCGTCTTCAATCGTGACTTGAAGCAGCGTGCGTTTGGCGGGATCCATGGTCGTTTCCCAAAGCTGCGAAGGGTTCATCTCACCCAGGCCCTTGTAGCGCTGCAGGCTGGCGCCGTCGCTGCCGCCGGAGATCTCTTTCAAGACCCGCTCACGGTCGGCTTCGCTGTAGGCATACATGACCTTGTTCTTGTGCCCGACGCGGTACAGCGGCGGCTGGGCAATGAACATGTGGCCTTCGTCGATCAGATCCGGCATATAGCGAAAGAAGAACGTCAAGAGCAGCGTCCGGATGTGACTGCCGTCGACGTCGGCGTCGGTCATAATGATCACCCGGCCGTACCGCAGGCCGGAAAGGTCGAAGCTCTCTCCGATGCCTGTGCCGAGCGCCGAGATCAGCGCCTTGACCTCGTTGTTGCCAAGGATCTTGTCGAGGCGGGCCCGCTCGGTGTTGAGGATCTTGCCCCGCAAGGGCAGGATCGCCTGGAAGTGCCGGTCGCGGCCCTGCTTGGCCGAGCCGCCGGCCGAGTCGCCCTCGACGATGTACAACTCACACTTGTTCGGATCCCGTTCGGAACAATCAGCCAGCTTCCCTGGAAGGGTGAGGCTTTCCAGGGCGCTCTTGCGGATGACCAAATCACGCGCCTTGCGCGCGGCATCCCGGGCGCGGGCCGATGTCAAGCATTTCTGGACGATCGCCTTCCCGGCGCGCGGGTTCTGCTCGAGGAATTCGCTGAATGCCTCTCCCAGAACCGACTGGACCTGGGTCTGGACTTCAGCGTTCATCAGTTTGACTTTGGTCTGACTCTCGAACTGGGGGTCGCGGTGTTTGATCGAGACGATCCCGGTCAAGCCCTCGCGCGTGTCGTCTCCTGAGAAGTTCGGATCGGATTCTTTCAGCAGGCCGTTCTTGCGCGCGTAATCGTTGATCGTGCGCGTGATCGCCGCCCGCATCCCTGTCAGATGGGTTCCACCGTCGACCGTGTTGATGGTGTTGGCGAAGGAATAGACCGACTCGGCATAGGCGTCGGTATACTGCAGCGCCACCTCGATCCCCACGCTGTCCACTTCGCGATCGACGTGCACTACCGGATGCAGAACCTCGCGATTCCGGTTGAGATAGCGCACGAACGATGTCAGCCCGCCCTCGAAAAAGAACGTCATACGGCGCAGGTCGCGCTCGTCGTATAGATCGATCGTCACTCCGCGCGTGACAAATGCCATTTCCCGGAAGCGCTGCACCAGGGTCTCAAAGCGGTAGTCGACATCCCCCTTGAAAATCTCGCGGTCGAACTTGAAGCGCGTCTTGTTCCCGGTCTCGTCCTTAGCGACCTTGCCAATGGCCTTGACCGCCTCTACCGGAGCGCCGCGGACGTAGCGTTGAAAGTGGATCTTCCCGTCGCGCTTGACCTCGACCTCACACCACTCAGAGAGAGCGTTCACTGCGGACACGCCTACGCCGTGCAACC
>MGOM01000006.1:36266-38335 GCA_001797105.1 Chloroflexi bacterium RBG_19FT_COMBO_62_14
CCGGCTTCTTCTTCTCAGGGTGGATGTCGACGGGGATACCCCGCCCGTCATCTTCGACCGTGACGCTGCTGTCGGGGTGAATCGTCACGTAGATCTTGGTGCACGCCCCCGCCAAGACTTCGTCTATCGAGTTGTCGACGACTTCATAGACCAGGTGATGGAGCGCCTTAGCATCGGTCCCTCCCACGTACATCCCGGGACGGCGGCGTACCGCTTCCAGGCCTTCCAGAACCTGGATGTCTTTGGCTGCGTAACTGCTGACCTTGCTCGCCCGCTTGGTCACTACCTCTCCTCCTCGGGAGTCGGAGTCAGTCGGTCCTCTCGGTGCTCGGTTGTGCCGCGGCCGATTGCATGGCCAGGGCACTGCGTACCGCCGTCAACCATTCACGCCGAGCCTGGTAGAAGGCGTAACTTCCCATCAGAACCGTGGCGCTGATAAAAGCATGCCCAAGCAGTCCAAGGATACTGAACCAGGATGCCGGTTGAGGCAGGTCCCAGATCAAATTGGTCAGCCAGGACACGCCGACGGCCAGGCCGATAAAGCCGAGCGCGCCCAGGGTATTCCAGCGCACGACGAGTGCGCTCTCAAGCATAGCCTGGATCACGCCCAGGCGGTAGCGGATGATCCCGTGAGGCGTGAAGGCCAAGTAGGTGGCGATCCAGAACAGAAGGCTCAGGCCGATCAACACAACCCCGGCGCTGAAGAGTGGAATGACGACCCCGACAAGTGCGGCCACGAACAACGTGACCGTTGTCCAAAGGAACCCGCCGATGTATACGACCGCCCCCAGAAGCATGAACCCCAGCCACGCTCTCCCCGCCGGCGCTAGCATGCCATCCGGTGCCACTCGCCGGGCGAGCCAACGGTGGTAGAAAGCTCCAAGCCCCAGCCCGACGATCGTCAGAACCACCCACAGGGCAAGCACGAGGGAAGGCTCCCGGAGTTCGAAGCGGGATACCTTCCCCAGGGCGCTCTCCAGAGGGAGCCGCCCGGCCATCAGGCTGGGAACACCCACCGGCAAGCTGTTGAGAGCCGAGAAGAGATTAAAACGGTCCGCCAGGAGCTCCATGGTCTCCGTCAGCGGGGCTGCTTGCTCACGTAGAATGGGATCCGCGGCCGACATGCCGGCGATCGCGCTCGCGGCCTGGCGGAACATCGAGCCGAGTGAAAGCCTCGGACCCAACCACAAGAAGAGATCGAGTAAGAGCGGCGGCAGGATCAGGATGGGTTGTTGGGCGATGCACTCGAAACCGGTGACGAACGCGGCCATCACTCCGAGTGGTTTTACTGGAGGCCTTAAGACTGGAGCATCCACGAGGTTTGATTCTACCATAGCGACGTGCTCGTTACTCGCCACGGATGTCGCGTTGGACTCCGACGTTGTTATGTATGCATGAGCCTACTGACTTTTCTCATCGGACATGCTCGATAGTGGATGCCAGAACAACAATTAAAGGGACCAGGCTGGGCATCTCTCCCGATCACCTCACCCCGGTCTGAAAGAACAAGAGTTTGACCGACCAGTCCGCCTCGGCTAGAATCCCGTCTGGCAGGTGCGAGCGTGGCGTCTTCTCTGATCGCGGTTCTGACGGACTTTGGACTTCAAGATACCTACGTCGGGGTGATGAAAGGCGTCGTCGCCTCCATTGCACCGGAATCCCGGATGATCGATCTCACTCACGGGATTCCACCCGGGGACATCCGTCAGGCGGCCTTCAAGCTATGGCAGGCGGTTCCCTTCTTCCCCGAGGGGACGATATTCGTCGTAGTCGTGGATCCGGGAGTAGGCACGCGCCGCCGCGCACTAGCTGTGGCATGGTCGATGCGCCTGTTCGTGTTGCCCGACAATGGCCTGCTGACCTACCTCCTTTCGAGCTCCCCCGCCCACAAGGCCGTCGAGCTCAGCTCGCCCGCGTTTCGACTGGAGCCTGTGAGCAACACTTTTCACGGCCGCGACATCTTCGCCCCCGCCGCGGCGCACCTCGCCCGGGGGATTCCGTTGGACGAGCTTGGCCCGGAGGCCGGTGAACTCACGCGCTTTGCCCTCCCCCGTCTATCGATCGGTGAG
>MGOM01000006.1:38345-39838 GCA_001797105.1 Chloroflexi bacterium RBG_19FT_COMBO_62_14
TCCAGGGTGAGATCCTGCACGCAGATCGATTCGGGAATCTCATCACCAGCCTGGGAAGATTCGAGCGGGTGGGTGAATCGTTGGATTTCGTGCCATGGCTTCCACACTGCCCGAGCGCAAGCGTACCGCGGAAGGACCTCCGGCTGCTGCTGGAGGATGGATCGCCGTTGAGTCTCCGAGAGACCTTCGGCGACGTCTCACCTGATACGCCACTGGCGTACATCGGAAGCGAGGGGCTATTGGAAATCGCCGTCAATCGGGGCAGCGCTGCGGAGGTGCTCGGCCTCAAGGCCGGTTCCGGCGTAGAACTCGTTCACGAAGGTCAAACATGAAGACGTTTGCCATCGAAGGCGGCCATCGGCTGAGCGGCGAGTTTACGCCCTCCGGAAACAAGAACGCCGCCCTCCCGTTGCTCACAGCCTGTCTCCTGACGGAAGAGCCTGTGATCTTGCGCAACCTGCCTGAGATCGGGGACGTGCAGATCATGCGCCAGCTTTTGGAAAGCCTGGGGGTGACGATCGAGCCGCTCAGCCATGGCGTGTGGCGCGTGCAGGCGAGCCAGGTTCGGCAGGCTGATGTCGACCCCGACCTGTGCCGGCAGATCCGGGCTTCGATCCTCCTGGCCGGTCCGATGCTCGGTCGGACCGGGGGCATCGACCTCCCGCCCCCGGGGGGCGACGTGATCGGCCGCCGACGAGTCGACACGCACTTTCTTGCATTGAAGGCCCTCGGGGCGGGTGTGGACTATGCCGATCGCGCCTTTCATTTGCGCGCGCCCAAAGGGCTGCAGGGGACGAGCGTCCTCTTGGACGAAGCCAGCGTGACCGCAACCGAGAATGCCATCATGGCTGCAGTCACAGCACGCGGCCGGAGCGTGATCCGAAATGCGACATCCGAACCTCACGTTCAGGACCTGTGTCTGTTCCTCAACTCGCTAGGTGCGCGCATCGACAATATCGGCTCGAATACCCTCGAGATCGATGGCGTCGATTCCCTCCACGGCGGTGAATACACGATCGGGCCGGATTACCTGGAGGTGGTGAGCTTCATCGGCGCCGCGGCTGTGACCCACGGCCGGATCCGGATCCGCGGGGCGGCCCCCGAGCACCTCGACATGATCCACCTCGTGTTTGGCCGGCTCGGCGTGACGTGGCAGGTCGAGGACGGGGACATCATCGTACCGGATGAGCAGGCACTGGAGATCGTTCCCGACGTGGGGGGTGCGGTTCCCGAGATCCACGTGATGCCCTGGCCCGCGTTCCCCACCGATCTCATGAGCATCGCCATCGTGCTTGCCACCCATGCCCGCGGCACCGTACTGTTCCACGACTGGATGTATCCGAGTCGCATGTTCTTCATCGACAAGCTTGTGAGCATGGGAGCTCGGATCGTGTTGTGCGATCCGCACCGATGTCTGGTGCAGGGGCCTAGCCGGCTCTTGGGCGAGCATCTCGACAGCCCCGACATTCGGGCCGGGATGGCGCTCATCCTGG
>MGOM01000006.1:39907-44050 GCA_001797105.1 Chloroflexi bacterium RBG_19FT_COMBO_62_14
TCCGTCAGCTCGGCGCCCGGATCGAGCGGCTCGAGTCTTGAGTGGAGGATTCCGGCGAAGGGGTTCGAATTCGCCTGTTCATCTTCAACTTACCGGTCTTGTCCTGCGCGTGCATGTTCCGGGCTGCGGCGGAACGCCAAAGGCTGAGCGGATCCATCTCCCCCTGCCCCTGTGATCACCTCTGACACACCTCTGCCGATCGAAGCGCACTTCCCCGGACGTCCTGAGAAGCTCACCCCGGTAACCTCATCCGGGGCGGACGGCCCCGATAACCTCATCCGGGGCGGACGGCCCCGATAACCTCATCCGGGGCGGACGGCCCCGGTAACCTCATCCGGGGCGCGCCCCTTACCCCCTTCGCTGGTTGGTCTGTCCACAGTCTGCCGTGGCGCGGTGGAAAGCGAGATGGAGTGACTGGACCGAGTCGGGGTGCGAGTGGAATCCCCCTATCCCTCAGCGTGCCGCGAGGTCTTCGATTTCGTACGCCAGGTTCCGGTATGCGACTGCACCGTCGCTGATGGATTGGTAGAGCAGCACCGACTGTCGGGCCGCAGGGGCTCTGGCGAGAGATTCGTCCTCCGGAATGACAGTCTGGAACACCCGGTTTTTGAAGACGGTGCGCAGTTCGTTGAGGACTTCCTGCGAATGGTGAGAGCCTTCCTTATATAGAGTCCCCAACAGACCCAGGAGCCTGAGCTGAGGGTGCATCCGGTCGTGCACCAACCACATCGTCTCCAGCATCGACCTGACCCCGCGTAGGGCGAGATATCGACATTCAACAGGGATGATCAATTCTTCGGCCGCCAACAGCCCGTTTACCGTCAGCAGCCCCAGGCTGGGAGGGGTATCGATCAGAACGTAGTCGACCTGCTCCAGGCCTTGCTGAAGGCTCTGCCGCAATCGCTGCGTCCGATCCGGGAGACTGGCCATGGCGTACTCGGCCGCCGACAGATCCACGCTCGCCGGTGCCAACCACAGCCGTTCCCCTATGGGCTTGACGACCTCTCGCAAACGGCTGTCATCGTGCACGAGGAGGGTATAGGTTGTCGGGGTGAGACGATAGGGATCGAGACCGGTACCGGCGGTGAGTGCTGCTTGCGGGTCGATATCCACCAGTAGGACCCGTTTGCCGCGTTCTGCCAGGGCCGCACCCAGATTCGAGACGGTCGTGGTCTTGCCTACGCCTCCCTTCTGGTTGGCAACGACGATCACGCGGGCCATGAACGTGAGTATAGACTACGCGCGCGGTGCAGGCAAACCGCTGGGGCTCGGATGATCGGCCCGCGCTCGCTCACTCTCAACCCGGACTCACAGCCGCGACGTACCGGCGGCGCGGCAGCTTATCACCTCGCTTAGCGCTTCGGATCTCGGGCTGTAGGAAAGGGTATCGGATGCCGTCGAAGGCGCGCAGACCTTGACTGTCTTGGCAGGATGATACGGGACCGCAGCCCTGGGGAAGCACTCGCCGTCCCCCCGTCACACGTTGACCATCATACCTGCATAAGGTATAATCGCCCGGTCGGGCTGGGGCAGATGAGCCCGGCAAGTCATTGAGGAAGAGTCGATGCCTAAGAGAACTTATCAGCCTAAGATCCGGCGCCGCGTGCGTGTCCATGGTTTCCGGGCGCGCATGGCAACCCGGGCGGGGCGTAGTGTGCTTAAGCGGAGGCGGTTGAAGGGTCGCCATCGCCTTGCAGTTCGCTCCAACGCGCATGTGAAGAAGACCAACTGGAAGGCATGAGGCGATGAGTGCGCCGGGGTGTGCACACGGTTGTGTCCCCGGGCGCGCGCCCATCCAGCCAACCAGGTGAATGAACCGAAGGTACCGGCTTACAGCTTCGGCAGACTTCCAGCGGGTGCGGCGTACGGGAAAGGCCCATGCCCACCCGCTGGTTATTCTGATTACGTGCGCCAACGGTCTGGCCGTGTCCCGCTGTGGGATTGCAGCCGGGCGAGGAGTCGGGAGCGCCGTTCGCCGTAACCGGGCCAAGCGTCTCTTGCGCCAAGCAATTCGCCCATACCTCGGACGGGCGCGGCCTGGATGGGACATCGTACTCGTCGCCCGGGCCGCGATATTGACCGCCTCGTGGGCCGCCATCGAGGAAGCCGTCTCGGGCTTGGTGGCCCGAACAAACTGTCTGGTAGATTCTGTTGACCACACCGGTTGAGGTCCATCCTGGCGAGCCGTCCTTGAGAGAGATCCCGCTGACCTGGGAGAATCTGGCGCGTCTGCCGGTCTTGGGTCTGATCCGTGTTTACCAATTGACGATTTCCCGGGCGCTGCCTGCAAACACATGTCGCTTCACCCCGACGTGTTCGCATTACGGATATGAAGCCATCGCCAGGTACGGACTGCTCAAAGGCGGAGCAATGGCGATCTGGCGGGTGCTGCGCTGCCAGCCCTTCAGCCGTGGCGGGTACGACCCGGTGCCCTAGGAGTTCAATGAGGCATAACCCACATGTGGGGCCGAGTCCCCTTGTCGCGCTGACATTGGCCCTCCTGGCGCTCGGCCTGGCTGGTTGTTCCGGGAGCGCGGCGGCGGCGAACAGTTGGCCCGGCCTGTCGGCCGACGGGCAGTTGGTTTACGTCGCGTTCAACCAGGCGGTGCACGCGCTCGATCCAAGCTCGGGCACGGAGCGCTGGCGCTTCCCGGCCGAGGCCGAACGTAACGCGGCTTTCTTTGCAGCACCTACTCCAACCGGAGACGGCCATGTCATTGTCGGCAGCTACGACAAGAAGATCTATTCGCTCGATTCTTCCGACGGAAGCGTGACTTGGACCTTTGAAGGCGCATCCAACCGGATCGTCGGCCCGGCCGCTGTCGCTGGGGATCTCGTGCTCGTGCCGAGTTCTGAAGGAGTGCTTTATGCGCTACGGCTGGCCAGCGGAGTACAGGTCTGGTCATTCCAAGCCGCCGAGGCCCTTTGGGCTGAGCCTTTGGCCGCTGGCGGGCGTGTGTTCATCGCCTCTCTGGATCACCACATCTATGCGCTGGATGCCGAGACCGGGGCCGAGATCTGGCGCCAGGATCTCGGGGCGGCCGTCGCCGGCGGCCCTGTGCTGGCCGACGGTCACCTGCTCGTCGGAACATTGGGGAGAGGCCTTCAGGCGCTCGACCCGGCCACCGGGGACGTCATCTGGACCTTTGCAACCGAGGGCTGGGTTTGGGGGATCCCGACCATCCACCTGGGAATGGCGTTGTTCGGTGATGTCAACGGCGTGGTCTATGCCGTCGATGTGTCCCAGGGCAGTCAGGTATGGCGGATCCAATTGGACGGCGCTATCACAGCCAGCCCGGCGGTCGAGGGCGACATGCTGTACCTTCCGACCGAGGCGGGAACGGTGTACGCTCGACGTGCCGGAACCGGAGATCCCGAGTGGCAGATCCCGTTGGGTGGCAAACTCCTGTCAGACCCGATTCTGACCGGTGACAAGCTGCTGGTAGCCTCGTTGGGTGGAGAAAGCCTGGTCACAAGTCTCGACCCTCAGTCCGGGGCCACCCGCTGGGCTTTTCAACCAACGCAGTAATCAAGGAAAAGAACAATGTGGGATACGTTCATCCTCAACCCAATGATCAACGCCCTGCTGGGCATCTATGGAGTGTTGGGCAGCAACTTCGGGCTGGCGATCATCGTCTTCACGGCAGTCGTCCGTTTGATCACCCTACCTCTCACGCTCCAACAACAGCGCAGCACGCAAAAGATGCAGGATCTCCAGAAGTCCAAGCGTTGGGTTGAACTTCAGAAGAAGTACAAGAACGAGAAACAGAAACTTCAAGAGCAGCAATTGAAGCTGTACAAGGAGATGGGCATCAATCCTCTGAGCGGGTGCCTGCCGCTCTTGATCCAGTTCCCGGTCATCATCGGCCTCTATCAGGCGATCATCCAGTCTCTGGCCGCCACGCCCGTCCAGCTTCTGGATCTGGGGAAACACCTCTACGAGTTCGTATCCGCAACGACCATCCCGCTTAACAGCAGGTTCTTGTGGATGAACCTCGGCCAGCCGGAAAACGCGAGTTTCCCGATCCCGATCCTGACCATCCTCGTCGTCATCAGTACATTCCTGCAGACCAAGCTGACCACGCCGCCTACGCCTGACTCACAGGGGAGCCAGATGACGCAGATGATGACATATTACATGCC
>MGOM01000006.1:44604-44705 GCA_001797105.1 Chloroflexi bacterium RBG_19FT_COMBO_62_14
ACGGCGCGCTGGGGGGAACCCCCCGAGGCCGATCAGACGCGCCCCCTCCACGTCGACATCCACGGCGACGACCTAAGCACGCTCATCGGCCGCAAGGGTGA
>MGOM01000006.1:44722-44830 GCA_001797105.1 Chloroflexi bacterium RBG_19FT_COMBO_62_14
AGTACATCACACGCCTGATCGTGACCAAGGAACTTGACACGCCGGTCGCCATCGTCATCGACATTGAAGGCTACCGAGACCGACGAGAGCGTCAGCTACGCCAGTTGG
>MGOM01000006.1:44978-58027 GCA_001797105.1 Chloroflexi bacterium RBG_19FT_COMBO_62_14
GGTCACGATCATCCCTCGCCCGTCTGACACCCACTGATTGGTTCGTCAACGAGGCTGGGCTATAATCCCCTCATGCCCGACTCCTCCCCGCCTCTAGAGATCGACTACCTGATCATCGGCCATGTCGCCCGGGATGAAGCGGGCGACAACGCTCGATTGGGTGGAACTGCAGCCTACGCCGGTGTCACGGCCCGGGCACTGGGCAGAAACGTCGGTCTCGTTACTTCAAGCGGGCCTGGGCTCGATTTGCAGCCCTTATCCGATCTTGAACTGGCGGACTTACCCTCCCTCCGTCCAACGACATTTGAAAACCGGTACGAACAGAACGGGCGACAGCAGAGGCTCCATGCCTTGGCTTCGCCGCTGGGCCTGAAGGACGTCCCGGCCGCGTGGCGAACATCGCCTCTCATTCACCTTGCGCCGATCGCCGGGGAAGTAGATCGGTCGCTCGTCCATGCTTTCCCGCAAGCTTTTCTCGGGGTAACAGCGCAAGGCTGGCTGAGGCAGTGGGACGATGCCGGGCAGGTGAGCGCCTCATCCTGGACGGCGATCAAGGATGTGCTCCCGTCGGCGTCCGCCGTCGTGGTGAGCCTGGAAGATCTGGGTAGCGAATGGGCCGCGGCCCGGGCAATGGCCGAGCAGTGCCGCCTGCTTGTTGTAACCGATGGCGCACATGGAGCGATGATCTTCCAAAGAAACGAGATGCGTCACGTCCCTGCCCCCGTGACGCAGGAGTTGGACTCAACCGGCGCGGGTGACATCTTTGCCGCAGCGTTCTTCATCAATCTAGCCCAGACTGGCGATGTGTGGGAGGCAGCCGGGTTTGCCACCCGGCTGGCCTCGGCCTCGATCACCGTTTCGGGCGTCTCCAGCATCAACTCACTCGTCGCCGTCCATGTGGCTGAAAGACAGGTCGTCGAATGACGCGTGTGTACGCCCTGGTCAACCAGAAGGGCGGCGTCGGAAAGACGACGACTGTCATCAATCTAGGGGCGTACCTGGCCGAGGCCGGGCAGCGCGTCCTGCTGGTAGACCTCGATCCGCAGGCCAACGCCACCGCCTGCCTGGGGATCGACCACGATCAAGTCGAGGCCGGCACGTATGACGCGCTGATCGGTCGGGCGAATGCCAAGGACATTCTGTTGTACAACCCGAACCTGAAGCTGTCGCTGCTGCCCTCATCTCCGGCCCTGGCCGGAGCTCAGATCGAACTTGTCGACGTCGAGAATCGCGAAGGGCTTCTGAGGTTGGCGCTGGATCCGCTTCGGGAGCATTTCAATTACATCCTGATCGATTGTCCCCCATCGCTCGGTCTGCTGACGATCAACGGATTGCTGGCAGCCACAAGCGGCGTGATCATCCCCGTCCAATGCGAGTATCTGGCTCTCGAGGGATTGACTCAACTGATGCAGACGTTGAAGCGAGTGCGAAAGGGTCTCTATCCGGGCTTGAAGACCCGAGGTCTCGTCCTGACGATGTACGACTCGCGCACGAATCTCTCGCAGGACGTCGTCCGAGAGGTCCGCACTCACTTCGGAGACGAGGTCTTCGAGACGGTCGTCCCGCGCAGCGTTCGCCTGGCTGAAGCCCCCTCCCACGGAGTGCCGATCTCGGCTTACGACCCTTCCTCCTCCGGTGCCAGTGCGTATCGCGGTCTGGCCGAGGAACTCATGCAGGGCGACCGCGTAAGAGCGCCGGTGGCCGTCGCCGGGGTTGGAGGCTGACATGCCGGTGAGGCGCGGGCTCGGCAAGGGCCTGGACGCGCTGATACCCAGCGGGCAGACGCTGGGTGGCGTGGAACAGGTAGCCATCGAAGCGATTCTGCCTAATCCGCGCCAGCCTCGAACGTCGTTTGATCAGACCGAGCTTGAACAACTGGCGGCGTCCATCCGTGAGCACGGGGTCCTGCAGCCGCTGATCGTGACCCCCGAGCCCAACCGGGATGAGTTTCGCCTGATTGCGGGCGAGCGTCGTTTGCAGGCGGCCCGGATGGCTGGACTGCATGCCGTGCCGGTTATCGTCCGGAGCGTCAGCGATCAGCAACGTATCGAGCTGGCGCTGATCGAAAACCTCCAGCGCGCCGATCTCAATCCGCTTGAAGCGGCCGAGGGATACCGGCAGCTCACCGAAGACTTCAAACTGTCGCACGAGGAGGCCGCCGCCAGGGTCGGGAAGACGCGCACGTCGGTCACGAACACACTCCGCCTCCTGAAGCTCGGCACCCAGGCCCGGCAGGCGCTCGCCGCGGGGAGTATTAGCGAGGGTCATGCCCGCGCCCTGCTCGGCCTGCCGACGGCGCAGTCGCAGACGGCGGCGTTGGGGGTGATCCTTTCGCGCGGGCTCAATGTACGCCAGACGGAAGCGCTGGTACGCCGGCTTGTCGGCGAGCGGCGTCCTGCCCGGAAGACCAGGTCCAAATCCCCCGAGGAGTCCGATCTCGAAGCCCAGCTGCGGCAGGCGCTCGGTACGCGCGTGATTCTCAGGAGGAGCGGCAAGGGAGGGAGTCTCGTGATTCGCTTCTACTCCGACGAGGAACTCAACGCCCTCCTGGACCGTCTGCTCGACGGCTCGACAGGGTAGCCCATTGCGCTACCTCGTCTACGGAGCAGGTGCAGTCGGAGGTTACCTTGGCGGCTGCCTGGCGCTTGCCGGGGAGCCGGTTGTTTTCCTCGGAAGACCCGATACGAAACGCTCGCTGAAAGCCCACGGACTTCGATTGACCGGAGATCGCACGGCGGGAGTGCTGCCCGCGCCGGAAACGGTTGAAAGCGTTGATCGCGTACTCGAGGGATCCCTTCCGGATGTCATCCTGCTCACGATTAAAGCCTACGATCTCCCGTCGGCCGTCGAAGATCTGACGCAGTTTGCCCCACTTACACCTGCCATCGTGTGCGTTCTGAATGGGATCGGCGCGGAGGCTCTCCTGGCCGACCATGTGGGACATGACAACGTCATCGCCGCTTCGCTGACGAGCGCCGTCCATGTGACCGAGCCGGGGACGGTGAGGGTGGAGCGCCGAAGGGGCCTGGGCCTCGCCGCAGGGCACCCGATGAGCCGCAAGATCTTCGCCGAAATGGACCGGGCCGGGGTCAACCCTCGGCTCTATCAGGACGCCGACCGGATGAAGTGGTCCAAACTCCTGACGAATATCGTCGCTAACGCCACTTCAGCCATCCTTGGCTGGACGCCGGGCGCCGTCTTCCGCCACCGGGCTGTCGCCCGCCTCGAGTTGGAGAGCCTGCGCGAGGCGATCAGGGTGATGCGCGGATTGGGGCTGGCACCGCTCAATCTCCCGGGGGTGCCGGTCGCCCTCCTGGAACCTGGGATCGCCTTGCCTTCGCTTCTGGTCCGCCCAGCTCTTGGTCGGTTCGTCGCTTCCGGGCGCGGGCGCAAGCCTCCGTCCTTGCACTTCGACATCGGTCGGCGAAAGTCCGAAGTAGGCTGGCTCAACGGGGCGGTTGTGGCCTGGGGGGCGCGCCTGGGGATTCCGACGCCTGCCAATAACATCTTGACTGAAACGATGTCGGAACTGGTGATGGGTGAGGTCGATCCATCGATCTTCCACAGCCGTCCCGAGGCTTTGCTGACCCGAGCGGCAGCCGCAGGCGTCCCAGGCGTCAGGTATAATGCCGCGTCGGGAAGGGAAGCCGGCGGAAACCACACAGTCGGATCCCATTCCCGGGTCTGACTGAGTGCGCGCCGGGGAACGGATCGCAACAACCCGGTCATGATATGGCGGACTTCGATCGTTGCGGCCGCATGCAGTCCGGCATGGATCTTCCGTGATCGGTGCAGCAGATCGAAGTGTGCCTCGAGGTTGGCCGATGGGTTTCGACGGGAAAGTGGCCCTTGTTACTGGCGCTTCGCGGGGGATCGGCCGCGCCGTCGCTCTCGAATTAGGTTCGCAGGGCGCCCGCGTCGCCGTGAATTTCCTCCACCAGGCGGCTGCCGCCGATGAGGTGGCAAGAGCCATCACCGAAGCCGGCTCGGAAGCGGGCACCTTCCAGGGAGACGTCGGAGACTTCGCCCAGGCTGAGAAGCTGATAAAGGCCGTCATCGAGCATTTCGGCGATCTCCACATTCTCGTCAACAACGCCGGGATCACGCGCGATGGTTTGATCATGACGATGTCTGAGAATGACTGGGACGACGTCATCCGTACCAACCTCAAGGCGACATTCAATTGCTCCAAACCCGCCGTCCGACACATGCTTCGCCGGCGGTATGGACGGATCATCAACATCACATCAGTCTCGGGGCAGATCGGCAACGCCGGGCAGACCAACTACTCTGCCTCCAAAGCGGGCCAGATCGGTTTCACCAAGTCGCTTGCCCGCGAAGTCGCCTCGCGCAATATCACGGTCAATGCCGTTGCGGCCGGGTATATCGACACCGAGATCTGGGAGACCGTACCCGAGAACCTCAGGGAAGGGATGGTCGGATTGATTCCGCTCGGTCGCAAGGGCGAGACCTCGGATATTGCCAAAGCTGTCGCCTTCCTTGCCTCGGACCAGGCCGGGTACATCACCGGACACGTGCTGAGCGTCGACGGCGGCATGGCGATGGCTTGATGCTCCTGAGACCCGCCAGCGGGCATTGACTCGGGCGGGGTGGTTCTCCGAGACGGGAGATTGCGATGGATGAGAAGAGCGATACGGCTGCTCCTTACAAAGGTACAACGACAATCGCTCCCGGGGTCTTGCTCACGATCGCCAGACTGACCGCATTGGCCGTCCCGGGTGTAGTGCGCATGGCCGATGTTCCCGGTGGGGTGGATCGCATATTCCGCCGCAGTATCGCCGAGGGAGTCAGGATCGAAGTCGAAGATGATTCGGTCGCCGTCGATCTGTATCTCGTCCTGGCGAATGAGACGAATGCCCGCGAGGTGAGCCGCACCGTGCAGTCCGAGGTTGCCCGCGCCGTAGAAGACATGGTCGGCATGCAGGTTAAGCGGATCGACATCCACATCGAAGATATCGACTTTGGCGAGGCGGCCGGATGACCGTCGCGGCTCGATGAAGCATGAAAGACGCCGGGCGAGAAGCCTGGCCATCCAAGTCCTCTACGAAGTCGACTGCGTCGCCCATCCGGCCGAGGAAGTCATAGCCCGCCACATCCAGGCCAATGAGACCCTCGGCCCGGATGGCTCCGAGTTCCTGCGCCGGCTTGCCCTGGGGACCCTCGAATCCGGCCAATCCTTGGACAAGCTGATCGCCGAATGCGCCCCTGAGTGGCCGGTCGAGGAGTTGGCCGTCGTGGACAGGAACATCCTGCGTCTGGCCCTGTGGGAGTTCGCCGTTTCGGGGGAGACGCCGGTCAGGGTGGCGATCAACGAAGCGGTGGAGCTGGCAAAGCGCTTCGGCTCAGACAGCGCCCCGCGGTTCATCAATGGTGTGCTCGGCACGCTGGCCGAACGCGAGCAAGAGATACGCCGTCAATTCCAGCCGGCAGGTTGAATGGATGGAGCTTCTCGGTATCGGCCCGCTCGAACTGGCCTTTATCATCCTGATCGCCGTGATCGTGATCGGGCCGCGTGATATCGGCAAGTTTGCCCGCGGGGCCGGGCGTTTCCTGAACAGGCTGTATCACTCGGAGGAGTGGAAGGCGCTCAACCAAGCCTCACGCAACTTGCGAACTCTGCCAAACCGCCTGGCGCGAGAAGCCGCTCTGGACGAACTGGAGGAGGACCGGCAGAAGGCGGAGAAGGCCGGCGACGCGGACAAACAGACCGCGCCGGCCGCGACTCAGGGAGGCGCCTCATCCCGTCCGTCATGGGCTGCGCAACCGGGTGAGCCGAAATCCGGCATGGAAGCCTGGGTCGCGCCGACGGACGACCCGCCCGCCGCGGAGAAACCGGCCAAAGTGCCTGAAGAGTCTCCCTCTCCGGATCCCCCGGTCTGATGTTCAAGCCGTTGCTCAGGACCATTCTGCGTATCCTCCTGGCGCCGATACGGTTGATCACGTGGCCGTACCGGAGGCTGCAACGGTTCCTCTCCTACGAGCCCGACGATACTTCGACCGTTGACGTCTTCGCCAAAGCCATCGAGAGCCCTTCCATTCTGATCGAACACCTCGAAGCCTTGCGCGGCCACCTGTTGCGATCGGTAGCCGTGATGGCGATCACGACCGCGTTGAGCTTTGTCATCGCAGGGCGCATCCTCGGGTGGCTGACGGAGCCGATCGGCGGGATCCAGGCCCTGCAGGCGATCGAGGTCACCGAGTCCATCGGGGCCTACATGCGCGTCTCTCTGTTGAGCGGTTTCGCCCTGGCCTTCCCGTACATCTGCTTCGAGTTCTTCGCCTTCATCAACCCCGGGCTCCGCCGCCGGGAGCGGGTGATGATCCTGACTGCCATCCCCGCCGCCTTTGTACTTTTCCTAGCCGGCCTCGCCTTCGCCTACTTCATCATGCTTCCGGCGGCCCTCCCGTTCCTGCTCAACTTCATGGGGATCTCCACCCGGGTCCGGCCGATGAACTACGTGCGCTTCGTGACAGGGCTGATGTTCTGGATCGGAGTGTCGTTCCAATTCCCGCTGATCATCTACGCCCTGGCCGGGATCGGGCTGGTCAAGGCGCGGTCGTTGATGAACGGCTGGCGTCTTGCGATTGTCGGCATCGCCGTCCTCGCCGCAGCCGTCACCCCCACCGTGGACCCGGTCAATATGGCTTTGGTGATGGCGCCGATGGTGGTGCTGTATTTCCTGAGCATCGGCCTGGCAGCCCTCGCCGGCCGACGGCGCGGGCCGCCGGCCGAGGCCTAGCCCACTCCTCCGAAGTCTAGAATCTAATCTCACGTCCAAGGACCGTGGCGTTCGCGATAAGCATTCATCCTCATCCCTCGGCTCCTCCCGACGGCGATGAGCGTGGGCGAAGGCGACGTCGGAGACGCCGGGCTTTCCGGGGGTGATGGAAATCCGGTGCGAGCTCGTCGCCGGGCTCAGACGCCGCATTCGGCCTATCTCAGCCGGCCAAGGTTTCAGCGCGGCAGCGGGCGGAGGCGTGAAATGCGCACAGACTCTCGGAGGAGGATCTCCTTGTCTTGCTGAGGCGTGCGCAACAAGTCCTCTATGGCCAGGATGGTCGTGTCTTCGATGAAGGCCTCCTGCCACTCCGCCTCGAGATGGTCCTTCAGTTCTCTCAGCGTGCCTGCGTGGGTTGTGAAGTCGAACTGCCCCTGCCGCTCGAGGACGAACATCCCAAGCTCTATCGCGTCATCGATCGCCCGATCTGCTTCCTCGTACTCGACATAGTCGTCCGCTTCGCGCAGCCAGCCGGCGGCGTGGATCTCGCTTCCGACTCTGACCTGGATCGCGGGAGGCTCGGGCGTGGGATGAATATCAACCAGGACGCCGGTCGGCTGGAGCAGGCTGTGGATTTTCGCAAGGGCATGAACCATGCCCGACGGTTCGATTCATCAAAGGCTCCAGGCAAGCAGCACCAGATCGAAGGATGGCGCCCCCGACGACAGGCGATACTCCTCGATCCCGACGGCCTGGAACTCGACTCGGTCTCTCAGCTCATCCGGTAGCTTGTCCTGCGCGTGTAGGATGTCATCGCCATCCGGGTCGATCGCCGTGACACGGGCCACTTGAGCCGCGTATCGGCGCGTGAGCCGGCCGTCGCCACAACCGACTTCCAGGACTTGGAGCCCTGAAGAAACTTCAACGAAGGCAGCCAGCGCTCGAAGTTCCTCCCCTTCAGGATCCAGAACAACAGCCATCCGCACCATCTCCTAGGCTTCTCTTACGTTGATCGACCGGCTTGCGGCAGACATGAGGTTGTTGATTCATCCATTCACTCCGGTCACGCCGACGATCGGGAAAGTGGCCCCAAGACAAGCAGCAAGATCCGTCTCTTCTTCTGATTGTGGCTCGGGTTGCGCGAATCGATGGACCAACCGGACTCGACACGTAACCTAAACGAGTAGGGTCATCCCTTGGGGCGAGGCCGAACCCGGCGGCGCATGATCGGCCGGGTAGGTGAGCGCCGGGCGGCTTCGCGAAAACCGGCCCGCCGAAAACTGGCCACCGATCCGGGAAATGCCTCGACCGAAGAGAACTTCTTCCCCTCGAGGCGGTCGACCGGATAGCCCTCAACGAGCGTTGCCCCATGCTCAGCGGCGTACTTGACGGCCGCCTCCAGGAGTGCCTGCGAGAGGCCTTGCCGGCGATGTTCCTTGGAGACGAAGAAACAGACGATCGACCAGACCGGCTTATCGTCCACTCGCTTGAGCACATTCGACCTCTCGAGGGATGAGAAGTCCTCCCGCGGAGCGACAGAGACCCAGCCTGAAGGTTGGTCGTGGACGTAGGCCAACAGACCAGGTGTCCCTCCACTGTCCACGATCTGTTTGAAGGCTCTGCGGTTCCCGGCGTTGGCGTTGCTGCTCCATTCAGAACGCTTGATCCGGTACCACATGCACCAACACCCACTGCACGCCCCCCGTGGTCCGAACAGCCGCTCGAGGTCGTTCCAGCGGTCGGGCGTCACAGGCATGAAGGTGTAAGCCTGCTTCCTCGCCACTGCCATCCTCCTTTGAGCTCAGAGCGCCGCTCATCCGTGTGAGAAGCGATTCGCCCAATTATGCAGCATCTGAGCGGGGAATCCACGGGCGCTCGCGTCCGTCTCCGGCACTGACCCTCCAGCCCGCATGATGCCTCTCGGGCTTCTGGGGCCCGCCTCGTTTCTTTCGGGCAATCGCGCCACGGGGTACAATCAGTCTACCCCGGTCGTCCAGCACAAGGAGGCCAAGCATGCGCCCTGTCTTCGCAGTATCAGGGGGTGTCTCCAAATTCGCGAAGGCTCGACCCGACAAGACTTTCCAGGCTGTGATCAAAGAGGCCTACGACTACGCGATCGAAGACCTGGGGATTGACTTCCCTGCGTTCACCTCAGCAGTTGACGGTTCCGTCGCATCCTACTTCTCGGATCACTTCAGCCGGCAGTTGATGGCAGGCATCATGGCCCAGGATTACCTGGGCCTTTGTCCCAAGCCCAGCCATCGCGTTGAAGGCGGCGGGGCCACCGGTGGTCTGTGCCTCCAGGAAGCCTGGAAGTCGATCGCCTCCGGCCACATGGACGTATGCGTGGCGTATGGGTTTGAGACGATGAGCCATGTCGAGACGTGGAAAGGGAATGAGTTCATCGCCCTCGCCTCGGATGTCTCGTGGGACTACCCGGTCGGCGGATTCTACTCCGGCTACTACGCCATGATGGTGACCCGTCACATGAAGGAGTTCGGCACCACCGTGGAGCAGATGGCGGCGGTGTCCGTCAAGAATCACATCAATGCCTATTACAACCCTTATGCTCAGAAGCGCCATCGTTACACGATTCAGGATGTGCGCGAGTCTCCCATGGTCGCCTGGCCGCTCACCCGACTGGACATCTGCGTGATGTCCGACGGAGCGGCAAGCGTCATCCTGGCTTCGGAAGAAGGGTTGCGTCGTCTCGAAGGCGCTGGAGCGCGGATCCCCCGACCCCTGGTGCGGGTCACAGGCATCGGCCGTGGAACGGATGCCATGCGCATGTCCGACCGTCCCCACGTCGACTACGATACCTTCATGCGAGACTATGCAACCGAGAGCGAGAGGGGTTCGGACGAAACACGCCGGTACTACAAGAAACTCTGGGATCATGGAACCCGCTACCCGGGAGTGCATTCCTTCCGCGCGGGTCGAACGGCGGGGAATATGGCCTACAAGCACGCCGGAATCCATGACCCCCTGCAGGAGCTGGATTTCATCGAGCTCCATGATGCTTATACCTCAAGCGAGCTTCAAACGTACGAAGACATGGGATTGTGCCGCTACGGCGAGGGCGGGTCTTTCGCCGTCTCGGGGAAGGCCTTCATGCCGGGGTTGGACTACGGCCTGGAGCTGCCCGAAGCGCCCGAGTGCCCGGTGAACCCCTCCGGGGGATTGATCGCTTGCGGGCATCCTGTCGGCGCCACCGGGTTGATGCAGGCTGTGTTTGCAATCTGGCAACTTCAAGGCTCGGTCAAGAAACACTTCGGCGACGAGACCCTGCAGGTCAAGAACGCTCGGCGCGGCGCCATTCACTCCCACGCCGGGACGGGCACGTACGTCACAATCAGCATTCTTGAGCGCGAGGAGTAAGCGATGTCCAAGATCCCCGACAAACGCCCTGAGACTCTCGGCGGGTACGTCATCCACGGGGTTCCGTTTCCGATCGACACCGATCCGGAGGCACTGGCGTTCCTCAAGAGGATGTCTCCGATCCAGATCGAGCAGAAGTACCAAGTAACCTACCTTCATTCGTACGGACAGGACAGCCCGTGGTTCGCCGCCGCCTCAAACCGCAGATTGCTGGCCACCCGCCATGCCGAAAGCGGCTATACCTATGCCACCCCGCGCGGCCACGACATGTACTCCGGTGAGGAGACGGTTTGGATCGACATCACCGATCGGCCGGCCAGAGTGCACGCCTTCACCGTGTGTCATTTCGGTTCAGAGGAATTCTTGCCTGAGACACCCTTCGTTCTGGCGCTAATCGAATTCGAAAATGTCAACACGCTGTTCTTGACGCGGCTCGTGGGTGTCGATCCGGACCAGGCCACGCTCGATTGGATCGGAATGCAGGTTGAACCTCGCTTCCTGCGCAACAGCAAGCTCAAGCCGACCGACGTCTATTTCGCGCCGTCGGCCTGATCCGGGCGAGGCGGGATTCGATTGCCCAACACTCTTTCGCCCGACGACCCCAATCTCGTCCACGCCACCGCCCGCCTGCGCCGGAACCTGTGGGTATGGGCCATCCTCTTCTTGGCCATGGCCGGCCTGGTGTATCAGACCCTTGGACCTGCCCACCTCCTGCGCGTCGCTCCTTGGCTCGCCGCAGCGATCCTGCTTGCGCTGGGCCGACAGCCGGCCTACCTGGCGCTGGTAAGTATCTTCTGGGGGCTTACCTTGATCAACCTTGTCCCGGGAAGCGAAGCCGCGCTTGGTGCGAACCCACTCGCCGCTTCATTGGGATCAAAGCCGCTTGAAATCCTGGGGTACGCGATTATCCAGGCGATCATGATGGTCACCTCCTGGAATCAGTTCATGTTCTACAGGATGCTCTACGGAACCCAGGGCGCCACCGGCCTGGATCCCGACAGCCCTCTGATCCCCGAAGTCATCCCCAACCGCACGGATCGGTTGGCCTGGTCGGCTCGATTGCTCGGGGTCGCCAGCCTGATCGCTGCGATCTCGGCCATTCCCCTGGCGCGGACCGGCGGTTTTGCCTGGGCGGTTGAGGCTGGTTTGGGACTGTCTGTATTTGCGATCGGCCTCGGTCTGGGGTCGGCGTACTCACCGACCAGAAAACGAAGCCGGGCGCTGGTGGGGATTCTGCTGGGTGCCGTCGGGTTTGCGATTTGCCTGGCAGTGAACCAGGCATTTGGCGGGAGTGGGAGCTAATCGTTGAGCGGATCCGCGATGGCCACGCCGACTTCGGTTCTCGGCCTGCAGACCGGTGAACATCGGCTTCGCCGGAGTCTCCGCCTTGCCTACCCCACGCTCGGCCTCACCGGCCTTCTGGCCACACTGGCGCTGTGGGCCCTGGCCGCCCTGCGATGGAGTTTCTTCTACTCGACGTACGGACCGGCCCTCGTCTGGCGCGTGGCCTTCCCGGTGATCCTTCTCAGCATCGCCACACTTGCCGCCGGACTGGCCGGTGTCGCGGCGACAATCCGCCTCGCCCCCCTGGTAGTCACCACCTACGAGAAGGGGATCGTTATCCGGCGCGGCCGCCGAGGGAAGCTCGTGCGCTGGGGCCTTATCCGTCATGTCCGCACGACAGCCGTTCGCTACGGTTTCTCCGGGCTGAGTTGGGGGCGTCGGGCTACGATGACGATCGTCCTCGACAGCGGCGAGAAATTCCGTCTTACAAATGCCCTGGAAGACGTGAAGAGCCTGATCGCAGCCGTGAAAGGCAATGTGTATCAGAGATTGTTGGAGGAGTACACACTCCAATTCAACAGCGGGCAGGCATTGAGTTTCGGACCGTTGATCCTCAGCAAAGAAGGCATCCGCAAGGGTAAGAGCCAGCTGGCTTGGAAAGACCTGGGACGAGCCTCGCTGGAGAATGGGCGCCTGGTCCTGGCGCCCGCCTCGGCCGACCGCGGGACCAGAATTCGCATCGAGGCCCGGCGCATTCCGAATATCGACCTGTGCCTCCAGTTCATCCAACACTTGAGTCAGCCGATGTGACGAACCCTGGCGGCGGTCAGATAGCGACTCCTGCCCCTCACCTGGTTCCGCATCATGCCAGGAGGCTCAAGCGGCTCTTGTTTGTCGTTCCTGTCTGTCTCGCCGCCTGTGTTTCTGCGTTCCCCACCCCGATCAACGAGCAAACCCCAATAGCCGAAGACCAGGGCCGGGGCACAATAGCGGCTGATCTGACCTTATCGGTGACGCCTCCGGCGGAGACGCCGGATGGGGCGCGACTGGTCGTCTTGCTCGTCGACGAAGTCAGCGGCTTGCCTTTCAACACTCAGGAGCTGTTGTTGGAGATGCAGCCCGACGGCCGGTGGCAAACCCGCCTCCCGCTTCCGCTAAACACGATCGTGCATTATCGCTACGCGCTTCGAGGAACGGCGACCGGGGATGAGGTCACAGCCGATGGGAATAGCCTGCGTTATCGGACGATCTGGATCCGGTCGACGATCGCCGTCGAAGATCAAGTCGCGGCGTGGACAGGGGGCTCGTACGCCGGTTCGACGGGGCGCATTGTCGGCTTCGTCGTCGACGCCACTACGGGTGAGCCCCTGGCCGAGATCGTCGTCAGTGCTTCGGGAGTCTCCGCATTCACCGACGGCCGGGGCGCCTTTCGCCTGGAAGGCCTGCTCCCCGGTCTGCACACGCTCACGGCTATCAGCCCGGATGGTTCGACAGTCCCCTTTCAGCAGGGCGCGGTGGTGGCGCCCGAGAGCGCGACGTCGGCCCAGCTCGGACTCCAGGCTGCACACGCCGTGCAGGTCACGTTTGAGGTCGAGATTCCTTCGACCACCGCTCCCGGAGTGGCCGTCCGGTTTGCCGGCAACATGC
>MGOM01000006.1:58088-58642 GCA_001797105.1 Chloroflexi bacterium RBG_19FT_COMBO_62_14
ACGCATTTCATCATGATCGCCGAGTTGTTTGCCGGCTCCGATCTACGCTACAAGTACACCCTGGGGAACGGTCTGTGGAACGCGGAGCGCGATCCACAGGGTTTCCTGGTCACACGACAGCTGATCGTCCCTGAGTCGGATCTAGCGGTCCGGGATGTCGTCGCCAGTTGGTCGACGCCGGATCGCGGCTCGGTTGCGTTCGCTGTTACGGTGCCGGAGGCCACGCTCGGCAACGATCAAATCACTCTGCAGTTCATGCCATCTGAGGGCCTCGAGCCTTTGCCCATGTGGCGAACCGGAGAGACCACCTGGTCCTATATCGTCTATGGGCCGCTGGACTTTCCTGGTCCGATCGAATACCGCTATTGCCGAACCGGCGATTGCTCCGGTTCGTTTGAGACCGATTCCGCTGGCGACCCGGTCGAGACGCGTCAGATGACACCTTCGCCCCAGAGGCTGAACGTGAACGATGAGGTCGCCGCCTGGGCATGGTGGACGCAATACACCTCGCCCATCAATATCGTTGCGCCGGAAATCGTCGCCCGCCCCGGGTT
>MGOM01000006.1:58798-59048 GCA_001797105.1 Chloroflexi bacterium RBG_19FT_COMBO_62_14
TCTGGCCGATATGAGTGAAGCCGAACGCCTGGGGCTTAAAGTCTTCCTCAGGCCAACTCTCACCGCGCCGGATGGCGATGACGCCGGCTGGTGGATGGCCTCACCCCGGGACCCGACATGGTGGGTGAGATGGTTTGAGGGGTATAGAGCTTTCGTCTTGAGCTACGCCCGAATCGCGGCCGAGGGCGGGGCGGACAAACTCATCCTGGGAGGTCCGGAGGCGGCTCCGGCATTTCCTGGTGGAAGGATG
>MGOM01000006.1:59102-63137 GCA_001797105.1 Chloroflexi bacterium RBG_19FT_COMBO_62_14
CCCGGCCGTGTAGCGTTTGAGGTCGAGCTCGGAGACACACTCCAGCCCATCCCACCCATGATCGACACCGTGGACGAAATCCATGTCCTGTGGCATGCGCCTCTCAATCCGCCGGGGAGCGCGTCGATTGAAGACATGCGCGCCGCCGCCGGCCGCCAGATGGATGAGACCATTCTCTCCGACCCGCGCCTGACCGGTAAGCCAATTGTTCTCAGCATCGAGTATCTTTCCGTGCAGGGTGGTTCCTCAGGCTGTATCCGGAAAGAGGACCTGCGCTGCTATCCTGCCTCGGCTTTTGAGATGGGCGCAATCGTCGATCCATCTCTGGCCGTCGACCTCGAGGGGCAGGCCCTTGCGATCAACGCCGTCGTGATCGAAGCCTACGCCCGCCCGGCGATCACCGGGATTCTCAGCCGAGGCTACAACCCTGTGCTGGCCTTGCGCGACAAGTCAGCCTCGGTCCGAGGCAAACCCGCACAAGATGTCTTGTGGTTCTGGTTTCCACGACTGACCGGAGGCGTCGCCCCATGAATCCACAAGTGGCACGCCTGAGCTCGGGTGGGCGATGAGCGCCGAGTTTAGTTTCGGCGGCGAGGTCGTCTGGCGGCCCTCGCCTGATGACATCGAGCACGCGAACCTGACGCGCTTTATGCGGCAGAACGGGATCGCCACCTTCGAGACCTTGCTGGAGCGGTCAGGCCGCGAAATCGAGTGGTTTACGCAGGCGTTACTCGAATTCCTTCAGATCCAGTTCCGGGTACCGTACGAGAAGGTCGTCGACCTGTCGCGCGGGATCGCCTGGCCTCGCTGGTGTCCCGGCGGGGTGATGAACATCATCGACAATTGCCTGGACAAACATCTTGCAATGCCCGTGGCAGAGAAGCCAGCGCTGGTGTGGGAGGGTGAAGAGGGGGTCACGCTCAGCCTGACCTATTCCGAGCTCGCCCGGGAAGTGAACCGGGCAGCGAATGCGCTAAGGTCTCTCGGCCTCGGCAAAGGCGACGCCATCGGATTGTTCATGCCGATGACGCCGGAAGTCGTGATCGCGCTGCTGGCTATAGCCAAGATCGGAGGGGTGATCCTTCCGCTATTCTCGGGTTACGGCGCCGGCGCGGTCGCCAACCGCCTCCAAGACGCAGGAGCGCGGGCGCTCGTTACCGCCGACGGGTTCTACCGACGAGGCGGGCTCGTTCCCATGAAACCGATCGCTGATGCGGCCGCCGCCCGCACTCCCTCTCTCGAGCACTTGCTCGTTCTACGACGAACCGAGAGCCAAGTCGAAATGCGGCAGGAGCGCGACCATTGGTGGCATGAACTCGTCGACAGCCAATCGGATGTAGCCGGCACCGAACCCACGGCGGCCGAAGACCTGCTGATGATCATCTACACCTCCGGAACAACCGGGCGCCCTAAGGGGGCGGGCCACACCCATTGCGGCTTTCCGGTCAAGGCCGCTCAGGACATGGCCTTCGGGACCGACGTCCGACCGGGCGACAGGATGTACTGGATGACCGACATGGGATGGATGATGGGCCCGTGGCTTGTCTTCGGGACGTTGCTCCTTGGGGCGACGTTGGTTATCTACGATGGCGCTCCGGATCACCCGGGGCCGGATCGCCTGTGGGCGATGGTTGAACGCCATCAGATCACCGGCCTCGGCATATCGCCGACACTGGTCCGCGGGCTCGTCGCCCATGGCGAAGGCCCGGTGAGGGCCCATGACTTGTCCTCGCTCCGCTTGTTTGCCTCAACCGGAGAGCCGTGGAACCCGCAGCCCTGGATGTGGCTCTTCGACAAAGTTGGCGGGCGTCGATGGCCGATCATCAACTACTCCGGAGGGACCGAGGTTTCCGGCGGAATCTTGATGGGCAACCCCATCCTCCCGCTGAAGCCGTGTGCTTTCTCCGCCCCTTGTCCGGGCATCGCCGCTGACGTGTTCGACGAAGACGGCAAATCAGTCCGCGGCCGGGTCGGCGAGTTGGTGATTAAGGCCCCGTGGATCGGCATGACGCGTGGGTTCTGGAAAGACCCCGAGCGATACGAACAGGCGTACTGGTCACGCTGGCCTGGGGTGTGGGTCCACGGAGATTGGGCCGCCGTCGACGAAGACGGGATGTGGTACATCCTCGGCCGCTCCGACGACACGATCAAGGTCGCCGGAAGGAGGCTCGGCCCGGCCGAGATCGAGTCGGTCCTGGTCGATCACCCGGCCGTCGTGGAGGCGGCGGCGATTGCGATCCCCGACCCAATCCAAGGAGGCGCCCTGGTGTGTTTCTGCATCCTCACGCCGGGGAGCGAGACAGCCACAGGTCTCGAGGGTGAACTAAAAGGGAGAGTGGTCAATGAGCTAGGCAAGCCGCTTGGGCCGCGGGCGATTTGCTTCGTGCCCGACTTGCCAAGAACCCGCAATGCCAAAGTTATGCGTCGGATGATCCGCTCGGCGTATCTGGGCCAAGACCCGGGGGACACTTCATCTCTGCTCAATCCCGAGGCATTGGAGCCAATTCGGCTTGCGGGGCGAGAGAACGTTTAGTGCACAGCCGAGGCACAGCATGTCAGACCATGTTGTCGGGCGGTGAGATGCGGAGGCGAATGGACGGGTCGTCTAGGTAAGGTAAGTGTCAACACGGTCGGTTCACTGCTCGGCAATGTGAAGCTCGGGCAAGGTGACTCGTGGGCATGGGGATTGCGTTTTCCCCGTGAGAGGCGGGTACGCAGCGCCGATGGCCCCTCGGCTTTACCCAACCAGCGTCAAGCCCGCATTGAGTAGGCGACCCCGGCCTGATTGGGGTAACGATCCCGCTCCGGCCCCATCCAAACGTGAGAGGCAACCATGGACTTTGAGCTGAACGAAGAGCAGAAGATGTGGCGCCAGGCTGTCCATGATTTCTGTGTGCAGGAGATCCTGCCAGTCGCGGCAGAGATGGACACCTCGGCCGAGCTCAAGACGGAATTGCTGGAGAAGATGGCGAGATTGGGCCTTCTGGGCCTCAACATCCCGGAGGCTTATGGAGGCGCTGGGGTGGACGCCATTAGTGCTGCCATTGCCATCGAGGAGTTGGGCTGGGCCTCGGGCAGTGTCGCCCTCTCGATTTCCGCCCACAATGGCCTGGCCAGTGCCCCGATTGCCCTCTTCGGCACCGAAGAACAGAAAGCTCGCTGGCTGCCGCCGCTGACAAACGGGCGGTCAGGTCTCGCCTCGCTGGCACTCACCGAGCCCGGAGGCGGATCTGATCTCGTCGGAGGGGTACAGACCCACGCCGAACTCGACGGCGATCAGTGGAGGATCAACGGCAGCAAAGCCTGGATCACGAACGCCAGCCTGGCACCCTTCATCATCACCTTGTGCCGGACGGATCCTGCCGGCGGCTCTCGATCTTTGAGTCTGATCGTCGTCCCGACCGACGCTCCCGGGCTTCACATCCACCCGGCCGAGAAAAAGATGGGAGTTCGCGCTTCGCCGGCCCATTCCCTGAGTTATGAGCAGGTTCGCGTTCCAGCCGACCACGTCTTGGGGCAGGCCGGAAGGGGACTGTATCAGACTCTCGAGGTCCTCGACGGCGGACGGATCGGCATCGGCGCCTTGTCGGTCGGGTTGGGTCAGGCGGCCATGGAGGAGGCAATCCGGTACGCCCGCCAACGCGAAGCATTCGGCCAGTCACTGGCCGGTCACGCCGCGATCCAGGCGATGATCGCCGACGCGGCCACCCAGATCGAGGCCTCGCGCCTTATGGTTTACCGGGCGGCCTGGTTGAAAGAGGCTGGGCGACGTTTCACACGTGAGGCGGCCATGGGGAAGCTCATGGCGACCGAGGCCGCCGAACGTGTCTGCCGGGACGCAATCCAAATCCTGGGGGCCTACGGCTACAGCACAGAGTACCCCGTCGAACGCTTCTATCGCGATGCGCGGGCGATGACGATCGGGGAGGGAACGAGCGAAGTTCAGAGGCTGGTGATCGCCAGGAGGGTGTTTGATCTGGCCTAGTGGTCGGCCTCACGCCACAACTGGGCTTGATGGCCCTTCTGGATATCCTA
>MGOM01000006.1:63155-66342 GCA_001797105.1 Chloroflexi bacterium RBG_19FT_COMBO_62_14
CGGAGCGTGTGCGGTTGAAGCGTCAGGAACTGGCGTTCTTGCGGCCAAGCCACCACTTGTATCCGTAATACCAGAGCACGCATAAGACGGCGGTGATCCCCCAAATTGGGAACCCGGATTTGATCGCCAACCACCAATCCCGGTCGGTGAACAAGCCGATGTAAGTCGTGATTGCCGCCCAGACGATCACGAACGTGCCGAACAGCCAGAACCGCATCAGATTGAGCAGTTTCACCTGCGACTCGGACATGCCTCTTCTCCTTGTTCCCCGGGGCTTTCGTCGAGTGCGGGGGATTCTAGCCGCAAATCCAACCCGCGCAACCGGGTTGGGGCAATCCCTGGGATGAGCCTTCCTCAGAAGACATCCTCCTTGCCGATGTGCCCCCCGGCATTCAGGAGGGAGTTCCCAAACCAGACGGCCCGCGCCCCGCGCCAGCGCTCTGATCGTCCCTGAAGCTGGTTTGGCGGCTCTCGAGATGATTATTGGAGAAGGTAAGGGGGTCTGTCTGAGGATCAGGGCTTGCCACACCGCAACTGGTGCCCGGCTTGACCGCTTGTGGGCTTAGACGTTCTCGTACAAGGGCTGTCCGCGCGCCATAGGCCGGGATTTGGCGCGTCTCAAGAAAGGCGCTGTCGCTCCGGCATCTTGATGGGCCCTGAGATTCTCGCACATTGTCAATGGGGTGAGGCAGGTGAAGCGCAGTGGGACCATGCAGCCGTGTTTGCCGCGGCCCTTCCCTCGCACCTCGACAGACCAAACCCCGGAGCGGTTCATCCGGGCTCCGCGCACTTTGTCGGCCGTGAGGCGAAGGATCTCTTACTCGTGCACCCGAATCGGCAAGTGCGTATAGCAGTGCGCGATTCCTTTGCCCCTCGAGTTCGAGCAGGTGCCTTTCCTATGAGGGGAGTGAAGGGTCGATCGGCCAGGCGTCGAAGGCGTGGATCAACTTATCCAGGCCTTCGGGCGGCTCGGGCGCCGACTCCCTGGGTGCCGTCTTTGGAGTATTTGTTCTCATGCGGCGAGTGGCGCGGGCGATAGCCGCTACAGCGGGGAATCCGTCGGGCAGGAGAAGCTCACCGGCCAGGAAGGCGAACCAGGTGACGATCGCCTGGCTGTAGAGCCGCACGGTCGTCGGTTCCAGACGCCGGTCCTTGAGTCTTGTGGAAGACGGATCGGCGTGGGTGCTCTCAACCTCCTGGCCCAGGTAGCTGACAAGCTAGGCCAGCAGGTTGACGTCTTCCGGATGGCTGCCCACATCGCCCTCCCCAACCTTCAGGCGCAGGTTCTACCGTTCAACCGCGCCCTTTACCAGACAACGTCGACTTCGTATTTGGCGATCTGGGGATCTGAAGTCAGGATCGGAAGTTCTTCGACCTGGCTCTGGGCTACAAGCATGCGATCGAACGGGTCCCGATGGTATTTTGGAAGAGAATGCACGTGAAGCGCGTGGCTCATTTGGATCGGCAACCCGACGACTGTGTTCAAGGACATCTGCTCAGGGATCACTTTCCCCGGTTCATCAGGTAGTTGAAGCCGGCCAAGATCAGTCTTGATGGCGATCTCCCAGCCACTGGCCGCGCTGAGATAAAGCGTGTTGGCTCCGTCACTAATGATGTCACGGACGCGCTCAGATAGCAGATCGCTATCTACTATCCACCATAGAAAGGTGTGCGTGTCGAGCAGGTATCTCATCCCTCAAAACCCTGCAGGACCTCCTCCGGCAAAGGAGCCTCAAACTCTGGAGGAATGACGATTTGGCCGGCGGCGCTGCCTGGCGCACGCACCTTTGGAAGCTGCTCAAACGGGACTAGGCGAGCGACCGGCTTGCCCGCCTTGGCGATGATGACTTCCTCCCCACCCATCACCCGAGCTAGCAATCGAGATAGGTGTGTCTTTGCCTCGTGGATGTTGACCATCTTGTGCATGTGGAGCTCCGCCCAAAGGCCATGCCGATCAATTCCATTATAGACTAAGTCATTGACTAAGTCAAGGCCATGGCGAATGGCCTCTTAAAGTCCAGAGAAAGTGTCACCTCATGGACACAGAGGTGACCTTGACCCTTCGTGAACAGAAGCGCCTTATCGTGATTACCGGAATCCTGGCCGGGCGATGGACTGCCACTGAGGCTGCTGCGAAGCTCGAGCTTTCGCTGCGGCAGATGCGGCGTTTGCTGGCCGCGTACCGCCGAGACGATCCGGCCGGCCTAGTCCGCGCCAACCGGGGCCGGCCCTCTCCCCGGCGTATCCCTCCTTACATCCGGGAGGAGGTGCTGTCCCTGGCCAGGACCAGCTACCCGGACTACAACGACCATCACCTGACCGAGACACTGGCTGAAGACCACGTCATCTCGCTCTCCCGCGCTAGCGGCAGCGGCGGCCTCGCCTTATCACTTGTCTCTGATCACCCTGGGAGATCCCCCCCGCCATCTCTCGGCCTGCCCATTCATGGCGTCATTCACGCCTTCGACGACGAACCGGGAGCCGTGCACATGCGCCGTCTTGATGCGGACGCCCAGGTTCAGCGCATCGAGCCTGGTGCGGATCCGCGCCACGTGCTTCCTGACACGCCTGCCTTCTCGTTGTAGCCTATGTCACCATGACCTTCCTGGCGATCTCCTTGCGGGTCTTCCAGTGCCCGGCGGGGGGCTCCAACAGGACGGCCAGGACATCCGCCCGCATCTCGGTCAGTGGCACAGGGATCCCGCGTGTCACAAGTCTCCTCGCTTGAACATCCAGGACCGCCCCTCCCAGGCGCAACGGCGGGTACGTCCACTTTCCCGGCTTGGCCAGCTGGCTGCGAATGAAGGCGCTCACGGCATCGGGAAGTGCGTCCGTCTTGTTGAAGTAGTGGGTCGCCCCGCCGCGATCGGTTCGCCAAGCCAGGACCAAGCGCCTCAAGCGCCTCCAGCCCGTCGGTGTTGAAGCACGGAGTCATGATCACGCACGTCTCACACCAGCTCAGATCCATAAGG
The DNA here is from genome assembly GCA_001797105.1 of Chloroflexi bacterium RBG_19FT_COMBO_62_14. Lineage (GTDB taxonomy): Bacteria > Chloroflexota > Anaerolineae > Anaerolineales > E44-bin32. Next base: position 66,128 of record MGOM01000006.1, read on the forward strand.
AACATCGGGACGAACACGTCCTCCTGGATGCCATAGACCGCAGCTTCCATCACATGGGTCTGACACCCGCCGACGCGTCCTGCCGGAATGGACCGGCAGTACGTTCCTCCCGCAACGGCCGCGAAAGCGAAGTTGGTGCCTCCCACGGGTTGCAAATGCTGCCCAGCAATGATCCGAACTTCACGGCCCGCTATTGGAGCAGAGTGCACACAAAC
>MGOM01000006.1:66353-67391 GCA_001797105.1 Chloroflexi bacterium RBG_19FT_COMBO_62_14
GCGTCGCCCATCCAAAGGCGACGCACTTTGTTCCTTGAGGCGCAGGTGCAGAAGACTACTGCTGCACTTCCTTCAGAGCCGCCTCCAGATCCTCTTCGCTCACAAGGCCGATCCACTCGCGCAGGATCGTGCCTTGCCCATCGAGTAGGAAGAGATGCGGCTGGTATTGATATCCAAGAGCCCGCTTGAACGGCTCCGTCTGCGGATCGTCGATGTCAAGATAGACGAAATTCACCTGCTCACCCCATTGTTGCTCTAGCCCGTGCACGACGGGCGCCAGCGCTCGGCAGGTCGATCACCAGAAGGCGAAGAATTCCACCAGTGTCGGCCTGCCGGAGGCCAGCACCACGCCGTTCGGATCGGTCGCGTGCAGGCCGGCGCGGACCGTTGGCGTCGGTGCCTCGGGGGCTCTCGGCGCCTCCCCCGCCCCCTCTTCCGGGTGAAGACCTTGCTCGTTTGGGGCAGCGGTGGCTATTGCAGTGGGGCTCGGGACGGATGTCGGGCCTGGCGCCGTAGCCGCCGGCAGCGTTGCCGATGGGCTGGAACAACCCAATAGGATGGCCGAGACCACCAGTGCCGCACCCCAGACCGCCCAATTGGATCTCCGCACTCGAACTCACCTCCCTCGTTGTTCCGGGATAGCGTCCACTTCCACTATAGTCCATCTCGGATGGATCGTGCCGGCAGGCCCCAGAGCCCGCCAATCCGTTCATCCGCTCCACGGCCGATCCGCCGGCTCACGAATCTTAGCCGAAGGTGATTACCACTAGATTAATGTCAGTCCTGGGGATTTCTCGCTCATTCCCAGAAACCTGATTGAGCCTTCCCCTTTGCTCTTCTCGGCTCGCATATAATCTGGCTCACCCAGCACGCGAGGCAACTATGTCGCAGAAGCTAGTGGAGTGTGTACCAAATTTCTCCGAAGGGCGCCGCACCGAGCTAGTCGATGCTCTGGCGGATGTGGTACGGAAAACACCGGGCGTGTACCTGCTCGACCGCCATTCCGACGCGGATCACAACCGCTCGGTTCTCACCTTT
>MGOM01000006.1:67399-70781 GCA_001797105.1 Chloroflexi bacterium RBG_19FT_COMBO_62_14
ACCCGAGCCCACCGCCGAGGCCGCATTCGAGGCGATCGCCCTCGCCGCCCGCTCGATCGATCTCGACAAACACGTCGGGGAGCACCCGCGCATCGGCGCCACCGACGTTGTCCCATTCGTCCCTCTGGGCGACACGACCATGGAAGAGTGTGTCGAGCTCGCCCGTCGACTCGGCCGGCGTGTCGGAGTTGAACTCAACATCCCGGTCTATCTGTACGAGGCCGCCGCCTCGCGCCCGGACCGGGTGAACCTGGAAGACATCCGCCGCGGAGAATACGAGGCCTTGAAGGAGGCGATCCTCTCGGATCCGGACCGGGCGCCGGATTTCGGCCCGGCCAGAGTGGGCCCGGCCGGTGCAACCGTGATCGGCGCCAGGCCTCCTCTAATCGCCTTCAATGTGTACTTGGCGACGGACGATGTCGCCGTAGCCAAGGCGATAGCCAAAGTCATCCGCTTCTCATCGGGTGGGTTGTCGTTCGTCAAGGCTCTAGGACTGCTGGTCGAAGGCAGGGCCCAGGTCTCGATGAATCTCACAGACTTCACTCAGACATCGGTCCCGCGTGTGGTCGAGATGATCCGCCAGGAGGCTTCTAACCGAGGAACCTCGATCCACCACTCCGAGCTGGTCGGGCTGATCCCGCAAGCCGCCATGGTCGATACCACCCGCTGGTATCTCCAGCTCGATCGGTTTACCTCCGATCAAGTGCTCGAAACCCGGTTGTATGAGGCGTTGGCGGCGGACACAGGTGCTGCCGGATCCTTCCTGGACCAGCTAGCAGAGGGAAGCGCCACTCCTGGCGGCGGGTCGGCGGCAGCCTACGCGGGGGCAATGGCGGCGGCATTGGTCACCATGGTTGCGCGCCTGACCGCCGGGAAGAAGAAGTACGCCGCCGTCGAAAGTCGCATGCAGGGGATCATCGAACGATCCGAGAGCTTCAGGCGCGAGTTGTCGTCGGCGGTATCGGAAGATGCGCGAGCCTTCGACGACGTGATGCGGGCAACGCGTCTGCCGAGTGCCACGCCGGCGGAAGAGGCCTCGCGGGCGGAGGCCGTCGAACGCGCCACGCACCAGGCGGCCGCCGTCCCGCTGGGGGTCGCCGGACAGGCCGCGATCCTTATCGAACTCGCCGCCGAGCTGGCCGAGATCGGCAACGTCAATGCCGCCAGCGACGCCGCCTCGGGCGTCGCACTGGCACAGGCGGCATTGCGCGCGGCCGCGCTCAACGTCAAGGTCAATGCTTCGGGGGTTTCCGATCGGGCCGCCGCTGAATCATGGCTCAGCCTTTTGGATTCGTTCCAGGCGCGCGCCTTGTCGGCAGAAAGCCGGCTTAAGAGCGCTTTGCGGGAGCGCTCCGGGATCGAGCTCTAACCCCACAGCTCGCCTCACCACCCGCTCGCTTCAAAGATCGCCTTCAAGAAGCTCGTTCGCTCCTCAGGCGTCATCGGCCGGGGTTGAGCATACTCCTCGAGGTGCGTCGTCAACAGTTCCGTCCCGATGTGCCGTCCGTCGTAGAAAACGTACCGATCGATGAATTCCTGCCGCGTCGGTTCTGACCACATTTGATCGAAGAACAGATTCCCTAGGCCGTAGTGGATGAACCCGCCCTTGTAGAACTCAAACCCCTGCGGTTGGTGCGCCTGGCTTCCACTGACAATCATCGCACCGGCGTCGATGGCTTCCCGAAAGCCGGCCACCTGATCGGGCAGCGGTGAGGCGCGGTAGGACTCGGGCCATTGGAAGGTGAAGATGGTGATGTACCCTTGTCCCCGCAGATTCGCCAACTCGCCGAACAAACGCTCTTTGTCGCAAGGGGTGGATCCCGGGCTTGTAGATGTCGCCCAGTCGAAGGAGGGCCCGGCGGGATTGCACCCGAGGAAAGCGAACCGGTTCCCGTGGTCCTCCAGGATCGCAGGCTGCATCGAGGCCTCGAGGTCTAGCCCTCCACCGAAAGTAGACCATCCAAGTTGACGATACAGATCGAGGGAGTACAGCATGGCCGGCTGCCCCCAGTCGATCAGATGGTTACCCGTCAGTTCGACAACGTCCACGCCGACGTCTTGCAGGAGCTCGAGGTTTTCCGGCGCGCTGCAAAAGCGCATGTTGGCCGGGCTTGGATCGGCCGGAGGGCAGTTCTCGGCGAACGAGACCTCGTTGCTGACATGGGTGATGTCGGCGTTCCGCAGCCAGTCGCCGACCAGCTCTCCGGGGAACTTGACGCCGCGGATGTCCATCATCCAGGCCGTGGCCCGCGTGAGTGCAGTGACGCCGGTCATGACCACAACGCTCAATCGATCCGGGTCGCGGTTGGAGCTCGGCCAATCCAACCTGGCATGCACCGGCTCCACCGACTCCACCTCACCGCTCAACCCGATCGGGACCGCCAGGGGATAGCTCTCCGGGGCGAAGTCTTTGTGCAGTGGGGATTGACCGTCCAATTCGAGGACCTTCCAGCGCGGGTCAAGCGACTCGAACGGGACGACTGCCCGTGAGGTTCTCGCCTGCCACGCCTGGTCGATCAGGTCCTTATCCTGGCCCACTTGAACGACACCGGCTCCGGGCTCCCCGAGCCACGCACCCAATACTGCAGCCGTTGCCAGTGAAGTGAACCATGCGTCGACTCCCCCGGCGTCCCCCTGCCAGGCCTGGCGCAAGCTATCGAGAGTCAACCCATCTTCGATCGTCGGGAAGGGGGCCACGACGGCATAGATCCAGGTGGTCAGCGCGTATTCCGGCGCGGGCTCAACCCGAACCTGTGCCGACGTCGGTTGTTCAACCACCAAAAACGAAGACGGCTCGCTCGATACCAGCTCCTGCACCTGCGCCGCCAGCACCTGTGGTACTCCGGGCGCGATCCAGATTGAGATCGGCCCGGGCGTCGGGGTGGGAGCCTGCGGTTGGAACGGCGTGGGGCTCGGGGTCGGTGGGTTCGGTTGGGTACCGGAGGGCACCAAAGGTCGTGCGCCGGAGTCTCCGACCTGGCCGCACGCGGCCAGGAGCAAGACAGACGCAAGGACAGACAATGAGAGGGGGATGGGAAGTCTGAGGCGGGGCACAGTCCGGGATTATCCCAGCTTGTACCGCCGGCGACAATCCCTTGTGATGGGAGGGGGTGCTATGTCATGAGATGCGCTCGGCCTCCCGGCGGCGGAGGCCACATGTCGTCGTGTCGCACCATTGCGGGAAGATCAATGGATGGTTGTCGCCGGGCTGAGCCTTCGTTTCCGGACGCCGAGAAGTCCGCTCCAAAGAGCCGGGCCTTCTCCGAACTCAGTCGGAAAGTGCCAGGAATACGTCTTCGAGCGTGGGCGTAGCGGGGGCGACGGAGACGTCCTTCAGCCCGAGAGCCTTCAGCCCGGCCTCCAGGGTTGCTCCAGCGAGCCC
>MGOM01000006.1:70814-71155 GCA_001797105.1 Chloroflexi bacterium RBG_19FT_COMBO_62_14
CAGGCCAACGCGCTCCACGCCTTCCAGCATCGTCAGACCATCCAGGGCATCCAGAAGGGGCGCCGCATGAACATCCCACGCCTTGCCACGCAGAGCGGTGCGCTTCAGTTCGGAGGTCGGCTGCATCGCCAGGAGCCTCCCCCGACGCATGATCCCGACCCGCCCGCAGAATTCGGCCTCGTCCATATAGTGCGTGGTGACAAACACCGTGACCCCGCTCTCCGCCAACTCGTAAATGAGATTCCAGAACGCGCGACGCGCCAGCGGATCGACGCCGCTGGTCGGCTCGTCGAGGAAGAGCAACGTCGGTTGATGAACGACGGCTGTCGCCAACGCAAGGC
>MGOM01000006.1:71174-71683 GCA_001797105.1 Chloroflexi bacterium RBG_19FT_COMBO_62_14
CTCTCATCTTTCGTCTGGGACAATCCGACGAGATCCAGGGTTTCTTTCAACCTCGAAAGATCCGTCACACCATAGACCCCGGCGTAGAACATCAGGTTCTCCCAGGCCGTCAATTCGTCATAGAGCGCGAACTTCTGGGACATGTACCCGACCCGCGGCCGGATGCCTTCGGCCTGCTTCTCGACGTCGAGCCCGAGGATTGTCGCCCTACCTTCGGTGGGCCGTAGCAGCCCGAGGAGCATTCGGATCGTCGTCGTCTTCCCCGACCCATTCGGGCCGAGGTATCCGATCACCTCGCCTGGATCGACCTGGAAGGTGACATGGTCGACGGCGGTGAAGGTCCCAAAGCGCTTGGTCAATCCGTCGACGTCCACGATCGGCTCAGGCACGGTTTTCCTCTAGAAGGTCGACGAAGACGTCCTCGATCGTCGCCGGGGACTCGGCGACATGACTGACACTTCCGCCTTTGACGGTCATGGCCCGTTCCAAGCGCGCCCGAATGGCAGTCG
>MGOM01000006.1:71729-71968 GCA_001797105.1 Chloroflexi bacterium RBG_19FT_COMBO_62_14
CGCAGCTTCAACCTCAGGGTCTTCGAGGGCCACTCGCTCCAGGAGAGAGCGCGGTCCCCCTTCAACTTCCAGGATCCTGCCTTGCAGCCGGGCTTCGATTTCTTGTGGCGTGCCCTCGACCATCAGCCGACCGCGATCGAGGAAACCCAAACGGCTGCAGCGGGAGGCTTCATCCATATACGGGGTGCTGATCACGACCGCCACGCCTTCTCGGAGCAGGCGTAGGAGCAATTGCCAGA
>MGOM01000006.1:72052-72348 GCA_001797105.1 Chloroflexi bacterium RBG_19FT_COMBO_62_14
GTCCGAGCTTCTGCCGCATCCCTCCGGAGAGGGCATCTGCCCGGCGATCGGCGAACTCGTCCAATCCGACGAACGCCAGGATCTCCTTCGCCCGGGGGAGCCAGTCCTTTCGCCCCAGGCCTCGCACCTCGGCAAAGAAGCGCAGGTTCTCCATGGCCGTCAGATCCCCATAAAGACTGAAACGCTGGGGCAGATAACCCATGCGTTCGCGCACTCTGTCCGGCTGGCTGGCCAGGTCAATCCCGGCAATGACCACCCGGCCGTGATCCGCCCGGAGCGCACCGCACAGCAGCCTC
>MGOM01000007.1:0-5304 GCA_001797105.1 Chloroflexi bacterium RBG_19FT_COMBO_62_14
TTTCCGGCTCGCTCCGAGCAGGCCGGCGATTGCCGAAACCCCGATCAGAGATCCAAGCATGCTGAACCACTGGACAAGGCTTGCAGGGCGGTCGTTTCCCCAGAGCACCCGGAGATTCAAGATCGCCGTCTCCGCCCAGATTGGTTTGAGCAGTTGGTGGTTGTAGGCCGTCGGGTAGTGGCGAAGACTGTAGTGTTCCGCCCAATGCACGACCCGGCTCATGTGATAAAGGAGCGCGTCGACGTTGTTCGGAGGTGAGACCCAACCAATCATGAGCAGCAGGAGGCCGATGACAGCCATTCCGGAAAGGAGCAATCGATCAGCCCTGTCGAAGGAGTACGTCTTGCGCCTGAGGAGCCGCAACCCCGAGGCGATAGATCCTTGCCGCAACCCTGCCAGGCCAGCGACAAGAACGACGACAAGCCACATCACCGCCAACCAGAGACGATCGATTGCCTGGAACAGGCTCAGGGACTCCGAAATCAAAGTCACCAGCCCACCCCAAACGGCGGCTGAGAGCAGGAAGGCCCTTCGCCAAGATGCGCCCAGGCCATCGTCCTCGCTTCGTCCGAGGATGGAAAGGAAGACGACGACAAGAGCACACAACGGGAGCAGGATCAACACCGCATTCTCACTCCGCAGCCCGACCCCTGTCCGAGATGGTCGGAGCTGTCATCCGGGGGAGGGTTCAAGCTCTTGCTGGCTGCAAGACGCGGCAATCCCCTCCACTGCCGGATCATTCGGTACTCAGGCGCGCGGTGGCTCCGCCGTCGACGATCATAGCCTGACCCGTCATGAAGGACGATTGATCATCGTCAACCAGGAACTGAATGGCACGGGCGATTTCAAGGGGTTGTCCAACGCGACCCAATGCGGTCCTTTTCCCGAGTGCTTTCAAGCGATCGTCCATCGACAGACCGGTCACGTGACCTCGCCCCAGGCCGTCGCGCAACATCTGCGTATCTACGGCCCCCGGGAGAATCGCATTCACCCTTATCCCGTCCGGAGCGAACTCGAGGGCCATTGCCCGTGTCAGGGCCATCAGCGCCCCCTTGCTGGCCGCGTAGGCAGCCAGGTCGACGGAAGTCGCCAGGGCGTGGACCGAGCTCACATTGACGATCGAGCCTCGAGCCTTCCTCAAGAGCGGATAGCCTCTCCGAGCCGTGAGGTAGACCGAGCGCAGGTTAGAAGCCATGACAGCGTCCCACTCATGGGGTTCCATCTCAATCAGCGGCTTGCATATCTGGATTGCGGCATTGTTGATGAGTGCCTCCAGACTTTCGGTCTTTCCGCTCAATCGGTCGAACAGTTCATCGACGGAATCGGGCAGGGATACGTCGGCCTCAAAGACTTCGACGTCCTTCGAGGAGCTCGTCGGGGCTTTGCGGTCGACGGCGATCACTTCCCAGCCGGCAGCCTGGAAGGCTTCAACCGTAGCCCGACCGATGCCCCCCGCCGCCCCGGTGACTAGCACCTTCTTCTTCATAGAGATCCTCCACAGGAAGGAGAGGGTTCGGCACGACCACTCAATCCGCGGCCTCGGTCGGGGGCGGCTGAATGCCAAGCCCGGCAAACAAGTTCCGAATGGTGTTCCAATGTACCCTCTCCCAGGCCGAAGGGCTGCCGTTGGCGTTGTGAGGTCCCAACAAGACATTGTCCATGCGTCTGAGTTCGCTGTCCGCCGGTAACGGCTCTACTTCGAAGACATCCAGCGCGGCTCCGGCAATCCGGCCGTCTCGCAGGGCATCGACCAAAGAGACCTGGTCAACGATCGCACCCCTGGCTGTGTTGACCAGGACGGCCCCGTGCCTCATCAAGCCAAGGCGGGACCGATCAAGAAGGTGGTGTGAGGATGGATTGAGGTCGCAATTCAGGCTGACGAAGTCCGACTGACGGAGCAGCTCTTCCAGCGCCAGCATTTCCACACCGACCATCGCTACGAATGCCGGATCGATCTCGAGGATATCGTTGCCCAGGAGGTGGGCGCCGAATGGGCTCGCCCGGCGCAGCACGGCCTTGCCGATCCTGCCCACCCCGATCACCCCGATCGTGGTCTCGTGCAGTGCGCGGATAGGGACCTTGTCCCACTCGCCCGATTTCGTCGATCGATCCATCCAGGGCAGCTTGCGGGAAAAACTCAGAATATAGCCGATGACGGTGTCGGCGACTGCTTCTGTGAAGGCCCCCGGAGTGTTGCAGACTTGTATGCCCAGGGTTTTGGCCGACTCGCGATCGATCGAATCAATGCCCGTGCCCCACTTGGAGATGACTTTCAATCGAGGCGACGCCGCCCGGAGTACACGTGCGGTGAATTGGTCGTCGCCGCAGATCACGCCGTCGACCTCGCCTGCATAGGGAAGCAGCTCCGCCTCGGACAGTCTTTCGGTCACGATCGGAAGGATGACTTCCATCTCTGCGCTCTCGAAGACCGGCCGAAAGCGCTCATACTCGGGGATCATGTATGGTGCCGACAAGAGGATACGTAACCCCATCAGGCCTCCCGCCCCTCAGGTGGCGATTGTATGCATGGGAGTTCCGGTCTGAAGCCGGCCCGGTTCACAAGCCTCCAGGCGTCAGGCATGTGAGCATCAACACCATTGTCTGTCAGCTGCCTCGCCCTTTCCTGGATAGCCTCCACCGGTCCGTGCTGTTCCACAGCCCGTGATCGAGCAGAACGAGCCTCGACCCCCTCACCGGGTTCGAGCTTATGCCACGGCCGGATCGCCAGTCTGCTCCATAAGGTAGATCCTACGACCCGAGCCTCGGAGCGGCTCGGCCCGATGAATGGTAAACACTTGCGAAAAGGTCTTCTCGAATGCCTCGGAAGTGTATTCCGGGAAGATGTCCTTTCGATTTGCCAGGAGCCGGGCCACCTGCGGATCTTCTTTGGGGACAAACTCGACGACAAGCCAACGACCGAGTCTGCCGAAAAACCCCGCCAGATCGGCCAGGGGCACGTTGTTCGAGATGGCCAGATGGTGGACAAGGGCCAGGGCCACGACCATTTCGACCGGTCCGCGTTCGAAAAATGAAGCTCTCTCCTGATTGTTCCAACCCAGACTCGGGCTCGGGTTTGTCAAATCGAGCACCAAGGGAAGCAAGTTCTTCTCGCCCTTCGAGATGCATTCCAGGTAATTGAGCTCGACCGCCCCCGGATCAAGATCAAACGCGACCGTGGGAATCCCCCTGTCGCTGGCCAGACGGCTGAACAACCCGGTATTGGCCCCGAGGTCCCACACTCTCTTCGGCTGGACACTGGCAACAAACTCATCAACCAGCGCCCGCTTGTCGGCAAGCGTTTCGGGAGCATAGGCATGCGTGTCGTAGTAATCCAGCCACGACGTCGAAGTCGGCTTCCATCTCAGATTCTCGACTGCCCGGCGCAGATCGTCGATCAAGCCGAGCAGCGAGGTTTTCGACATTCGTCTCCCGCGGCTGGCTTCCGCCACTCTGGCCCGGGCGTACCGCTTCTGGGCGGCGGCGTGCAGGTGGAGGTGAACGAGCAGGGGGAGGATCGCCCGCGTTCGGGGTGGAAGCAGCCGGCCGGCGAGGTCGAGAGGGACGCCGTCAATGTATACCCGCAGCAATTGGCTGAGACGAACGTCGGTGTGGGACATGAGAGCCAAGGGTGCCAGGAAATGCTGGCAAAACTGCCGATAAGCGACCCACGGGCTCCCCTCGGCATAACTCTCGAAGGACAACGTGTCGATCAGCACCGGACGACCCTTCTCGAACTGGATGTTGTATGCGCTGCAATCCTTGAGGCTCATCCCTCTGTTCAAGGCCCGTTTCTGTATCTTGAGGGTCAGCCGGGCGGCGTCCTTGAGCTGACTGAAACACCACTCATAGGGGTGTGAGATCGTTGTAATCGGGTCGGGCTGCAGGATTTTGTAGGCGAGGGAAGGCTTGGGCGATCTGGCTTTCGTCTCTCGATGCGAGACGAGGAGTTCGTCGTTTACCAGGTTCTCGTACAGACCGGAGCGCAGGAGCAGGTCGTATTCGTCCTGATAGGTAAGATTGACCTGACGCAAATGCACGCCATCTCGACGAAAGACGAATCCGCTTGGATCACGGAAAGACGAGGATACACGTCCTTCATTCATCGGCATCCGGTCGTTCTTCCTTGCCCGTGAAGACTCGGCGCACAAAAGACTTCACTCTCTGCCAGTACAGCCGCAGGAGAAGAAGGCCGCCCAACGCGGCAGCCACCAGCAATTGAATCAAGTAGCTTCCGGATCCCGGATCGAGGTAGGCCAGGATCCCCCAGTGTCCGGCCGAGATGAGTGTGTCCGGCCCCTGATTGAAGAGGATTGCGGTCAGTGTGTATTCCATGCGCGCCGTCTCCGGTTCACGAGATCCGCTATTCTAATCCAGTCGCCGTGCAGTGCTGCGGCCGAGGAACCGTCAAACGCTTGCCGGCCCTCCCCTTGATTTCCGACCAGGGTCCTTGAGAATCCACTCGGCGATCTTGAAGTTAAGTTCGTCGTCGATATCCAGGGCTTCGGGGAGAGTCATCTCGAACATCTGGGGGCTTTCCCCTATGCGGTTCTTCCGTTCAAGGAAACGCCGGCGCTCGAAAATGTACAGGCATGAGTTTTCCTGGAAGACCGCCGGCAAGTCTTGGGTCCGCAAGAGGTCACTCGGGTCATGATTGAGGGCTTCCCCGCCTTTCCCCCAGATGCGAAAACGCAGCGGCGTGACCGAAAAGAGCGAGTCACGCTCGGGGAACCGGCTAAAGAAGTCACGGGTGGCCATACTGATGGTCGCCGGGCGGAGTAGCGGGTTAGTGGTGTGCGTCTGCAAAAAGAACTCTCCGTCCACCTGCGAGACGTCGTGCAGCAAGATCTCATTCATGGAAACGGCGTCGCCTCGCAGATTCTCTGGCCTTTCTATGAGCTGCACGACGGGATAGGACTTGTGGATTCCCTCGAGAATGATGGGGCTGTCCGTGTCAACGACGATCTTGGCAATAGCGGGGCAGCCCATGAGTGACTCAAGGATGTGCGAGTACAGAGGCTTCCCTGAGAGTGGACGATAGTTCTTCCCTGGAACACGCTCCGAATGATGCCGCATGGGCACCAGGGCGGTCAACCTGTTCTTCTCAACGGTCATCTTACATCCCCTCTTGGACTTGGGGCCAAAGCGATATCCACCAGAACCGAACCTCGATGTGTATCAACCACAATCCCTGACATCCAGGAGGCGAGGGAAATCATCCGACGTTCGACCCTCGAGGGTCAGGGAGCGGACGCAGGGATCCCCGAGCGCCCCCCGCTGTTCGGGCGTCATCCTGCGCCACCATCC
>MGOM01000007.1:5334-9930 GCA_001797105.1 Chloroflexi bacterium RBG_19FT_COMBO_62_14
GGCCGCGATCGCCGTCGGATCCGGATCGTCGATGAGGGCCTCCCAATCTGGCCAGGTATGGTAGACATCTCTCCTTGCCCGAGATGCTCGTCCGAACAGGGTGACCCCTCTTTCAGGAGTCGAGTCAAGGATCTGGGCTCCCGCCTCGAGCTTGTCCCAGTAGGCCCGGCTGTATCGGGCATCTACATCATCCACAAAGGTCGTAAGAACGGGGTAAGGCACGGCGATCAACTCGATCGCAAAGAGCACGAGGCCTCCAAAGACCGCCACTCCGTAGCCTGACCACGCGAAGAAGCGCACCGCAGGTAGGCCGCCAGCGAGCCAGCGCCACAGGGTTGGGAAGGCAAGCACAGACCACAGCCAGAGGGCGGCCCCCGTGAGGCGAGTGATATTGAAATCCAATCCATACCGGAAAAAGATCGGGAAGAGGAAGCTAAGCAGCGAGCCCGTCCCCAGGGCCACGATCAATGGCGATTTCCCGGTGATCTTGCGGATAGTCAGGAGGACTACCACCGGTGCAAGAAGGAGAACCGGGCCGAGTTCCGCCGCCAGGACAACGACCTGGCCCGGGTCTAGAAGTGACAACGGACCAAAGTGGCCGGAGGGGATGGCAGGGATCCCCCGCAGCATGAACCCCTGATAGTCGGTGCTCACGATCTCGACCGTCCGACCCGCAAGACGAGTGAGCAAATCACGTGCCACCTCGGTGATGAACCCGCCTTGGACCAGTGACAACACCAGGCCGATCCCGAGAATCGCCACGGACCTCGTCAGGCGAGAGTTGTCGAGACGGATCGAACGCGCACGGCCGACAATCGCGTGCACCACTTGGGCCACCGCGGCACCAGCAATGACGAGTGCAAAGAGATGCTCAGCGCTGAGGGCAAGCCCCGCCATGAGCAGGCCGAGACACACTACACCTGCCGGTGAAGTGCGCCGCCGGCCCCAGAATAGAAGCAGCAGGAACACAATGATCACCGGCAGGGCGCCCGATGTGCCCAGAGCCATGTTCCAGGATCGATAGATGCCGTTCCCGTATGCAAAGGGGAAAGGGATCGGCCCGTCGCCAACCATCGGCCATCGGCGAATCATGGCTTCGGCCAGATCCGCACCGGCTCGGCGAGCCGTGTCGTCCATTTGCATTCCAGCGCCGGCTTGCGCAAGCAGATCCGGTGAGACAAACAGCAGGAGCCAGCGTGCTCCGCCTCCGAAAATGAACAGCGCGGTCCCGATCGAGGCGGCAGGCGCGCTCCGCGTGATGCGGCGGACCCACAACCAACCCAGAACGAGGCTGAGCCCCAGGGCCAACGCCCGGCTGACGTCCCACGCGCTCCACGGGAGGAGGCCGCCGAGTCGGACAAGGCTGGCGGCGAACACTTGCAGAGCATGGTGATAGGCCAGGTGCTGCGCCGGATCGAGCTGAAAGTGGGGCGGGATGTCCCCGGCCGCCATGGAAGACACCAGAGGCAGATGGTAATAGTCGTCGAAGATCGCCAGACCACGCAAGATCAGCGTGAAGATCCAGCTCGTCCCGAGGGCTACGGCGACCACGGGCCAGGCCCTCAGATCCCCCGGATCAACTGGCGGCCTGGCTCTCGACCGCAAGGCCAGGGCCAGGCCGGCGATGAAGATAATCCCGGAAGCCGACCAAAACGCGAGGGTAAGGGGGAGAATGTTGGCCAGCAGATTGCTGAGGGTGATGAACAGCACAAAACCGGCGGCCGCTCCACTGACCAGCCGCTCGCGGCTCCGGAGGGAAAAGGCATGGCTGACAACCATCCATCCGCCGAATGACCAGAGAATGCTCATCAGCAGATAGAGAGCGGGTAGCATGATGTCTCGCGTTCGCATCCAATAGATCATGCTGCTGTCCTCAACGACCGTCTTCCCGCCGGGCAAGGTCGCAAACGAGGCCGGGGTCTACGACCCTGCTCCCTCTCCCGGCCCTGGCCCGTTGGCCAGCGAGCTGTAATCGATGGCCTTCATGTCATCCACTTGAGGCGGACTCGGCGCCCGGAAGCCGCGCGGATAGTAGAAGGCTTCCATCAGCTTGCGTGTCACCGGGCCCCGATGGCGGAAGCCCGTATAGGTGCCCCAGAATTGGATCAGCCGAAACATGAGGATGTCAGCCAGGGTGCCCAGTCCTTGCCCCTCCCGCAAAGCGTGCCAGCAATCGCTTAGGGCGTTCGAGAGATACAGACGGGCAAAGTCCCAAGAGTGAAAAGCTTGCCACGGCTGGACCCGATGCAGAGCCATGGCCTCGCGCTTGTAGCGGTTGTAGAGCTGGCGAGGATTCTCCTGATGAACGTGGACAACCTCGGCCTCGGCGACGTAGGCGATGTCGAAGCCTTGCTGCATCATCCAGGTCGCCCACTCCAGATCCTCCAGACCGGACAACGTCTCATCGTACGGCCGACGCTCCCACAACTCGCGCCGGATCGCGGCGTTGGCGTTGTTGCACAAAGGGTGTCCCTGACGAGAGACGGAGTGGTCGGGGAACATTTTTGCGAGTTGTTGCCGCTCGCTGTAGCGGGAGCCGGCCTCGCCCCGCTGCTGCCCATAGGCAAGCCCGATGCGCGGGTCTTCGAACGGGGCTATGAGCCGCTCCAGCCAATCCGGGTACACCGGGAAAACATGCGCGCTGGCGATGACGATCAGGTCGGCCTTCGCTCGCCCGCAGCCCAGATTCAACGACCGACCAAAGGTAAACTCGTCGGGTTCGATTCGTGAGATCAGCACGGGGTAGCGGGAGGCGATGGCCAGGGTCGCGTCGGTCGACCCCGAGTCGACCAGGATGATCTCAACCTGGCGGACGGTTTGCCTGAGTATCCCCGCCAGCAACCGGCCGATGTGCCTCTCCTCATTGTAGGCGCGGATGACGATCGAACAGCGCAGAACCTGAGAGCTGCGGGGCTTGCTCCCCATCACGCCATCCTGTCAGCCATCAGCCCGCTCGCTACCCTCGAGGCCATATTCCGGGCTCGACAGGCGGCGAATTCAGGGTGTGAGCCCGCTCGAATTGGGTCGAACCGCAGTGGAAGGAGTGGGAAGACCACCAAGCCCCACCTCCTTGGTTGGAGCGGGCTGTCGTGCCGCCCTGCTTGATCCACCAGGACCAGCCCGGCCTCCTCGGACGACAGCGGGGCAAAGAAAGCAACCCGTCCATTCGTGACGACCTGGTGGCCGCTGGATCGATCGTGTGAGGGCATTTCTGACCTTGACCATCGGGGGTTCGCTACGGTCGCTGCCGGATGCCTGCGCCGGGAGGATCCTCCCGGGTCAGGGGATCCGGTCGGCGAAAACACCCACAACCCGCAGGATGTCAAAGCCCTCGGCGTACTCCCTTTCCGCAAGCGCGCCGTGACGGATCGAGGTGGCCCGAATGATTTCGGGGCCGAAATAATACTTGTCCGAGTAAATCGTGTATTCGGCGAGGGCCCTGACCTTTCGTTCGACGTCCTCGCCGGTGATCTCGACCAGAAACTGGGGGAAGAAGCCGTAACTGCTACGCAACACGTCGTACCCAAGGACGGTTGTCCCGCGAAATGCCCGCAGCGCCTCCATGGTCACCACAGCGTGATCCTGGTGGATATCGGCCTGGGTGTGTGCGAAGACGATCTCCGGCTTGTGTTCGCGGTTCAGGCTGTAGAGATACTCGAGGATCTCCTGTCGGTCGCGCGGGAAATTGCGGGTTTCGAACTGGCTCAGAAGGACCTTGTCGCGTGGGACACCAAGGACCTCCATGCTCTTGTAATGCTCACCGACGAGCGCGTTGAGGGCCGGGTTCTCCTGGTTGTCCGAGAGCGTTGCACAAAGCACGTCAGCTTTCCCGGAGATGTGGGCCAGGAGACCACCGCATCCAAGCTCGATGTCGTCGGGGTGCGCGCCGAGGAACAGGACTTTGTGGCCGTAGAAGATCAACCGATCGTCTCCGCCTTACTTGGTGGCGATGAACCCGCCGACAACCTTGGTCATGACGAGTTTGCCGTCGCGCTCGAGCCGGCGCCCCGCGACCTCTGCAATGCGGGCCATGATTGCTTCGAATTCATCCTTACCCTGGAACATGCTCCCCCAGAGCTTGCGGTCCTCGGAGAGCGAAGCGCGGGTGTAACTCAGGAATGGTTCCAGCGAGTCGAACGCCAGCGGATTCTCAAAAACATGCACATCCACTGCCGAGAAGCGCCCGCGTATCGCATCCAGGATCGCGCTGGCGTAACGAGAGCTTCCCGGCATGGGAGGGATCGGCCTTCCGGTCGCCTCCCGGATTACGTCATAGAAGAGCTGCTTGTTCTCGGGCATGGGCCCGGTCGTGAAGAGGCGACCGCCGGGCCGAAGTACCCGATGCATCTCGGCAATCGTGAAAGGAATATCCTCGGCATAGTAGATGGCGAAACAGCATGAGGCGAGGTCGAAAGTGTTGTCTTCAAGGGGAAAGCGTGCGTTGAAGTCCAGGTCGATGATGTTCAGGCGGCCGCCCAGCTCATCGTTCAACTTCCGAGCCTGTGCCAGCAGCTCGGCCGAAACGTCGCCTCCGGTGATGTCGGCTTCGCCGGCGAGGTACCGAAAGAACGCCAGGCACTGTTTCCCCGCCCCGCA
>MGOM01000007.1:9946-10782 GCA_001797105.1 Chloroflexi bacterium RBG_19FT_COMBO_62_14
CTTCGGCGCCAGGAGGTCGAGCATCCATGCATCGATGTCGAGACTCCCGTATCTGGAGTGGATGTCGATGCGGGTCTGCAAGTCCTCGGTCGTTTCGCGATAGTCGATCTTCATTGGGCGGTCTGCCTCCATCCGAGTCGGGGAATTATACCTTAGGGGTGCCTGGTCGCTCGGTCGGCGCCGTTATGGAGAGGCGCTTGATTCGTCGTCGACCAAGCCCTCCTGTGACTCCCCCCAGTCGAAGTTCACGCCTGGCGAAGACACGCGCGCCTCGCGTTGCGACCGCAGACGGCGCTTGCGCACGCCAGGCCCACTTCGGGCCAGGCGAGTTGCATCCAGCCCCGGCTAGCCGGAAGGCAGACCGAGGGCGAGGTCCTCCGGCAACAAGAACGGCTCTCCTTCCAGGATACCCTTCCGGACGACTTCGATATCCGGAGATCGATCGAACTGGGCAAGGTCGATCTCCGTCAGTCTGACCATTCCGGGGCCGTTCGGAACGGGCTCGAGGAATGGCGAGAAGTCGAGCGAAGCACGATACAACTCGTTGTACAGGAATCCGCGGGAGTTGAGCACAAACTGCGGAGGCGTGCGCAGATCGTTCGACTCAAGCAAGGTCTCAAGCTCTTGTAGGTAGTCCGCCCGCGAAGCCGGATAGAAGACCGTCGGGAGCTGCGTGTAGCGGGCCCTGCCGGCACACAAAACCACCGACCCCATGATCGAGGCCTCGAGCCCGATCGAAGAGTTGTAGACCGTGACGAATTTCGACAGGCGGATCAGCTCATACGAGCTGAGACGCATAGCCGGTGGCAGAAAGACAATGTTCGGCTGCACCTCGA
>MGOM01000007.1:10846-11812 GCA_001797105.1 Chloroflexi bacterium RBG_19FT_COMBO_62_14
CGGATGGGCACGGATGATGAAGAGCGTCTCCGGGTGACGTCGGACCACCTGTGAGACGTCCCCGAGCCAGTCGAACATATCGTCGAACAAGCGGTTGGCATGAATCTGGCTGGTGTCGAAGACGACATTCGTGAACACGGTCACGGTCTGGCGGTGCTGGCTCACACGCTCGACCAATGACGCAGGAAGGGCCTCCATCTCCGGCCAGAATTCGATGCCCGCCATGGTAAAACGTCCTTTGAAGCGGTCCTCCAAGTAAGCATCGAGTTGTCGATCTTGCTCTGGCGTGAGCCGGAAATCAGGCGGCAGGTGGACCTGGCGGAAGGTGGCGTGCTCATGGGAGAAGAAGGCGGAATTCGGCCGCAAACCGACCTCGTGTGTCACAACCGGAATCCCCCTGGATTGGGCGACGTGCCGGGCGATCGCTTCCGGATAGAAGACTCCGTTGAAGACGATGAGCACCCGAGGGCGAATTGAATCAATCACATGCCCGAACTCGTCGATGAGACTGGCGGCCGAGATCAAGTACCTGCGGAACAAGGCGCGCGTCGGCTCATCGTCCGGCAGGTGATGCCTGCGCAGAGCCCAACGCAAACCCGGGAGACAAAGTACTCCCAAAGGTATGCCGCGCAATTGCCAGGCCGCCAGGCTCTCGACAGATTCTCCTGCCAGCTCTGACCTCAGCTCATCCCGGCCCGAGGGTTCGAAGCGGATCGGAACGACTAGCTCGGGCGGGAAGAGGACTTCGCTCAGGCCGATACAAGGCTTACACGGTGGAGACGCAGTCGAGTTCTCCGGATTCGTCCCCAGGATGCACTGGTCCATCCCGGCCTGGCAGACCGCGAAGCGGACAGGAATGCCCGCGCGGCGGACCGCCCAAGAGGCGATGAGGGAGAACGCCGCATTCAGGCTGAGCGTGTGGATCCGAGTGGAGGCGTTGAAAAAGAGCACTGGACGATCGGAACC
>MGOM01000007.1:11847-17688 GCA_001797105.1 Chloroflexi bacterium RBG_19FT_COMBO_62_14
GGCCTATCTGCCGGCGAAGCTCGCGGCTAGCCAGAACCGTCCGCAGTCTGACCAGGGGGATTCGTAGGTCCACGAACTGAGGGGCCCTCAGGAGTTGACTGTGCGCAACTTACGGAGCGAGACCTGCTCACTCTCGTACACTTGCTTGACCCCGTCGCCCAACCCCTCTTCGGTCACCCGGATGTACTTGACCAGCCTCTCGAATCCCCCCGGCTCGACCGAGGCCGCCTGGTCGGTCCCCCACATCGCCCGATCGAGGGTGATATGCCGCTCGACCAGGGATGCCCCGAGAGCGACGGAGACGACGGTCGGCACCAGTCCGACTTCGTGACCGGAGTAACCGATCGGGCAAGGAAAGGTCTGGCGCAGAGTCTGGATCATCTTAAGGTTGAGCTCTCCCGGATCGCACGGGTAGGTGCTGGTTGTATGGGTGATCAATAGATCATCCGTGCCCAAGACGTGCACCGCCGCCTTTATCTGGTCCATCGTCGACATTCCCGTCGAGAGGATTACCGGACGGCCCTTCGATCGCACGTGCCGCAAGAGCTCCGTGTCGGTCAACCCGGCAGACGGGATCTTGTAACAGACAGGGTCGAAGACCTCCAAGAGGTCGACAGAGGGTACGTCCCAGACCGAGGCGAACCAGGTAACTTCCCGCTCTCGGCAATGGCGGTCGATCTCGGAATAGTCCGCCGCATCGAACTCGATCCGGCGCCGGTAATCCAAATAGCTGATGTACCCCCAGGGGGTGTCGCGCATCTGGTCGCGCTGGTCAGGCGGGACGCACAACTCCGGAGTGCGCTTCTGCAGCTTGACCGCGTCCACACCGGCCGCGACCGCGGCATCGATCAATTGCTTGGCCACGTCCAGATCACCGTTGTGATTGATCCCGATTTCGGCGACGACAAACGTCGGATGGTTGTCGCCAATGAGCCTGCCTGCAATCTCAATCGTCCTCACCTATCGCCTTCCTTAGTTGCCCAGGTCTGATATCAACAGATCGGACAGCTCACGAACCGCACCGTGGCCGCCCTTGCGCGAGAGGATAACATCCGCCTGGGTGAGCACCTCAGGGTGGGCATCGGCGACGACCAATGCGCAACCCACGAGCGGGAAGCACGCCAGATCGTTCAAGTCGTTGCCGAGGAATATGGCCCGCGAGGGATCGACGGAGCGGTCCAACAGTATCTCTTGGAGGGCCGAGGCTTTATCGGCCGTTCCCTGGAAGACAGGTACACCAAGCTTACGACAGCGGGCGGAGACGACCGGATTAATCTCGGTCGAGAGCACAACCACATCGATCCCGCGTGACAACAGCCGCGCCACGCCCAGCCCATCGCCACGGTCGGCCGCGACTGCCTCGCGTCCATCCGAATCCACCCAAACCCGATTGTCGGTCATCACCCCGTCGAAGTCGAGAACGACGAGCTCCACCTGATCCGGAATCGGCCTGGGCGCCCGGCCTGGACGCACGGCCGGCAGCTCCGAGCGCATCAAGATCCACTCGGCTCGTTCCCAGTCGCGCAACGTGTCGATGTCGATCGAATAACGGGGATCGAGGACCAATGGCAAGATGAACTCGCCGGACATTGAACCTTTCTCAAGGATCGTGCGCGGGCGGACTGCGTCGACGTGCCCCGTCTGCCAGTATGTGGACGGGAGTTTCTGCCGAGGCATGTTGTACGCCTCGCGCGCTCCATCAGCCAGGAGCGGAGTCATGCGCCCATCATCCCGGATGCGCCACATCTTGAAGGGGTTCTGGCCTGATTGCACTACCCCCCGAACCGAGTCGGCTTCCTCCCGGGCCAACAAGATTTCGACCGCTTGATCGATGCAATCCGACGGCCGCAAGGGAGAGGTCGGCCGCAGCTGGACGACGACATCCGGTTTGTAGCCGTCGGTCGCCAGGGAGCCAAGCGCGTGTTGGAAAACGGGCAGGTCGGGAGTGTCATCCAGGGCGAGCGCCTGGGGCCTGAGGAACGGGACCTCTGCGCCGTATCGCCGCGAGACCTCAGCGATCTCTTCGTCATCCGTCGAAACCACGACGCGTGAGACGGACGTCGACTGCAATCCGGCGGCGATGCTGTACGCCACCAGGGGATGCCCGGCCAGCGGGCGCAGGTTCTTGCGCGGCAGCGACTTTGAACCGCCCCGCGCCGGCACGATGGCCAGAACCTCAGGACGGGCTACCATGCGGTCCAGCCCCCATCGACGACGAGATTGGCTCCTGTCATGTAAGATGACGCCTCCGAAGCCAGGAACAGCACCGCGCCGTTCATCTCATCCTTGCGCGCCATCCGCCCCAAGATGGTTCGCGCGGAATAGGCGCGCTCGAACTCGTCGTCGTGATCGTTGTACACCCCACCCGGGGTCAGGGCATTCACCCGGATCCCCTTGCCGGCGTAATACGTCGCCAGGTAACGAGTCAGTCCGAGCACCCCGGCCTTGGTCGTCGGGTAGTACACCGGTTTGAATCGCGGCGACTGCCCCCGGCGCTGGTAGATGCGTTGGTCCGGCCCAACCAGCCCATAGGTGGAGCAGATGTTGATAATGACGCCTTTGCCTTGGTCGAGCATAGGTCGAACGCACGCCTGCGAGCACAGGAAGATCCCGGTCAGGTTCACGGCCACAGCCTGGTTCCAGAGCTCAAGTGGGTAGTCTTCAAAAGCGTTGCTGTGCTCGCCCGCGTGGTCCCGGTCGAACTTGGGGTCGAGCGCAGCGCTGTTGACCAAGATGTCCAGGCGGCCGAAACGATCGAGGGCGACTCGGACCATGTCACGCGTGGATTCCGCTTGCGTGACATCTACGCCGACCGCCATGCACGTGAGGCCGTCTGCGGTCAGTTTGCGGGCGATGTCCCCGGCGGAACTCTCGGCGAGGTCGGCAATCACAACCGAAGCGCCGGCCTGCCCCAGCGTGCGGCAGAATTCCGCCCCGAGGAGGCCGGCTCCACCGGTGACAAGCACAACTTCCCCCGATAAGTCAAAGGCATCCAGGACGGTCGACATCTTCCCCCGCGGGCGTGACTGTCACCGCTCGCTCAGGCAGCTCCGCCGATCAAACTGAATCGGCGATGGGCTACGCAAACGGTACGAAGCCATCCGTTTTCGAACGAGTTCCAGCCACAGGATGACCGAAGCGCGCGTACTCGGTCGCAGCGATCCGAAGTATATCATCTCTCCTTGCTTCATCCGCCGGCCCGCATACCCTCCGATTGCGGAAAGCACCGCAAAAGTGAGCGTCCAGCGACTGGTGCGTCCGACCAGAGTGGCGGTTGCAGCTAGAGAAGCAGAATTGGAACGAGGTATCCTAAGCGATAAGCACGCTCATGGGGAACCTTGCCCACCAGGCCACGCGCGTGATTGGGTTTGAGGCCCCGAGTAATCACGCCTTTGTCTCGAGTGCGTCAGGGCTGCGTCGGACGCACCTCATCCCAGAGCACACTGGGGGAGTCCCGGAGCAACCATAGGCTCACTCCCTTGTAGGCGACCTGGAGATAGACCTCGCGCCGGAGTTGTCCTAGGTGTTGGCGGCCCCAGTCGAACTGCTGCACGTACGTTGGCCTAAGTTCGCCGATGGAGTATTCAAGGTCGTACTTGTTGTGTCCCGGCCAAGTGAGCATGCTGCCTCTTCGCGAGGCACCCCCGAGCTCCGGCGGAAGATGGGCTATTCGAGGGTCCGTCTTGCCAAGGAAATCGATGGCATAACGTCCCGTGTAATACGGTATTGTGCCGGCCCATATCACACCCACACTTGCCTCATCTGTGGTCGCGCTCAAGACTGCAATCGCCGTGTTCGCGTTGGATGCGTTCTCTCCAACCTGGTAAGGTGGGATGACGTCGAGCATCTCCGGCAGAAACCGGGCGTTCAAGGATCCGAGGGCAACAAAGAAAGCCAGGCCCAAACCGGAGGCCGTGAAACTTGGCGTGGTTTGTCTCATCGCAGTCCGCAGGGCCAAGATGGCGAGGGCCGCGCCCAAGAGCGCCCCCCAGATGAGCCCGGCGCGAGACTCGACGGCCAGGGAAAGGCTGGCTGGATTGACCACACCCATCACTAACCCGAGGCCTGCAAGGCCCATCCCGGCGATCCCCGCCGACGCCAGCAGCAACCTGTCACGCCCGGCGGCCTCAGATCGCGGATCGCCGGGAGGCGGCGCGCCAGACCCTCCTGAACTCAGCCGGTTCTCCGTCCGCGATCTGAAGACGTCCCCTACCACTCCTGAGAGGTAGACGAGCTCTCCGTTGAACAGGACCAGGAGAAGCGGAATCCCCGGCGAAACCATCCGCCACAGCCTCCATGCGTCCCCCCCGATCAGGACCTGGTAGGCAATCAGCGCCCCCCCGACGACGAGCAAGAGCCGCTTCTCTTTGGATGACCCGTGCAGCACAGCCGTACATGCCAGGAGGAGGAAGAGCCAATTCTCTTTGAAGAAAGGGAGTATGAAGGCGAGACCGTTGCGTATCCTTTGAGTCAGCGGGAACCCTTCCACCTTCAGATAGTAAGTGTTCGGCCAGAAGCTCTCATAGTAGTTCATGCGGAAGACGGTTTGCCCGATCGGCAGGAGGAGGTAGATCAGTATTGCCAATCCACCGATCGCGAGCGCCCGGCGCCGTGGAAGTCTCCTGGCGACTTCGAGGAGCCCGTACCCGAGGATCACGGCGGCGACGATCACCGAATCAGGCCTGGCGAGGTAGGCCAGCCCCAATACGACGGAGGACATCATCAGATCCCACCGATCGCCGTTGATTGAGAGCCTGAACATGAATAGGGTTGCCAGGAGCAGGAGCCCCGTCAGCAGGCCGGTTTCCATTCCCATCACAGACCAGTACACGAGGGGGTAGTA
Source organism: Chloroflexi bacterium RBG_19FT_COMBO_62_14 (assembly GCA_001797105.1). Taxonomy (GTDB): domain Bacteria; phylum Chloroflexota; class Anaerolineae; order Anaerolineales; family E44-bin32. The sequence goes on from MGOM01000007.1 coordinate 16,691, forward strand.
TCCGAGGACACCTATGAAGGTCATGAGCTCAAATGTGGTTCGTCGAGTGTCGAACCGACCCAGTTGGATGTATCGGGACACGAGCACGGCCAGCCAGGCGTTGACGATCATCACCGCCACGCCCAGGATCTGCACGGCCAGGACTGCCGTCGTCTTGTCGAGAATGAGAGCGAAGACGGACATGACCAGGGTTTGAAGCAGATTGGTGTATCCCTCGACGTGTTCGCCTATATTCCACACCAGTCCATTCCCGTGAGCCAGATTCCAGGCGTACCGCATCGAGACCATGGCATCATCGAACAAGGAGAAGTAGCGACGGCCGTCGATCGCCACGAAGGACGTCCGGTAGACGAACCAGAACGCCCAAAGCGTGAACGCGCCGCTGATTCCGATGAGTACGATTGGCTTAATCCGGCCAGTCATGGGAGGGCTATCCTCAGCGCTACTCCTGCTATCCGGCAGGGCGATACTTGGCATGCCTCGTCTCGTCGTGGTTCTCAGCCTGAGTTCGATCCCGCATCGTGGGGCCCATCACCCGCCTGTCGGCATTCCATTGTAGTGCGCCAGAAATAGGCTGTCCAACGACCCCCGCTTGAGAGGTCTCTTCGACCACAGACGAATTATCTCCCCCAAACGTGCGAGAGGCCTGCAAAGCCTCGGGCCGATATCGATCAACACATTGTCTTCGTACACGCGCATTCAGGACACACCGCGCGTTTAACTGCTGTCGACTAGCGATCCCAGGCTTCCGATTGCGTCACGCGGTGACAGGAGTGGAAGGATGGTGTACTATGGAGCCGCCAAGCCCGGATAACCAAAGACATCGCCGTCGCCACGGATTCCGGCCGGTCTGTGCGAGAGGTTAGCCCAGCGATCCCCTGATGCTGCACTAGGTTACGCGAGGTGCGCCGCATGGGAGGCCCTCTAAGACTCCCAGCCGGCCGTTTGATCGACAAAGGTCGCGGCGCCGAAGCGAGCCCCTGAGATGTCGAATAGAA
>MGOM01000007.1:17865-18056 GCA_001797105.1 Chloroflexi bacterium RBG_19FT_COMBO_62_14
CTAACCGGCGACGGCAGCCTGAACCCCATCACCAACTTCCCGCCTCTCTACTCCCTTGCGCTCGCGCTTCCGGCCAGACTTGGGATAGATGTCCGCGTGTTCGCCCGCACCTTGAATGGGCTGCTATTCGGGGTGACGACTCTGATTGGCCTGATGGCGGTCTACGGCTCAACAGGTTCCGTCTTCTACGC
>MGOM01000007.1:18214-19877 GCA_001797105.1 Chloroflexi bacterium RBG_19FT_COMBO_62_14
AGCCTGGGAGCCTTCACCCGATTCGTCGGTCTCGGCCTTATCTTGGCGTGCGGCATGGCGCTGGTGCTGCTCCTCCGCAAGCCCTTGTCGGCGCGCCTCAAGGAAGCGATGTCCTTCATGGCCGTGGCGGTCGCGCCGATGATCGCCTTCACGATCCGCAACTTTGCCGTCAAGGGCAGCGCCGCCAACCGCCCCGCTCCCTTCTAGCACCCTCCGCCGCCCGAGGTATGGCGTGGGGGATTGGTGCTTTTCCTTAAGTGGCTCCTGCCGGATCGAGTTGCAGCCTTTCTCACCGATTCATCGTCGATGAGCCTCGTCACGTTCCTGTTTCTGTCGGTCGGAGCGATCTGGCTGGGACTGAGATTGGCCCGAAGAGCAAACGCCACAAGTTCCCCTTCGCTTGTGCTTAGTCACTTGAGCGTTCAAGCTCTCTTCTGCCTGGTGTACCTCGGCCTGATCGTCTTCACGGTCCTCCTTCTCGATCGGCTTACCCCCATCGATGAACGCATTCTCGCTCCCCTGCATCTCTCGATCCTGCTCATCCTTGCGCTAGCCGCAGCCCACCTATCTGGCAGTTCATCCGCCAGAGCAAGGCTCTCGGTCGCTATCCTGTGCCTCGGCTTCGCAGCTTTCCAAATCTACCGCTCCGGGCTCATCGTCGAATCTCTGGCAAGAGACGGGCATGGCTATTCTTCCGAACGATGGCGCACTTCCCCCACCCTGGCATACGCTAGAGGATTACCGGCCGTTCCGATTTTCTCAAACAACCTTCCTGCGATGTATTTCATCGCCGGCCGGACTGCCTACGCCATACCCTCCCCGACGAACCTCTCCAACCTCGAGCCCAATCCTTCCTATGGGAATGAGCTGGAGGAGATGCGGCATCTTCTCCGCCAGGGCGACGGTTTTCTGGTTCTCGTCGGCTTTGCCCCCACCGACGTACAAGGAGCGGAAGAGTGGAGGAATCTCACCGCAGGCCTCCTTCCGGTGCAGGGTTCCGCTGAGGGAATTGTCTATAGGGCTGCAGAACCGTGAACCCTTACGGCTGATCGCAGCCAGATGCTCAGACCCGGACGACGCTCCCCAGGACGTGCGACCTCCCCGACGCGAGCGGCAAGACGCGGTTAGAATCGAGCCGATCCGACGTCGTCGTTCTTCGCTTTTATGGAGTGATCACTTCTGCACAGAAGATCACCAGCCGGCAGCGCCCTGAAGGCAACTCCGATTCGAACAACGCTTCGGCACATGGCCCGCTACGATGAAGCTTAGAAGCCTGAAACAGGACCAGGTCGTCCTCGCCGCCCTGATCCTCCTGACTGTGGCCGGGATGTTGCTGATTGTCTACGGCACTCGCTGGGGCCCGTGGGCCTTCAGTGATGCTGTCGGCTACATGGTCAATGCGCGCAACCTGGCCACTGGCAAGGGGCTGGGATTGTACCGGCCATCAGGTCAGTTCGTGCCGCTCGTCTCCCACCCGCCCCTCTACCCTCTCGTCCTGATCGCCCTTGGCGGCCCACAGCTTGACCTCGTAGGAGCCGCGCGCCTATTCGACGTCCTGTCATTCGGGATTCTGATCTTCGGCAGCGGATGGCTGTTCTATCGCCTGACCGGATCCGCGTGGGGAGCGACTGGCCTGTCGGGCGTGTTCCTGGTCCAGCCGGCC
>MGOM01000007.1:19899-21299 GCA_001797105.1 Chloroflexi bacterium RBG_19FT_COMBO_62_14
CCATGTCCGAGCCTCTCTTTCTCCTGACGGAGGTCATTGGCTCGCTCCTCCTGCTGAGATACCTGGAGGACCAGAGACCATCCCAGTTGGTCTCGTCCGCTCTGGTGGTAGGGATGGCATTCATGACCCGTTACACGGGGGCCGCCATCCTCGGCACGGGGATCCTTTGCCTGCTGCTTTTCGATCGAGGTCAACTCAAGGTTCGCCTTGCCCACAGCGCCGTGTTCACCCTCATTGCCTCTCTCCCCGTGGCCGCATTCGTTCTCTGGTCGCGTATCCGCTACAGCGGTGCGACGCCGCGCGGCTTGAAGAGCGAGTTCGACTTCGTCCCCCAGTTCATCACTTTCGTCAAGCAGATCCCGACAATCGTGTATTCCTGGAAACCGGTGACGGCGGACATGCTCAGCTTTCCGGGCGTGGATCCGGACGTCATGCGGGCGGCGGCAAAACCAGTGATCGCGATTCTCGCCCTGGCGCTGGCCGCGGTGATTGCTGTTACCCTTCGCAGAATCCGACCCATGCTTGCCACCGGCGCTTTGAAGAGCGCGACTCTGAGAGTGCTGGTTTATTTCGTCATCCTGTTTGCGGCCTACCTGGCCTTCTTCGGTCTCGCCTACGTTGTGACCTCTCCGACCCCGGATGTCGACGGCCGGACCATTCTCCCCATTTTGCCTCCCCTCATCATCATGGCGGTCACGATCACGTACGTCCTTGTGCGCTGCTGGCCCGGGCGTTTCTGGGTCGGTCTGGCCGCCGCCCTGCTGTTCGTGGGTTCAATCGCCGGATATGCCTCGATCACCTACAAACCTTTGGAGCGCATGCACCAGGATGGATCAGGCTACACCAGTCCCGGCTGGCGCAAGTCCGAAACTCTCAAGGCCGCGAGGCTGCTTCCGCCTGACATCCCCCTGATCTCGAATGAGCCGATCGCGGTTCTGTTCTACGCCGATCGCTGGCCGCATGAATTGAACGAAGTCCACGCAAGCGAGCCTCTTTCCATGAAGACGCGCTATGGAGACGGCTCCGATCCGACAGAGATTCTGTTCCGGGAGCAACACGGCGCGCTCATCCTGTTCGACACCATCACCTCTCAATTGAGAGGGCTTTATCACGAACAGACGGAGAGCAGGGTGGCGGCATTGACGGCCGGATTGACTCAGGTCTTTCAGGGGTCCGACGGAGCGATCTACTCCTATCCCGAGCCGGGACCTTGATGCGGGCGTATCCCGCCGAGGCGGTGATTTCTTGACAATCGATTGCGCGGAAAATAGACTCTCGGTGGGTCCTTCCCGAATTGTGTCGCATGCCTCGGCCAGATGTCGAACCGCCCAGGCTGAACCGATCCTCGTCTCTTGGCGGGGAGATGAACGGAACACCCGAGACGCCGGATGGGTGTGTTG
>MGOM01000007.1:21399-24844 GCA_001797105.1 Chloroflexi bacterium RBG_19FT_COMBO_62_14
CGTGTTCGACGCGGCATTTGACAGCGAACAAGATCGTTTCTCGCGCTGGATCGGGCATGCCTGGGCTGGAGTACTCTTCCTGGTGGGCGTCGCTGGTTGGCGCTACTTCCTCAACGGCGGTTGGTTCCAGGTGAATATCCATGATTGGCTCGAGGCTTCCAAGCGCTACGCGTTTCTGCGCGACGCGCTCCTCACGGGTCAGCTCCCGCTCCACATGCCCGGCACCTCGGGCTTGCGCACTATCACCGATCGGTACATGTCGGTCGCCGACACACTGATCTCGCCTCAAGTGTTCCTGCTGCGCTACCTGGACATCGGGCATTTCGCCCTGGTCAACGTCGTTTTGCTCTTCTCCCTGGGCTTCGTAGGCATGTTGATCCTGCGCAAGAGATACTCCCTCTCCCCGGTGGCCTTCACGGCGATGTTCTTCTTGTTCACCTTCAACGGTCACATTAGCGACCATCTCGCCGTCGGGCATGTGCACTGGGCAGGTTATTTCCTGATCCCCTTCTTTGCCCTGCTCATCTTCGACGCGCTCGAGGACAGGGTAGGCTGGCGTTGGATCCTGCTCATGTCTCTGCTGCTGTTCGTCATCTTCCTCCAGGGCACATTCCACCTCTTCATCATGTGCCTGGCCTTCATGGGAGTTATGGCGTTGAGCAACCGGAGGCTCCTTCTGCCTCTCGCCGGAGGGATAACCTTCTCGATCCTGCTCAGCATGATTCGCATCCTCCCTCCCGCCCTGGATGCCTCCAAGTTCGATACCGAGTTCCTCTTCGGGTTCACATCGGTCGGGGAGATGCTCACTGCCCTCGTCAACCTCAAGATCCCCGGCTTCGACGAAGTCGTGCACCTGGGATGGCTGAACCCGCTGGGATACTGGGAGCTCGATTACTTCCTGGGGGTCGTCGGGCTGGCTTTCGTGATCTGCCTGGCTGTCGTCCCCTGGCTACGCTCCGACGCTTCGCTGGGACGGTACCACGCGCTCTGGATCCCCGTAGCGGTCTTCTCGGTTCTATCCATCGGTCAGGTCTACAAGTTGATCCACATCTTGCGCGTACCCTTCCTCTCCTCGCAGCGGGTCAGTTCACGCTTCCTTTTCTTGCCCCTGGCAATGCTGATTTTCCTGGCTGCGATCCACCTGCAAGAACATTTCAAGAGACAGCGGGTGGGCAACTGGGTCAAAGCGTTCGAGGTGGCGTTGGTTGGGTTGGGTGCCCAAGACCTGTGGCAACACTTCAAGGCCTGGCGCATCACGAACATTGGCAAGATCTTCGGCCCTCAACCCCTCGATCTCTCCTTGTATACCGTCGCCAACCACCCCGACCCCCCATACATCACCGCGCTGGTGGTCGGACTGGCGGTTACCCTGGCGACATTCCTGTTCCTGCTCATCATGGCTTGGAAGGAGAGCAAGCGGCGCACCGAGGCACCCTAGGGCCAGCGACGCAGGGGCAGAACTTCCTTCGACTGTTCAATCCAAACGGGTCGATGCAGGCGATCTGGCGCGCACCTCCAACGTCGCGGTGACCGCGAATGGAGGTAAGCGAGGATCGCCTGCGGTGGAGTGAGCCTTTCGAGCGGCCGGCGAGGGAGTCTTCTCCCCGGCGCTAGGGGTGGGGCCGTCAATCGAGGAGGATCAGCGACACGCATTCGCGCGCCCGCGACGCTGGCCAACACCTTGAGCGACACTCGTGGATTCGAACTTACCGTCTCCGTCCGGCCCAAACAGGACTATTGGGATGCCGGCGGGTGGAAGACGTAGTCCTTTCCGAAGACACCTACGGCAGGCATGCCGAGAGACTCGATCTCTTTGAGGACGAACGGGAAGTTGGAATAGGCGGATGAGTCTACGATGACGTACTCAACGTTCAATTCGTTCAACAGATCCACACTGGCGTCATCCGGGAAACCCTCCATGACAGGCCTGATCCTGGAGTATTGCGCCGGAGGGAATGCGTTGAAGAAACCTCCCAGGAAGGGCTTGCCGTGGATCAAGCTGTTGTAGACCTGATCCTGGTCTTCCTCCTGGTAGAAAGGAAACTGGGCGACCAAACCTTCCCCCGGTTGCGTGGCGAGCCAGTAGTCAACGGGACGGGCCTGTATCCTGGCGAAATCAACGTAGGGCCCCGGGTAGAAGTCAAGGAAGATCAGCGCCAACAAACCAAGCACAATCGGGCTGCGCCAATGACGCATTCGGGTCTCGAGCCAGGCCGAGCCAAGCCCAGAAAGCACCCCCAGGCTGAGCAAGACAAAAACGGAGAAGCGCTTGAAGGTCCGGAGTTTCGAGAAGAGCGGGAAGTACTGAAACATGTAATAGCCGGGGAGCCGAATCGAGATGCTCTCACGGTCGACAACCCCTTGCAGGAAGGCGGGTACAGGGAGGCGAACCAATCCCTCAAGCCAGTGAAGATTCGTTCCGAGCGCCAGGATGAACGCGGCCGAGGAAGCCAATACCAGAAGACGGATCAGGTTGCGGTAGCGAGGATCATCCTTGAGTCGAAACACGCCCAGAAGCGCCAGCGGGAACGCGACCGCGCCCAGGTAGAGCGTTCCCTCCATCCAGTGATCTCGGTTGAAGTTTTCGGCGATCCACGCTCCCCAGAGGAAATGGTCCGTGGAGGGAAGGACAAAGTCGGTCACGCTTGCCGAGCCCGACACGACCGAATCGACCGATCGGCTGGGCAGACCCCCCTGTCCGGCGAGCTGGATAAAAGGGAATGACCCGGCGACGACAAGCGGCGCCGACACGAGAAGGGCGAGAGCCATCCGCTTCCAGCGTTGAATGTCGCTGATGCCACGCTGATCGAACAAGACCAGATACGCCGCGACCGCGATACCGCTGATCAGGAGCGTCATGTAGAGGTAGTACATGGTCGTCAGCGCGACGAGGCCCAGGGAAAGACCTGTCAGAACGATCGCCCGCCGAGGTCGCCTGCCGAAAAGAAGGTCTGAAAGGCCCATGAAGTAGAGGGGAAACCACAGGGTGCCGGCCACGTTCAAATGACCCGAAAGGAAATGTGCAACTCGGAACGGGATAAATGCGAAGACTGTCCCAGCGATCAGCCCGGCCCCCGGGCTGCCTGTCAGGTCGTGAACCCAAAGGTGTATGAAATACCCGGAGAGGACGAAGGTTAGCAAGAGGGCGACGTTGTAGCCGAGGATCGGCCCCCAAACAAGGCTGAACGGAAAGCCCAAGGCGAGCTCGGAGGGTGCGATTTCGGTGTAGGCCAGGCTCCAGCCCTCGGGGTAGTTGAGCTGTGGGACGGCAATTGGAGAGACATGCAGATCGAAGATGGTCTTCTTGAACCAGGCCATCATCCACACGAAGTAGATGTTGTCTCCGATTTGCCCGACGACTGAATCCCCGGCGTGGAGCACGAGCGGCCAGGTCATGACGATTGTCACGACCACAAAAAACGCTGGCGGCCCCAGAATGGCCAGC
>MGOM01000007.1:24851-35990 GCA_001797105.1 Chloroflexi bacterium RBG_19FT_COMBO_62_14
GGATGGCGGAGGCTTCAGCCGGGGCGCGCCGGCGGTCTTCAACCTCTGGAATGCTCGCAGCCTTGTTCACGTCATCCGTCTCACGCGGCCTGTCTGTCCCACTTGATGAAAGTCCACAGCCAGGATGGAATGATCCATAGGGCTTCCGCCACCATCCACCATGGACGGGCGAGCAGGGCCACCGCCAGCGCATCTCCCTCGGTCATGAACCGCGACAGCAGAAATGCAAGCGCCGCCTCTCGGATCCCCAACCCCGCCGGAACGAAGACGATAACGAAGCCGACACACCAGGCCAGTGAGAACACGGACGCGGCCCCGATCCACGACAGCGACACGTCCGGGTTGATCGCAACAACCAGCTGTCGAAACGACACGCCCAGCGCCAGCCAGAAAACGCAGCTAACGATGAAGGCCCAAGGCAACCAGGCGAGGCTTACGTCTTCGCTCGGTATTTCCAGGATGGGCAACGCCGTCGAACGAAGCAATCGAATCGAAGACAAGAACCTCCAGAACCACGGCAACTGGGTCAGCAAGAGGACGAGGATGCTCCCCGCAATTCCGATACCAAGGATGAGGCGAAGATTCTCGGAAGCGGGCATCCCCCGGGTGAGTCCCAGAAGGGCGATCGTCGCCCCTCCGAGAAACAAGGCGGTCACTTCGCGGAATACGCTGACGACCGACTTGGTGCGGTCGACGCCGGCGCGTTGATAAGCTACCATCCGACCGGGAAACGCCCAGATGCCCCCTGGCAAGTACTTCGGCAGTTGCGAAATGAAGTAGAGCCGTATCGCTTGATATACCCCCAGCACGTTTGTCAGCCGCCGTACCGTGAACCATGAGATGCTGGCCATGAGAGGCATGACGAGGAACAGAATCGCTTGTGAGAATATGAAGTAGGACCAGTTGATATGGGTCAGGGCCGCCTGCACCTCGCGCCAACTCTTTGACATCGCAAGCGCAAGCGGGGCGAGGGCGGCCACAAGGACCAACAGTCGTACGAGCCCGAGCAGGGTGTTGTGTTTGGCACCCTTTTCGAGGCTGTCAGGCTGGAGGGAGTTCATTCTCGGCCTTGGCTCCCTCGGACCCATCTTCGAGCAACATCACATACTCGTCCCCGCGGTAGTGGATGCGGCCGCTTGAAATCTGGTCAGCGATGAGTCCCAGGAGCCAGGTCATGGTGGCGCCGGTGAAGAGCAGGATGGAAGCGTTCGGTAGAAGGAGCCGGCCGGCATTCAACACTCCCGCCACCCACGCCAACAGCCCCAAGAAGGCCAATATCACTCCCGTAGGCAGGAATATGCGAAGAGGGTCGTAGAGCATGATCATCCGCAGGATGATGGTCACAAACCTGGTCCCATCCCGCCAGAGTCTTATCTTGCTCTTACCGGAAGCGCGCTGGGCCACCTTGATTGGGAGAAAGGCCACGTTATAGCCGGCCTTGAGAAACGCAAGCGTGACCGTCGTCGGCGCCGAGAAGCCGAATGGGAACAGCGGCAAGAAGTGCAGGACGATGGACCTTCGCAGAGCCCGAAAGCCGGAGGTCAGGTCCTCGACTTTCGTCCTCGACAACCAGCTGGCGAACCAGTTGAAGAAGGTGTTGGCCGCGCCCCGGTGCAAGCTGCCTTCATAGCCGATCGTGCGTGCGCCAATCACCAGGTCGTTTGGCGGGATCAACGAGGTCAGCCTGAAGATGTCCACCGGGGAGTGCTGGCCATCGGCATCCATGGTCACCACGATCTCTCCGCGCGCGACACGAATGCCGGTACGCAGGGCCGCTCCGTTGCCCATGTTGCGCAGGTGCCGGGCCACGCGCAGCCGGCCCGGATAGCGCTCCGCCAGATCACGCAACACATCGGCCGTTCTGTCCGCCGAGCCGTCGTCGACGGCAATGACCTCGAAGGATTCCGCCTCGGAACTGAGGGTGTCGATGATCCCGGTGATCAAGGTCCCGATCTCGGCTTCCTCCTCAAAGATCGGGAGGACGATCGACAGGCGAGGACTAGCCGAGTCTTGTGCGATCGAAGGGCGGGCTGCCCCACGTTCGGTTTGTCTTCCTCTCACTATCCGGCGGGTCATGGCCTCTCTCCTGCGATTGCGGAACAGTCACAGGCGCGGTTCCCCGGGCGAGGGCTTCCGGTGTTGGCGGGCCTGGTCACATCCGGCATGCTAGATCGCCTCTCTCACTGGCGGTACCGTCCTCAGTCATTCTCCGCCTCGGCTGATTCGTAGAAGGTCGCCAGGGAAGACGTATAAGTCATCGTCACATGCAGGGCATCGAGTACGAGTTTCTCCTCGCTATCCAGCGCACCGAAGAGGACTAGGACAGCACCCTGGTCGAGTTTGGTCTGGGCGTCGGTGACCTGCTTCTCGAAATCTTCCCGATAGGCGAGCTGGTATGCGTCAAACTGGATCGGACGCATGTAGGCCGGTCGACCGATAAGGATGAAAACCAGCTCCGGGTTATTGGAGATAATCGGATCCACCGCTGCGACCTCTTCCAATCGGCTGACGACCTCCGGCATGGTGTGTCTGAGACCGGTGTAACCGATCTCAGGGATCGGATCCCTGACGATCTCGATCGTTCCCGGCAGATACATCCCGACAAGTGCCAGACCTGCCAGGCCCACCCCGAATCGCACCACTCGCTGGGCGCTCACCTCCTCGAGCAGGCGGAAGATGACGCAAGCGAAGAAGATGACGGTCGCGGCGTACACCGGGAGGAGATAACGGGGGGGAGCGCTCAAGGTTGTCCCGGCATCCAGGAATGTGGAGTTCACCACCAGGACGGCCAGATAACTGACGATGGTTAGAAGCAGGATCCACGGCACGATATTCTTCTTGCGCCAGCCTTCTTCGTTCTTGGGCGGCCCGCCCCGCAGACTTCGAATAGCGAAGACGGCAGGAATGGTTAATGCCAAGACAAGCGAGATGGCGCCCCGCAGGATCAGCGGCAGGCCTAATGCATCCGGAACGAACCACGAGCTCGCCGCCGAGAGGAACGCCCGGATCAACTCAGGTCGCATCGGATGGTAGATCACCTCGCGGTTGACACCGGTACCGGCAACGGCGACGTTCCACCTCAGCCACAGGTAAACGGGCGTCAGGCTGATCCCGGCCAACAAGGCGCAGTCGAAGAGCCGACGGAGCCATCTTGTCTGGCTCAACCAGAGAATCGCCAGAGCGAACGAGAGGACCAGCGCCAGACCGACGTAGCGGGTCAGCGTGGCCGCTGCCAGGCACAGCCCCACGCCAACCAGCACGCTTAAGCGGCCACTCTCAATGTAGACGACGATGCCAAGGATCCCCGAGAGTGTGAGAAAAATGTAAAGGGGTTCCGACATCACCCAGGCATGGAAGCCGACCATGTCTTGGGCAGCCAGGGTAGCCAGGGCAGCCAGAAGTGTGGGCCAGATCGATCGGGTGTAGCGGTGGACCAGGATACTGACGAGCAGGATGTTCGCCCCGAACAGCGCCGCGTTCATCGTGCGGGCCACCTGGAAAAGGTCAAGCCCGGTGAGCCCCAGGAGCGCCAACGCGGCTGAGAAGCCGGGCGGGAAACCGGTGATCGGTTTCACCTCCCCTCCCCCCGAGGTTCGGCTGAAACCATTCCCTTCGAGCAGGTTGTCGGCCCCCATCACATAGTAGGCCGAGTCGCCGCTGGCCCCCGGCCCGTAGCGGGTGACGAGGAAGATCACCGCGGCGCCGACAAGGGCCAACAAGGAAACCCAGAAGAGCCAGGGGTGCCTCTCGCGATTGCCCTCCGATTCAACGACAGCCATCGGCCTCCTCAACACCAACGAGACGCGGAAGGGCTCTTTCGCCTGCCTCGAATGAGCCAAGCGTCGAACTTCTTGCGCCGCGGAGAGCCGGACGAGATTCTACCATCCACTCATCGGCAGGCCATGTGTCAGCCGGATCCTGATCAGCCGGGAGAAAGGCCGGGCTTCAATCTGAGTGGTGAGTGGGCGACGCGTCACCCCCGCTGCCCCGGCTTGGATCGTCGGCCCAGCACGCCACCTTACGTTGTGGTGGAGGGCGGAAGATCCAACGACGCATCAAATCCAGGCCGGCGACCGCTGTGGGTCGTTGCAGGCTGGCCGGCGGATCGTGCGGGAATGACTATTGACCCCGGGTGGAGCCTGACGGCAACTTGCAGCGCGAGAATCTCGCAGGGCAGGCGGTCTCCATTCAGGGCTCAACGATCAAAGCCTCGACCCGATCCCACAAGATGTTGGGCGAACCTCGCTTCAGGTACAGCGTTCCTTCGGGCAGGGACGATACGAGTTCGGGCACTTCGATCCGGACGTAGCCGCGGAGGTAGGGCTGCGCCTGAGCCGAGGTGCCATTCAGCATTTCGACGACCATGTCGGGCTGGAGCTTGCCGATCGAATATCCGTAATCCCATTTCATATGGCCCGGGCGGAAGTCGATCCAGGTGTAATCCTCGGGAGTACCGGCCGGCCCTCTGGCTACCGTGCGATCGCTCTTACCAAGCAGGTCGATTGAATAGCGCTCATCGAAATAGGGGATGCCGCCTGCGGCCACAACGGCAACGCGGGCCTGGTCGCCGGTCACGGTCTGAATGTAGTTGGCGATCCTGACGTTACGCGCATTGCCCCCAATGAAGACCGAGCGAGTGCGGAGCAGCAGGTACTTGAGATCGGACGGATAAATCAGCACGTTGAAATTGAGCAGGCCGACGCAGGCGAAGCTCACCATAGCGACTGTGGATGCCGTTTGTATCGCCCGCCTGGACGCAAGGGCGCCGAGGGCTGCTATCAGACCCTGACGGAGCCTGTCGAGGGCGACAGCAAACAGGATGAAGAACAGCGGCATGGCGATGGACACAAACCGATTGCTCCCTCCCCTGTTTTCCCAACCATCCCCGCCCACGTACACGCTGTACCCGATCTGGGCGATGAAGACGATGATCAACAAGGCCTTGTACTTATCGCGATCCACGACGAATAGGATGAATGGAAAGAGCAGCAGCACCCAGTTGAGGTGCCACATGAATTGAATCATGACGTACAAGCCCCGAGCGATCCTCAACAGGACGGGATAGCCCGTCATCTTCAGATAATACGTGTTCGGGAGCACATCCCCGTAATACAGCATCCGGAAGACCGTGCTCGCCAGCAGCACACCAACCAGCAATCCCCCGCCCCACAGGAGGTGCTTCCGCCGGTTCCGTCGGTCCACAAGGGCCAGGTAGAGCCAGATCGCGCAGAACGGGACCAGTGCGTCGATTCGGATGAGCAGGCCGACTGCCATCATGATGTAGAGACCGAGGGAGACCTCACTGCGCCGCAGTCCCGAAACCGCCAGCCAAACCGCAGCCGTAACAAACAGAGTCAACAGGGCGACCTCATTCCCCAGCAGGCCCCAATTGTTGAGGGGGTAATAGAACGCCGTAAGGAGGACGGCCACCAGACCAACGACGGTTTTGTGTGCCGTGAGTTCCTCGGCCAGCTTCTTTACCAGTATGAGGTTGAATGCGAGGAGCAGCCCGGACAGAACCTGGACCGGCAGGCTCATCAGGGGTGGGGGAACCGGAAAGAGATGGAAGACCGCCATGACCAGGACCCAAAGCGGGTTGGAGTAGCCTTCGACGTGCTCCCCGCCGGCATTCCAGACAAGCCCCTGACCGTGGGCGAAGTTCCTGGCGTACTGCATCGATATCATGGCGTCGTCGAATAGAACGAAGTACCGCGTCCCGTTGATGACGAAGCTGCTCTGAAAGATGAAGACGGCGGCATAGAGCAGATAGCCGACGAGCATCGCCGCCAGGATCAGCTGGCCAAGTCTCTTCTCCTTCACCATTCACTCACCTTTGGGATTGGGTGACCACTATAACAAGGGCCCAACGATCCAGCGCTCTCGCAGTTCATCGTTGCTTCGATCGGCGGCCAGCTCGGGGCTGAGACCGTGTCGGATTCTGAGGGAGCGGATCGTTGGAGATGGCAAATCCTATCATGGTCAGTTGCCGGCTGACGGCCGCGGCGGGTGTCAGGCAACTCGGCCCGCCCAGGATTGATAACCAATGAGCCGGATCGCCCCTACCCCGGACCATTCCCCTCCAGTCGCCCTGGCTCCCACCCGGACACGGCACAGGCAGTATAATCCCGAGGCTGATCGCAACAACCTGCTTCCTCACGTCGTCCACCGCCCTCGGGTCGGGGACGATGGTGGAGTCTCCCTCGCGTAAATGGAAGCCAAGCGCTCTTGATCCCTTCTTCCCAGGCAATCCAAGGCCAGGAATACGAACCATCCATGGAAGGGAACCCTAACCGTTCCAGCGCCGGCATGAGCAGCGGACTTTCCCCGAAGCAGCGCGCCCACTGGAGGGCTCTTCTGGTTTCGGCGATCGTCCTCGGCATCGCCGTCCGGGTGTGGGCGGCGCTTCAGTGGCCGGCGAATTTCCAGAGTGACGAGGCGGTCTTCGGCCTTATGGCGCGCCATATCCTGGCCGGACAGTTCACTCCGACTCTCTACGGGCCGGCCTACCTGGGGAGTATCGAGTCAATCCTGGCCGCCGGGTTCATGTCGCTTCTGGGGCCATCCGTGATGGCCTTTCGCCTGGCCACAGTCCTCCTTTTCGCGGTCTTCTTCGTGCTTCACTCGATTTTCACCTCGCGCAATTTTGGTCAACCGGTCGCCTTTGTGAGTCTGTTGTTCCTGGCACTCCCCGGCTTCCACGTCCTCAATTGGACCTATCAGCCGATCGGTACCTATGGAGCTATGTTCGTACTCGGAACTGCACTGATGCTAATCGGGGTCCCCGAGATCGCCGATCCGCGACGAAGGACTCTGCGCGCCTTGGCGATGGGTGTTTTGATCGGCCTCGGAATATGGTCAAACAACACCTTCGTGGTGTACGTTGCGGCAGTCACCCTGGCGGCGTTCGTGTGTTCGCCAGAGTGGCGGTCGATCCACGCCAAACTGAAGACCTTTGCCGAACGGACCATCCAGATCCCGCTCGCAGAAATGCTCCCTGTGATTGTGCTCGGCGTGGCTGGTCTGGGCGTGTTGGCCTTCTTCAGCGGCGGATGCAGGCCGGAGGGGCTCTACCAGACGATCGGATCAGTCTCCAGGGTGACGTTGGTCGTTGTGGGTGGCGCAGTCGCTGTGTACGCAGCAACTCTGAGTAAACGACGCGCCCAACTCGCCATTGAGGGTGCTACATTGCTCGGCGGGTTCTTCCTGGGTTACTCCCCCATCCTATACAACTGGCTCGCCAAAGGCGTCCCACCCTATTGGGCGGTGTACGCTTCGTGCCCGACTGGTGCGGCCTCGCACGCCAGGCTGCTTGCCAAAGAGATCCTTCCAGGCTTATGGGGAATTCCGACGGTCGATCAACTGAAGCAGATCCCCGCAATCCCCCTGATAGCCTGGGCCATCGTCATTCTCCTTGTCGTGGCTGCACTGGCTTGCTTCGTCTGGTGGAATCGAGTAACGATCTGGAGAACGCTGACCTTCTCACCGCCCGGGCCGGAGAGCAAGCCCGTGATGATGGTCAGTCTCACCCTGGCCCTTACGATCCTGGTCAGCGTCCTGGCCGAGAACACGGTCGACATCCACAGCATTCGCCACATGCTGGTTGCGGTACAGGCGAGTGCCGTCATCTTCGCCGTGTTCCTGGTCCGGCTTGCGGGTCGAACCCGGGTGGTGGGAACCCTGATCATCGCCTTCTGGACATTGCTCGTCGGCCTCAGCAATCTGACCTATGCCAACGCCAACTGGTTGATCAAGTTCAGCCGCTACGACACCCAGCAGGTCGAGGTGCTCGAGCGCTATCTCGCCGAGAATGGTGTCCGGTACGGATACGCGGACTACTGGGGGGCGTACACGCTTGATTTCCTGCTGGAGGAGGGAGTAATCCTGGCCCCTTTCAACGGGATAAACCGGTACCTCCCGTACTCGCAGGCCGTCAGCTCAGCTCCCAAGCTGGCTTATATCTTCCCGGCGGGGAATGCCCCGGCACCCAGCGGTCTGTTTGAGGACCTGAAGCTTTTCCTTTCGGACAAGGACAATCAAGAAGGCGAAGGACCCGCCCGGCCACACATCCGGGAGCAGTTGAGCACGCAGGAGATCGTGAGCATGCAGCGCGTCGCCGATTGGGACGTGTGGATCGTGGCCGACAAGTAGGTGTTCCTTCACGCTCCGATCATCTGCACTAGAGGCGGCGATCCCACGAACTGGAGACTTGCCCTCCGCGTGACAGGACCATTCAAAGGCGAACCGTTGTCGCTTAGAGAAACGCTTCATCGTCAGCCTCGGATTGTTGATCCATGAAACGCGTCGGCCTGTACTTCGAGGGTCATCGCTTTCGAAAGCTTCTGCTCATGGCTGCGGTAGTCGCACTGGGGGCTGCAGTCCAGGCCTGGGCAGCCGCACAATGGCCGCAGAACTTCGACAGCGATGAGGCGATTTTCGGCCTTATGGCGCGCCATATTCAGCGAGGCGAGTTCGTACCCACCGTCTATGGCACTGAGCACCTCGGAAGCATTGAGTCGCTCGTTGCGGCAGGCTCGTTTTCGCTTTTCGGGGAGTCGGTAACCGCACTTCGGGTAGGGTCGGTCCTTCTGTACACGGTCTTCCTCATTCTGCTCGCCATCCTTGTCAACAGGTGGTTTGGATACCCAGTCGCTCTGGTCAGTCTCTTAATGCTCGCCCTTCCCGGGTTCCATGTGCTTTCGTGGACGTACAAACCCATTGGTGCCTACGGTACACTCCTTGTTCTCGGGACCGCAGTGATCTTCCTTTCCCAGGTCAAGCATAAGACGGATCTCTCGCGCACTCTGGGAGCCGGCGGGGTGGGGGTCCTGGTCGGTCTGGGCATGTGGTCCAATCAAATGATCGTCGTCTACGTCGCCGCCCTGGGCATCGTTGCCTTTCTGGCCTCCCCCGAGTGGAACGCTCTCTATGAGCGGCTGGAGGCCCTCAGCCAAGAGCACGTGCATATCCCCCTGAGAGAGATTCTCCCGGTTGTCGTGCTCGGTGCGGCGGGGATCGGGGTCCTCGCTTTCTTCAGCAGCGGCTGCCAACCCGTATGGCAGTTCGAGAAGGTGGAATCGATTGCCCGGGCGGTGCTCGCGGTAGTGGGCCTAGCGCTCGGCCTTTCGGCGCTTCGTTTCAGCAAGCGCAGAGCTCGGATCGTCATGAACGGGGGAGCACTCGCCCTTGGGAGCGGCGTGGGCTATTCGCCGATGCTCTTCGATTGGCTCGTCAGCGGTAATTCGCCTGTATCCGTTATCCGAAAATCCTGCCCCACCAACGCCGTCTCCCATGTTGAGCTCCTTGTGAAGGAAATCCTTCCGGGGATCTGGGGTATCCCTACCCTGGGGGATCTTGTCACACTGCCCGCGTCGATGATGCTTCTCTGGGCAGGCATCATGGGATTGGTATGCCTCGCGCTCGTAGCATATGTGTGGCGCCATCGCACCGAACTGTGGAGGCTGGTGGCATTCTCCCCGCTCGACGGACCGTCGCAGCCCTTCCTTGTTGTTGCCCTGCTTCTGGTGATACCGGTCGTGTTGAGCGTTTTCGGCAGCAACACGGTTGATGTCGACAGCGCCCGTCACTTGCTGGTGACTGCCGAGGCAAGTTCGGTCGTGTTTGCCCTCTTTCTGATAGGCCTGTCGAGACCCTCACCGAAGGCCGGGATCCCGATCCTTGTGTTCTGGATACTCTTCGTTGGCCTGACCAACCTCAATTATTCGAGCGAGCACTGGCCGATCAAGTTCTCTCGGTATGATCCAGATCGGGTTGAGATCCTCGAAAGCTACTTGAGAGATGAGGGAGCAACGGAGGGGTTTGCGGACTATTGGGGGGCCTTCACCTTGGATTTCGTCACAGCGGAGAGGATCACGCTCGCCCCCTATAACGGTTTGAATCGGTATCCGCCCTACACTCAAGCAGTCAAAGCGGCACCTGTGTGGGCCTTCGTGTTCCCCCGCTCCAACTCTCCTGCCCCGGGTGGCCAGGTAGAGGACCTCATCGCCTTCCTCCAGGAGGCCAGCCCGGAAAGCGGCGAGGGGGCAGCCTTTCCCTGGATAACCGACTTGCTCCGCTCGCAGTCTGTCCTGGATCGCAGAACGGTCGCCGACTGGGAGGTGTGGATCGTCGCCGAGAGATGATCGCCGGGAGCGGCCCGAGTTCGCAGCTTACGGTCAAGCGTGGCTGCAATGGCTGCGCGTAACCTACGGCCGGCATGCCTGCCACTGGGCGAGTGCTCCAAGCAGCTCAATCAGGTCCAGCAGCTCCCTTCGCCCTCAATCCCAGCCAGAATACCCCCAGGATGATCGCTGCGCCGACCAGACTCATCACATTGCCCACACGTCGGACGGTCGTCTCCAAGAAATCCACTCGCAGCGTGTGTTCCCCCGCAGGCAAGGTGAGCTGCAGCAGGCCTTTCCCCTGGCTCGGCTTGACGGCCGCGGGTTCCCCATCCACCCAGGCCGCCCAGCCTGGAAAGTAGAACTGCGGGATCGTAACCACTGCTTTTCGATCAACCGTGACCCTCACATCCCAACGCGTCCCGCGCCTTGTGCTTGAGAGCACCTGGGCTTCTCCGGCCGGCGAGAGGCTTACGCCAGTCGCGCAAGGGATGAGCAAGAGCGGGTCCCCCGCGTCAGCTGGCGGCGATGTTCCCCTCCAGAATAGGGTCTGGGAGGTTTGGGGACGAAAGTCCTGTGTTTCTGAGACCGCCTCGCACGGCCGAAACGCCTGCAGCGTCACCGCGTCAATCCTGTGACGGATCCGAATCAATGGGCTGCTCTGCAGATAGATCGCCGCGCCAAGCACAATCACGACCCCCCACGCCGCAAGACCACTTCGGAAGGCGCGCGGCAGGGGTCCGGCGGCAAGCGCCAGGAAAAACGAGGCCGGGGCAAGGAATCGCCAGGGGAATTGTACGAACTGCAACAGGGGCAGGCGCGCCCAAATCCAGCCCGACCGCGAGTTCGCCATGAACAAGCAGAAGAAGCCAGCCGCCAATGCCCCCAGGGCGAGTAGCCTGTGGGGGGATTGCGTGCGCGGCAGCAGTGCGACCAGCACACCGATGATCGCTGAGATGACGAGCAGGAGACCGATGCTTGTGTAGGGCCTTGAGGCACTTGACCAGGCAAAGAGAGTCGA
>MGOM01000008.1:0-30440 GCA_001797105.1 Chloroflexi bacterium RBG_19FT_COMBO_62_14
TTAGCGGCGCAGGCGAGACGGGAGGCGATCGTGCCGGTTCAATTGAATCAAGATATCGCCATGCCGATGGGGGATCTGCCCAACCTGCCATCACCCGCCGACCGTCTGAGTCCCTGCCCGAACCGGCTCGTCGCCGGTGTAGCCCCTGATGCTCGGGTAACGCCGCCAGACCCACAGGGTGGCCAGGATGCAGCCGATCCCACCGCTGACCACCGAGACGACGGGCCCGAAGGCCTGGGCCAGGAGACCGGCCTCGAGTTCGCCGAGCTCCGGCCCGCCTCGAAAGAAGATCTGGTTGACGCTGGTCATGCGCCCGCGTAAACGATCGGGCGTGAGCAACTGGCGGACCGTGTTGCGAATGATCGTGCTCAGGCCGTCGGTCGCTCCGGTGAGGACGAGCGCGGCGTAGGTCAACCAGAAGGCGCGTGAAAGGCCGAACACGATTGTGGCGACGCCGAAGCCGGCCACGGCGCCCAACAAGACGGGGCCCTGTCGAGGCACCTGACGCGAGAATGTGAGCACGATCGCCACCAGGACGGCGCCGACCGAGGGGGCTGCGATGAGCCAGCCGTAGCCGACGACATCGACGTGCAAGATGTCTTTACTGAAGATGGGGAGCAGGACCGTAGCCGACGAGAAGAATGTGGCAAAGAAGTCCAGCAGCATGCTGGAGAAGATGACCGGCTGATGGGCAACGAAGCTCAACCCCTCGGTAACAGACGTTCTCCACCCGGCCAGCCGCGAATGCGCTCCAGGTATCGGTGCCGGCGCCATGAGCTCCTGTTCGACCGGCCCCATCAGGATCAGCGCCACGATCACCGCCAGATAAGAGACCGCATTGAAGACATACGCGTAGCCGATGCCGAGGTGAGCGAGGACAAGCCCGGCGAGTGCCGGCCCGGCAATCGAGCCCAACTGGAAGGCGATCGAGTTCATGCTGAAGGCATTCGTCAGGACTGAGGCCGGCACAAGATTGGGGATCAGCGCCTGACGGGCGGGCAGGTCGAAAGTGCTGACAGACGCGCTGGCCGCCATGACGGCGTAGATCAACCACAGGCTATCCCGATTGCTCAATGTCGCCCAACCCAACAGGGCGGCGAACAGGGCCATGCTGGTCTGCGTCACTAAGATCAGGCGGCGGCGGTTGATCGAGTCGGCGAACACGCCGGCCAGCAAGGAAAAGACAAGGACGGGCAGGATGTCCATCAAACCGACCGCACCCAGGGCGATCGGCAGGGGTGAGATCTCGCTGATGTGCCACAGGACGGCGGCCAGCTGCATCCGCGTCCCGGCGATCGATATCAACAACCCCAGCCACAGCAGGCGGTAGCGACGATGTTGCAGGGCAGGTGGGATGGGTATCTTCAGCATGGGACCAAGGGGCGCTATCCTCTCAGGCGTTTGAGGATGCTTTTCCGTCCGCTGAGGGCCTAGTGGTTCAAGTCCCCCAGTCTCTGAGGTAGAGGAAATCGTAACCGACCGTGCGGTTGCTGAGTTTGGCGATCGGGGCGAGGACCCGCTTGTACTGGCTGGTGCGGATGCGCTCGGCGACGCTTTCGACGAAGGTGCGTTCGAACCCGGCCGAAACGCAGTCGTCGAGGGAGTATCGGCCGTCGACGAGCAGCAGCAGGAGACGGTCGACTTGGGCGTAGGAGAAGCCGAGCTCGGCTTCGTCGGTCTGGCCGACCCATAAGTCCGCTGTCGGCGGCTTGTCGATGATCACCGCCGGGATCCCCACGGCGCCAGCCAATTGACGGACCTGTGTCTTATATAGGTCGCCGAGCGGATTGAGAGCGTTGGCCGCGTCGCCGAAGAGCGTCGTGTATCCGAGCAGAATCTCAGTCTTATTCCCCGTGCCCACTACCAGCCCGCCGAAGGCGGCCGATTGATCGTAAAGCACGATCATCCGGGCGCGGGCCATGGCGTTTCCGCGCCGCACCTGGTCCGCCTCGGGGAAACGTTCGAACAACGGATCGACCATCTCCGTAATCGGGACGCTAAGTTCCCTGACGCCAAGCCCGCGGATGACCATCTCGGCATGCTCGGAGGAGTCCGGCGAAGAGGTCTTATACGGCATCTGGACCGCCAACACGTTGGCCGGTCCCAAAGCTTGTGCCGCAAGGGTGCACGTCAGGCTCGAATCGACGCCACCGGAGACGCCGACGACAGCCCGTTCGAAACCGGCTCGGCCGAGCTCGGTTCGGATCCAATCAACCAGGATCGTGCGGGCAAGGCCGGTGTTGATGTCCAGGGTGAGTTGGCTCTGGTTGGTCGCGTCGAACTCCATTCTGCTCTCTCGTGGGACCCGTCCGGGCTATCCGCACCATCGGGCCAATCGGTCTTGCGCCGCTTGCCGGCTCGGATTGCAGTCTGATGGAGGTACCGATGTCGCGGAGGGATCGTACCTCATGCTCGACGAACCCGCCAGCCTACCGCCATAGGCCTCGACTGCGGAGCGCCTTCAGCCCGTCGGCTCTGAGTCTGTGCGCTCGTCTGCGACCGGCTAACTGCAAGCGCATCTATGCAAGCCGCGGCGGAACCGAAGCAGTCGGAACGCGCCTCGGCTCAAGAGCCCGCCGAGCCGCGAATGGTCTCTGAGGGCCTCTGTTGTTAGCGAGACGACAAAGCGGGCGCACGCTCGGAGCTGATCGAACGCGGCGCCGGAAGCGGATCAGTCTTCGTCGAGGATCCGCTTGAGCTCGCGCAGTACGAGGGAAGTGCGCTCGTCCCTCAGCAGCGGGAGGCGCGCCCGCGTTCGATGAAGCTGGCCTAGATCTAACTCGGCCATGGTCAGGGCTTCTTGGTGGTACGGCCCATGGGCAATCTCCGTTCCGTTTGGGTCGAAGACCGTGCAGCCGCCCCAAAAAGACAGGCCATCCTCGAAGCCGACGCGGTTCGTATGTGCGACAAACACGGTGAACAGACTGGCATAGGCCTGGTTGACCTGCTCGACCCAGCCGGCGGATTCGAGCTGTTCATCCGAGTGCAAGCCTCGGCCGGGTGAAGCCGACGCAAACAACATGACATCCGCCCCGTCCAACCATAGCAGGTAGGGCGGGGAAGCGTGCCAGAAGTCTTCACATATGAGGACTCCGAAGCGACCGAAGCGCGTGTCGAAGGCCCGCACCTGGTCGCCCCAGGCGAAGAACCGCCCTTCGTCGAAGAGACCGTAGGTCGGCAAGTACACCTTGCGGTGGATGTGCACAACCTCCCCCTTCGACAGATACGCCGCGGCGATGAAGAAGCGATGACGCGGATCCGCCTCGACGAACCCGACGAGGACATCGACGTCCCGGCTGGCTCCGAGTAGATGCCGGAAGGTGTCGTCGTCAGCGGCTGCCCGCCTGGCGACGACGGGCGTCAAATCCTGGAGCACATATCCGGTCAGAGACAGCTCAGGGAAGATGACTAGGTCGGCGCCCCGCCCCCGGGCGTCCCGGATCAACGAAAGGTGTTTCTCCAGGTTCGCCTCGACATTCCCCAATTGCGTGTTGATCTGGGCCATGGCCAGCGTAAGCCCCGTCATGTTCCCTCCGGATTCCCGCGGAAACCGCGCCATGCCAACCCGATGATCCCGACTGCCATGAACGCTCCGGCGCCGAGCGCCTCCAACCGCAGGCCGGCCAACACCGGTGCTGGGTCGGCGCGCAAGAACTCCAATCCCAGGCCGCCTCCAGAGAGGAGGATCATTGCCAGGCATGCCTTTGCCCCAGGCCGAGGCTTACGGCGATCGTATACCAGGAGAAGTGCAAAGACAGCGATGCCGAGAAGGGCGCCGATCGTCTGTGTCGGCCAGCGTTGTGCCAAATTGCCCCAAAGATCCGGTGAGGTCGGGGTGAGTAGGCCGAATGAAGCGCGGCGTCCATAGGCGCAGCCGTCGAGAAGACAGCCGATCCAGGCCGAGATGGAAAAGAGAGCTACCGGAAGCGCCAGGCTGTCCGCCAGTATCCAGAACGGTCTGCGCCGCGCCGCGGCGTAGAGGGACAAGCCGGCGGCCGCGCCTATCGCACCGCCCATCCAGCTCAGTCCACCCTGCCAAAACCACAGGGACTCCCAGGGATGGCTGCCGTAATACAACCAATGGGTCAAGACGAACCCGGCCCGTGCTCCGATCAACCCGCCCCCCAGGCTGATCAGGCCGCCATCGATGCGTTCGACCGAGGCCAGCCGATTCCCGCTCGACCGAGGCTGTGCGCCCCAATCGTCGGCCTGGCCGAGCCACACTAGACCGGCGAGAGAGCCGAGCATGATGGCCACGGCGAAGGGATTGATCAAAAGGCGCTCCGTGGGTGCGCTGCCGGCAATCATACCACCGGGATTGAGGTCGGAATTGCACTGCAATCGGCAGTTTGCGTCGAAGTGATGCGCCCGGAGGATCCCCCTCCCCGTTCCCGGGTTGTATAATCCGAGAGTCTTCTCGAGGAGTCGAGGATGGCTGAGCTGCAGATTTCCCCTGTGCGGACGGAATCCGAATTGATGGCCTTTATCACCTTTCCCTGGGAGGTCTACCGGGGCGATCCATATTGGGTGCCTCCGCTGATCTCGGAGAGGCGGACATTCCTTGATCCGGCGCAGAACCCGTTCTTCGAGCACGCACGAGCCGAGTATTTCCTGGCGCGCCGTGACGGCCGAACGGTCGGCACGATCGGCGCCTTCACCAACGACCTGTATAACGAGTTTCAAGAGGTGAACACCGGCTTCTTTGGGTTCTTCGAGGTGCTCGATGATCCCGAAGCGGCGGCGGCTCTCTTGGAGACGGCCGAGAGATGGGCGGCAGAACGCGGCCACGCCACGATCCTTGGACCGGCGCAGTTTTCAACCAACGATGAATGTGGACTGCTAGTGGATGGTTTCGCCGACAGGCCCCGGATCCTGATGACCTATAACCCTCCCCGTTACCGAGAATACCTCGAGAGTCGCGGCTACGCGAAGGCCATGGATCTGTGGGCCTACTCGCTCGATCTCAATGACTTCCAGGGCGGAAAGACAATCCCGCCCAAGCTGGTGCGAGTCGCGCAGAAGGTCCTGGATCGCGGAAAACTGCGCGTGCGCAGCGTGGACATGAAGCACTTCGATGAGGAGATTGAGCGCGTCAAGAAGATCTACAACAAGTCCTGGGAGCGCAATTGGGGATTTGTCCCGATGACCGCCCCCGAGTTCGATCGATTAGGGGAACAGATGAAGGCCTTCCTCGACCCGGAGTTGGTCGTTGTCGTCGAGTTTGAAGGCGAACCAGTCGGATTCGGTCTGACCCTGCCTGACCTGAACCAGCCATTGCGGACGGCGTACCCGAGGCCGGGCCGCCCTGAGTTTCTGACGATGGCTCGCCTGCTCTGGAACTGGAAGGTCCGGCGAAGGATCGACTGGCTCAGGGTTGTCGCCCTCGGCGTGTTGCCCGAGTTCCGGGCGAAGGGGGTGGATGCCCTGATGTACCTCGAGACGGCCAAGCGGGCGCTGCCGAAAGGCTACCGCTTCGCCGAGATGAGCTGGATCCTCGAGAACAATGTCATGATGAACCGGGCTATCCGAGCCCTAGGGGGCAATGTCTATAAGACCTACCGCATGTACGAGAAACCAGTCTGAACCACCCGGGAGCATCCGGTGGGAGGGGGCTGATCGGATGAAGCGCCCCGGTGAGCCTCGGTGCCCGGCCGTAGCCTCTGGCCCTCACCTCCCGGCCATCTGAGACCACGCGCGACGGGGGACCTTCTCCCCAGGCCGGCTGCCGTCAGGTCCGGTGGCAGTCCGGGGCAGGATCATCATCACCGGTGTGGAACGCGGCGTCAGCCGGGCGTCCGGTTGCTGGAATACAGGCTGGGGAGGCAGCGCGTATCATGATCATGGTGGATTCCACTGTCTGTGTGGCTCGAGCCGGCTCTGAGACCATGCTGCCCGTCGAGCAGGCCAGGCTGGACGGGGCCTGAAATGACCCGCCCAGCCCGCTAACCGGTCCGCGCCCGTCTGGAGGGCGATCATGACGCTGCTAAACAGCCCGATGTTGCCCAATATCCTGTATCTGCTCTTCGTGCTTGGCCTGTGGACCCTGGCCCTGGCAATCGTCAGCCCCGGCACGGGTGTCCTGGAGGTCGTCGCCGTTTTTGGTCTCGGGGCGGCGGCGGTCGGGACCGCGGTTGTCCCCATGAACGCGTGGGCGCTGATCCCCATCGTGCTCGGGGTGGCATCTTTCGTCACCTCACTGGTTGGCCGCCGTTCGTGGCTGTGGCTGCTTCTGGCAGCCGGAGCAGTAAGCCTGGGATCAGCCTTCCTTTTCCGGACCGAGGCTGGCCGTCCGGCGGTTGACCCGCTTCTGGCTGTTCTGACCTCAGCCCTGACGGTCGGGTTCTTCTGGCTGGCCGTGGGCAAGGCGATCGCCGCACAGAGGGAGAAGCCTCGCATCGAGCCTTTGGATGTCGTCGGGCGAGTCGGTGAGGCGCGCACCCGGATCGACCCCCTGGGTTCGGTGTACGTTGCCGGCGAGTTGTGGACGGCTCGGGCGGAGGCTGCGATCGCTGTGGGGGCCCGGGTGCGGGTCGTCGAAAGAGACGGCCTGGTGCTGACCGTCGAGACAGACAGCGCCTCGGCGGAATCGGGGCACGCCGGGGGTGAAGTGGGGAAGTGAGCCAATCCATTCGAATCGGGATGAGAGCATCCTATCGAGGAGGAAGACCATGATCCAGCCAGCATTGTTATCGCCCGTCCAGCAGACGGGGAACGTGGCCTTTGCCAGCGTGTGTGTCGTCGGGTTCATCGGGCTGTTGGCGGTACTGATCCTGGCCACCGCCATCCGGATTGTGCAGGAGTATGAGCGGCTCGTCGTATTCAGGCTCGGTCGGTGCGTCGGTGAAAAAGGGCCCGGCGTGGTCCTGCTCATCCCGATCCTGGATCGTGGCGTGAAGGTCGACCTGCGCGAGCAGGTGCGTGAGATCCCTCACCAGACGTCGATCACGCTCGACAACGCCCCGATCGCGATCGACTTCCTCTGGTACTACAAAGTGGTCGAGGCGACCCAAAGCGTGCTTCAGGTCGGCAACTTCGAAGTCGCCTCTCAGGGTATGGCGACGACAACCCTGCGCTCGGTGATCGGTGGGATTGCCTTGGATGAAGTGCTATCCCAGCGCGAACACATCAATCAGGTTCTGCGGACAAAGCTCGACGAAGTCACTGAGCGATGGGGGGTCAAGGTGACGAATGTCGAGATCCGGGAGATCATCCCGCCGCGCGAGGTCCAGGACGCGATGAACCGCCAGATGTCGGCGGAACGCATTCGGCGGGCGGTGGTGACGGAGTCGACAGGTACACGTGAAGCCGCGATCAATGTGGCTCAAGGAGAGAAGCAGGCCGCGATCCTGAGGGCCGAAGGCCAGAAGCAATCGAATATCCTGGTGGCCGAAGGGGAGAGGCAGTCCCAGCTACTGCGCGCTGAGGGGTTCTCGGCCGCGCTCGAGAAGATCTTCTCCATCGCCCAGTCAATCGATCAGAAGACGATGACCCTGCAATACTTCGAGACATTGAAGGCGATGGGGGCGAGCCCGGCAACCAAGTTCATCATGCCCATGGAGTTCACCAGTCTTCTGGAGAGCTTCCGCAAGGGCGGGGGATAGAGGTCCGTCTGCCGCGTGGCTCAGGAGGCGGACGAGCCTACGATCCAGGCGGCCACCTGGAGAGATTTCCGGCATGTCCTCCTGTTGGAGCGAGCTTGCTTCGAGGGCGACGCCTGGCCTTGGGTAGATATCCTGGCAGCCCTCACGTTCCCTGAGACGGTTCCGTTGAAGGCGGTTCGCGCCGGACGGATTGTCGGGTTCGTGATCGGGGACCGAAGGCGGCGAGAAGGGCTGGGGTGGATTGCCTCGATCGGGGTCCATCCCGACGTACGCCGGCGTGGTCTGGCACGGCGGCTGCTCCGGGCGTGTGAAGTCTCGTTGGGCACCCCGCGGATTCGTCTGACTCTGCGTGCCTCTAACACCGCCGCCTTGCAACTCTATCAGTCCTCGGGTTACATCGACGCAGGTCGATGGTCCAGGTACTACCGAGACGGCGAGGACGCCATCTTGATGGAGAAGACCCTGTGAGGGTTCCGGGTGAAACCTGTCAGGAGGGCGATCGCCCATAAGCCGGCTGCGTCGGACATGGCGGACAGCGGAATTGCACCTGTAGCCGTAGATCTCCGACCTGCGCACCTAGCCTGTGATGGAGCCGCGGCCTCTTTGTGGAGGGAGAAGGGGGAAAGTGCGTTTTCCCCGCTAAGATCATACGGAGCGAACCCCGATAAGCGCATCGGGGCAGGCGGGGCCCCCTCCTCCTTCCACACCTCCCACTACCCCGCTAAGACCATGCGGTGCGAACCCCGACAAGGGCATCGGGACGGGCGGCCCCCTTACGCAAATGGCGGTTGATGGAGCCCTCCGTGGCTACGTGACCCCTGCCCCCTGAAATGGAATGCCCCTCTGAATAGCGTTCTTTGACCGGCGCCCAGGCTTCTGGTAGAATGTCGATCTCCCGGGCGTTGTACCCTTCGCCCGCGAGCGCCGCCCTTGGCGCTCGAGACTTGAAGAAAGGGCTTGGATCCCCATGCGTGTCATGCTTCTGAAAGACGTGTATAAGCTCGGCCGTGCCGGTGATGTGAAGAAGGTAGCCGACGGCTATGGTCGCAACTACCTCTTGCCGCAGGGACTGGGCGTTCTGGCCACACCCGGCGCGCTCAAGCAAGCCGAGCGGATTCGGACGTCCGCCGCCCAGGAACGGACGCGCCTCAATCTAGAACTTGGATCGGTTGCGGAGCGTCTCTCCGGCCTCAATCTGCACTTCCCGGCCAAGGCGGGGGAGACAGGCAAACTCTACGGTTCGATCACCTCGGCGATGATCGTCGAGGCCATCGAGGCGCAGACGGGGGCAGTGATCGACCGCCGTCAGGTCGACACTCAACCGATTCGGACCCTGGGGGCCCACACCGTACACATCCGCTTGACGATCGACCTGGTTCCGGAGATCAACGTGCTCGTTTATCGGGAGGGAGAGTCCCCTGACACCGTCTACGAGCAGGTCCCGGCGGAAGAAGAGGCCTTTGCTGAGCTGATCGAAGAGCTCGAGGCGGAAGAGTTGGAAGAGGAAGACGCCGAAGCCGAAGATCAGGTTGAGCTCAGGGCAGAGAGGCGGGGTGGCTCCGAGGCGACGAAGGAAGAAATCGATGTCAGCGGGGAGGGGGACGCCGACGGCGAAGTCAAAGAACTTGCCGATGAGGCCTAAGATATGACGTTGTCAAGCCACCGGCTGTGGGTGGTCACGGTCACCCGAAGCCGGTGGTTTTTCTTTCCAAGCCGGGCCTGCAATGGCTGACGTCGGAGGCAGGCTTCGCGAGGCGCGCGAGCGGCTCGGCCTGACCCTGGAAGAGGTCGAGCGGACCACGCGCATTCGAATCCACCACTTGCAGGCGATCGAGCGCGGCGAGCTGGAGGGACTCCCCTCACCCGTCCAGGCCCGCGGTTTCTTGCGGAACTATGCGGAGTTCCTGGGGCTTGAACCCGGCGAGGTGATGCTCCAGTACGCCGAGGGACTCCACAAGCGCAAGACTCGACCGCGTCCTCCCCTTGAAGCCGCGCTCCGCCCGGCGCCTACGGCCGTCCGGGCTCGGATGCCCGGCTGGTTGTCGGTCGACATGCTTGTAGCCGCATTGGTGACGCTCGCTGTTATTGCTGTGTTAATTTGGGGAGGGGGTCGAGTGATGGCGGCCATGCGACAGAGCAGTCAGGCTTTGCAGCCCGCTTCAGGCTTCTTGATCCCCACCCAGACATCCTCACCCAGCCCAGGACTCTCACCGCAGCCCCTCCTCAACGAGCTTTCCGGTGTGTCTCCGACGCCGACCAGCGCTGTTTCATCCCCTGGCGCGTTGACCATTCTTGGGCCGGCCAGTCAGGTGGAGCTGCATCTCGTTGTAGAGAAGCGAACCTGGCTGCGGGTCATTGTCGACGGAGCCGAGGCGTTTTCGGGCCGGGCGGCTCCAGGGCAGCCCCTTCCCGACTATCGGGGCCAGGTTGTTGAAGTATGGACGGGGAACGGAGGAGGCTTGCACGCAGTTTACAACGGCCAAGACCAGGGTTTGCTCGGGGATCTAGGGGAAGTGGTGATCCGCTTGTGGACCTTGCAGGGAGTCCTCACACCAACCCCGACTCAAACCCCAACCCCGACCGAGACCCCCAAAGTCACCCCGACGCCTCTTGTGTCACCAACGCCCAGACCAATCCGCCTCCCGACCACGACACCTGAGGGCGGGCCATGAAGCAAGTCGGTTTCCATCTCGTTTCGCTAGGCTGTGCCAAGAACACCGTCGATTCGGAGTCGATGGCCGGCCTTCTTCGGCAAGCCGGTTTCGAAGCGATCCTACTGCCGGAAGAGGCAGACATCCTGATCGTGAATACATGCGGGTTCATTGCACCCGCGCGGGAGGAGTCGTTCCGAGTTCTGAGGGAACTGGCCGAGGCAAAGCGGCCGGGTCAACTTCTGATCGCTGCCGGATGCATGACCCAACGTTACGGTTCGGAAGTGATCGATCGGGTTCCGGGGATTGACGGCCTTCTGGGCACCCGGCGATGGATGGACATTGTGCACGTGGTTCGAAAGCTGCGGCGCGGGCCACACCCCTTGCCGGTTTATCACCTTCCGGACACACCGACCGTCGGCCAAGATGAAGGCGATCTGCCGCGGGTCGCCATTCAGGGGCACAGCGCCTATCTCAAGATCGCCGATGGATGCCGGCGGCCATGTGCTTTCTGCGCCATCCCGCTCATCAAGGGGACTGCCGTCAGCCGGCCGCCAGAAACCATCCTGGACGAAGCACGCCGGCTCGAACAACAGGGCGTGCGTGAGGTCATCCTGATCGCCCAGGACACGACGGACTATGGGCACGATCTAGGATTGAAGAACGGTCTGGCCGACCTTCTTGAAAGGATCGCCACCCAGGCCCGGGGGATCGACTGGATCCGGCTGCTCTACGCGTACCCGGGCAATGTAACCGAGCGATTGATCGAGGTCATGGCCGAACACCCGGCGATCTTGCCCTATCTCGACATGCCGTTGCAGCACGGTGACCGGCAGGTGCTCAAACGTATGCGGCGCCCGGCGAATGTGGATTGGGTGCGGAACACGGTGGCCAAGATGCGCCGCGCCATGCCAGATCTGGCGCTGCGCTCGACTTTCCTTGTGGGGTACCCGGGCGAGTCAGAGGCAGAATTCCAGACTCTGTTGGATTTCGTAGCGGAGATGCGCTTCGATCGCCTCGGGTGTTTTACGTTCTCATTCGAGCCTGGCACGACGAGTGAGGCGCTTGGCGATCCGATCCCTGAAGAGGTCAAACAGGAACGCCGCGCCCGGTTAATGACCTTGCAGCAGTCGATATCGCTTGAGAAGAATCAGGGGCTTGTCGGAAAAACCCTGCCGGTGTTGGTCGAAGGCTACGATAATGGGATCTCGATCGGCCGTTCCTATCGGGATGCACCCGAGATCGATGGGTTGGTTCTGATCGAGGGCGAAGTCCCGGTGGGCGAGATCGTTCCCGGGCGCATCACCGGTGCCATGGCTTACGATCTAACTGGAACCGTGGAGATCGGGGAACCGCAAATCGTTCGAGTGTAGGCGCTAGCCCTCTTCCTGGCCGTCGCTCTTCTCACCCTCGGGGGCCTCATGCCACTCCCCCTCGATCACCGAGGTCAAGGCTCGCATGTGTTCTTGGACGACATCTTGCGGGCACAGTTCGACGAACAAGTACGCTCCCAGCCAGATCACGGCGGCATCGTCCAATGGCCCGGGTGCCAGATCCGGGACAATCAAGTAGACCAGGGATCCGATGGGCAATAGCTTGAGGAGAACGTTCACCCGCCGGTCGGCCAGCAGCCGCATGATGAGCTTAACCCGGGTTGACAGATCCTGGAAGAACCCGCCCCCCTCGGGCCTGGGTGTCAGTTGTCGACCTGGTTTGTCGCCCATGTTCGCACCTTCATCGGCAAGAAGAGCCATTATACCTCTCTCGGGTCGGCCGGAGCCGCAGCATCACCGCTTCTGAGACCATTGCGGCGTTGTGATAGAATCACACTACGCTCACTGGACGACGTGCCTCGCCGGGGATGATCGATGGTCCCCGGCTTATGCGCCCGCCCGAGGGCTAGAGGGCTGGAGTTGGAACTCAACGACACGCTGAAAAGACCCCTGCGAGATCTGCGGATTTCCGTCACGGATCGCTGCAACTTTCGCTGCCGGTATTGCATGCCCAAGGAAGTCTTCGGAAGGGACTACGTATTCCTCTCCAAAGACCTGCTGCTGTCGTTCGAGGAGATCTTGCGTTTGGCGCGCATCTTCAGCGGGTTCGGACTCAAGAAGATCCGCCTGACGGGCGGGGAGCCGCTTCTGCGCCGGGACATCGAAACCTTGGTGGCGATGCTGGCAGGTATTCCGGGTGTGGAGTTGACACTAACGACCAACGGCTCGTTGTTGGCCAAGAAGGCTGTTGGTCTTGCGCAGGCCGGACTGCATCGGATCTCGGTCAGCCTTGACTCACTCGATGACAAGGTCTTCATGGCCATGAACGACGTCGACTTCCCGGTCAGTCGTGTCCTCGAGGGAATCCAGGCTGCGGTCGAGGTCGGGCTCTCACCGATCAAGGTCAACATGGTCGCCAAGCGCGGCGTCAACGAAGACAGCATCTTGCCGATGGCGCGTTTCTTCCACGGGAGCGGTCACATCCTGCGCTTCATCGAGTACATGGATGTTGGGAACACGAACGGATGGCGCCTGGATGATGTCGTCCCGGCCGCAGAGATCGTGCGCATGATTGGCGCTGAGATGCCGATCGAACCGGTCGAGCCGAACTATCGGGGCGAGGTCGCCAACCGATGGCGCTATCTGGATGGCGGCGGTGAGTTCGGGATTGTGGCTTCGGTCACGCAAGCGTTCTGTGCCGACTGCACCCGCGCCCGCCTCTCGGCCGACGGCTCGCTCTTTACCTGCCTGTTCGCCACAATGGGGTTCGATCTGCGCAACCTGCTCCGGAGCGGGGCCGCGGACGAGGAAATCTCTCAGGCAATCCGCAGCGTATGGTCCCATCGGGCCGACCGCTACTCCGAGATCCGAGGTTCTGAGACGGCCGATCTCCACAAGGTCGAAATGTCGTTCATCGGTGGCTAGGTCCACCCGCCCGGCTGTCTGACTGCCTGGGTCTCACAGCGCATCTGGGGGCGCCCCATCCCCCGGCAATGGCCCAGGTTTGGCATAGCCGCAACGAGCCGGGGGAGGCGATGAGCCTCTCCCCAAACTGGAAGCAGATCGTGCTGGCCTGATGTTTGTCTCCACTCCCTGAGTGGCACACAAGAGGGACGGGGGGGGCGTTCGGGTTCACGGGAAGCTCGGCCAGCCGGCTTCGTAAGCCTCGCGTAGGTTGATCGTACGTTGACACTCCGCAATGCGCCACTTATACTGACATTGAACCCATGGAGAGTCCCCCGCTATGAGCGGATTTGAACGACAAACTCGAGAAGGGCGACCACAGGCACGGGGCTGACCAGACACCGTGCCTTTTTGTTGCATCCGATTGAGAAGGAGGCAATATGGACTATGGAATGATAGGCAAGATCGAGAAGGCCAAGCGCTACGCTGAGGAGCGCGAGCGAATCCGCTTCGAGGTCTTTCAAGCCACTTTCGACGGGGAAAACAATCCGCATACGGTAAAGTACGAGAACGGTGCCTGGCGCTGTGATTGTGACTTCTTTCTCTCACGCGGCGTCTGCAGCCATACGATGGCCCTAGAGCGCATCCTGGAAGGGATGCTGAGTCTCCCGGTCGAAGCAGTCTGACAAGAGTGCGCGGGAAAACTGAGCGGGCGCATAGAACATCTATGCGCCCGCTTTGTTTTCCCGCGCATGGTAGAATCCGCGGCCGGTCTCCAGGAGCGGCTCGACGGAGGGCAGTTGAAACGCTGGCAGTTCTGGCTCGGCGTCGTCATCAGTGTCGCCTTCCTGTGGTTCGCTCTCCGCTCGCTCCGTCTGGGGGATGTTTGGCAGGCGCTCCAGCACGCCCGCTACGTATGGCTACTTCCCGGCGTCGCCGTGTACTTCATCGCTGTCTGGGCCCGAGCCTGGCGCTGGCACTATCTGCTTCGGGGATTGAAGCGGATCCCGACCGGGCGTATGTTCCCCATCGTGACTATCGGCTATATGGGCAACAATGTCTACCCCGCCAGAGCCGGCGAAGTTCTCCGAGCGTACGTCCTGCGGAAGAAGGAGGGAGTCCCGATCTCGGCCTCGCTGGCGACGATCCTAGTCGAGCGCGCCTTCGACGGCGTGGTGATGCTGGCATTCGTCTTCCTCAACTTACCGGAACTGTCCGCTCTCGGCGGCGATTCAGGCCTGGCCTTGAGTATCCGGACTTTGGCCCTGTGGGGAGCGGGGATCTTCATGGCAGCGGTGGTGGCCTTCGTCTTGCTGGCCATCAACCCCGCTTTCTCGATGCGGGCGGCCGGTTGGCTGATTGATCGCCTCATGCCGCAGCGGTTTCGATCGCCTGCCGAAGACCTGACACGGCGCTTCCTCAGCGGGTTGGGGTCACTGCGCTCGCCGGCCGATGTGCTCATGGTCCTGGTGACGTCCACGGTGATTTGGCTCTTGGAGACCGGCAAATACTGGTTTGTGATGCACGCCTTCCCGTTCCAGGTGAGCTTCTTCAGCCTGATGCTGATGAACGGGATCGTGAACCTGGCAACGACACTCCCCTCCGCCCCCGGTTATATCGGGACATTCGACGCACCCGGGATCGCCGTACTCCAGGCGTACGGTGTTGAGGGGGCCATCGCGGCCGGGTATACGCTGGTCCTGCATGCCGCGTTGTGGCTGCCGATCACCCTGCTCGGTGCCTACTTCATGTTCCGCGGCAGACTGCAATGGGGCGAGGTCCGTGCCGAGATGGTTGAAGAGAGTGAGGCATGAGGGTCGCCATTATCGGAGCCGGCGCCGGCGGTCTGGCCGCAGCGTACGATCTCTCCCGGGCCGGTGATGAAGTCGTTGTCTTCGAGGCCGCCGATCAGGTCGGAGGCCTGGCTTCGGGCTTCAAGGCCGAAGGCTGGGACTGGTCCGTCGAGCGGTTCTATCACCATTGGTTTGCCACCGATCGCCACATCCTCGGGTTGATTGATGAGCTTGGCTGGCGCGACAGAGTCCGGTTTCCCTGGCCGGTCACCGCGGTCTTTGACGATGGCCAGTTCTATCCTCTGGACGGTCCGATCTCGCGCGCCATCCCCGGTTTGCCATGGCTTGACGAGCTGCCCGGTGCCGGCCTGATCTCAAGAGGCCTATGGGTCTTCAGATTCCCGGGCCTATCGCTTGCCGACAAGCTCCGCTACGGATGGATGGGTGCCACTTTGCTCATGGCGCGTTCCTGGATGCCGTTCGAAGGCATGACCGCGCACGAGTGGCTCCAACGACACGCCGGTGCCCGAGCATACCGGACACTCTGGGAGCCGCTGCTGGTCGGCAAATTCGGGCCGCACTACCGCGACGTCAACATGGCCTGGTTCTGGGCGCGTGTCAAAGCGCGCACGCCGCGGTTGGGCACGTTCGAAGGGGGTTTCCAGGCCTTCATGGATGCCTTCGCCGAC
Source organism: Chloroflexi bacterium RBG_19FT_COMBO_62_14 (assembly GCA_001797105.1). Taxonomy (GTDB): domain Bacteria; phylum Chloroflexota; class Anaerolineae; order Anaerolineales; family E44-bin32. The sequence continues at coordinate 15,632 of MGOM01000008.1, forward strand.
CGAGTCCGCTCTCAGGGCGTGCTAGTCAGGCTCAAGACACCCGTGGATCAGATCCGCCCCAGCGAAGACGGAGGGCTCGACCTGGCCGCCCCGGGCGGCGACATCCATGTAGACCAATGCCTGGTAACGACGTCGCCGGCGTTGCTGGCCAAGCTGGCGCCCGAGTTGCCTCCCGACTACCTTGGACGCCTGCTGAAGCTGAGGTCCATGGGAGCCGTCGTCCTGGTGCTGGCTTTGAACCACCGGTTGTCCGAGGCGGGTTACTACTGGCACAACCTCCCGAAGGCGGCCGGTTTCCCCTTCTTGGCCCTCGTCGAGCATACCAATTTCCTGTCGCCCGACCTGTTTGGCGGGGAGCACATCGTCTATTGTGGGGACTATCTCGATCCGGATCACGAGTACTTCCATCTGAGACAAGATGAGTTGCTCGATCGGTTCTTGCCGGCGCTGCCCCGCTTCAATCGGGACTTCAGGCCCGATTGGGTTCGCCGATCATGGCTGTTCCGCACGCCCTATGCCCAGCCGATACCGCCGGTCAATCACTCGCGTTCTATCCCCGACTTGCGGACTCCGATCCGCGGGCTATGGCTGGCTAGCATGAGTCAGGTTTACCCATGGGACCGCGGGACGAACTTCGCGGTCGAAGTCGCACGTCAAGCCGCGAGACGGATGCTGTCGGAGAGAATGCAGGCATAAGTCGGTCGCTGTCGATTGTGGAGCAGTGATAGAATCGGCGTTCCTGCCCATTGCCATCCTGCCCGTTGGAGAATTTAATGCGCGACCCTCGTGTTGAAATGCTCGCGCGCGTATTGGTCGGACACTCCGTGCGCGTGCAGCCGCGCGATCGGATTCTGATCGAGGGAGAGACGTCGGCCTCCCCGCTGATCCAGGCGCTGTTCGAGGAGATCTTGAGGGCTGGCGGCCACCCACACATGCTCCTCTCGTTGCAAGGCGTGGAAACCACTCAAACCGGATTGGATTCGAGTTTCATTCGATTGGCCGGGGATGAGCAACTCGACTTTTCACCGACGTTTGTCAAGCTGGCGTATGAGACTTTCGAGGGCCGGATCCGAATTCACTCGAGCAGCAATACCATGGCGCTCACCAATGCCGACAGCGAGCGACTCGCCCGCCGCCGGCGCGCGCTCCAGCCGATCCTGAATGCCCAGTTCGAGAGGGGCGCGGCGGGGGATTTCAAATGGGTGACGACCCTCTACCCGACTCAGGCATACGCCATGGATGCAGAGATGAGCCTCGAGGACTATGAAGACTTCGTCTACAGGGCCTGTCACGTCGATGGTGCAACCGGCGAGCCGATGGCATACTGGCGTGGTGTGGAGGCGGAGCAGAGACGTGTGGTCGAGGCACTGGTAGGTCACGACAAGCTCGAAGTTCGAAGCCCGAGTTGCGAGTTAGACCTATCGATCAAGGATCGCGTTTTTCTGACTTCCTTTGGGGTTCACAACATGCCCGACGGTGAGGTGTTCACCGGACCGGTGGAGGAATCGGTCACCGGCTGGATCCGTTTCTCGTACCCGGCGATCTATCAAGGCCATCAGGTCCGCGGGGTCGAGCTCGTCTTCAAGGACGGCCAGGTAGTGGAAGCCAAGGCCGGAAAGAACGAGGCGTTTCTCCAGGAGATGCTGGCGACCGATCCGGGAGCGAAATACCTGGGCGAGTTCGCCGTTGGGATGAACTCGGGCATTACGCGACATACCGGGAATGTCCTGTTCGATGAGAAGATCGGAGGAACCATCCACATGGCGCTCGGCGCCGGCTATCCTGACACCGGCAGCAAGAATAGGAGCGCCATCCACTGGGACATGGTCTGCGACATGCGCCAAGGGGGACAGATCAGGGCCGACGGGGATCTCATTTACGCCGATGGCGCGTTCCATCTCTGACGCAACCGGACTCGCGGCCGGGCTCCCGGGCGAGGCCCGGACGCACCTCGCCCCGCAATCTCTCCGGCACAAATTGCGCCCCAAGATGCGCCTGGTGGGGGCCGGCATGGCCCTCATCGTTGTTTCCAGTGGAATCGTTGTGGGGTGTTCGGGCGGAGCCGTCACACCGGCGGTGCCGATCCCGACACAGGCCGGCCCCACGCGGACACCGCCGCCGACAGCCACACCGGTGACTACACCCACCGAAGAGCCGGGCGCTGACAATCTTCATCCAGGCTTGCCGCTGGCGTCGGTATCGAACGCCTGGTTTGCGACCTCCGGTGTTTGCAGTCCGTGCCACACTGGAATGGAGGATGACAGCGGGACCGACGTGTCGATCGACACCGCCTGGCGGGCCTCGATGATGGGCAACGCTGCCCGCGACCCATTCTGGCTTGCGACCGTTCGAAGGGAGGTGGAGGCCAATCCCGAGTCGCGAACGGACCTGGAGGCGAACTGCACCGTCTGTCACATGCCCATGGCGAGCGTTAGCGCCGGTCTCGCCGGCGAGACGCCGCGCATCCTGGGGGACGGCTTGGGCGATCCCCAGAACGAGCTGTACGACTTGGCAATGGACGGGGTTTCGTGCAGCCTGTGCCACCAGATCCAGGCCGGGAACCTCGGATCCGCCTCAAGCTACAACGGGGGGTTCGAACTCGACACCACATCCATCATGGGGGGCCGTCTCATCTATGGCCCCTATACGGTCGAGGATGACCTGTCGGATAACATGCAAAGCGCGTCGGGGTTCATCCCGATCCAGGCCCTGCATGTTGCTCAAGCCGAAGTGTGCGCGCCGTGCCATACGGCCTACGCTCCGCCGAACCCTGCGGCCACGGGATCGGTAGCGCTGGATGCCTCCTACTTCGAATGGTTCTACAGTGATTACCGGGGCTCTCAAGCCTGCCAGGACTGCCACATGCCCGACGCGGACGGCGGGGCCCGAGTCGCGACTACAAGCGAGTTTCCGAGAAGCCCCTTCGCTCAACATACGTTTACCGGGGGGAACGCGGGGATGCTTCGCGTGTTCCGAGAATTCGGCGACGCCTTGGGCGTGACCGCCTCGGGCGAGGCGTTCGAGGCCGGTATCCGGCGGACGGAGGAGCTTCTCGGGTCCGGGACGGCCAGCCTGACATTGGAGGATGTGCGCCTATCGGGGAGTCGCCTCACGGCGGATATCGTCATCGAGTCGATGACCGGCCACAAGTTTCCTACGGGGTTCCCCTCGCGCCGGGCGTGGTTGCACCTTGTGGTCCGCGATTCGGCCGGGCGGGCGGTGTTCGAGTCCGGGGAAGTGACACCCGACGGGGCGATCGTTGGAGACGACAACGACGAGGATCCCGGAAAGATCGAGCCTCACTATGAAGCGATCGTCAGCCAGGACCAGGTGCAGATCTACGAAGCCGTTCTTCGAGACACGGGCGGCCGACCGACCACGGCCCTCACCGGGGTGACCGGCTACCTCAAAGATAATCGGCTGCTGCCTCCGGGCTTCGACGAGATTGGCTTCAACGAACATATCGTCGTTCACGGCCGGGCGGAAGAAGATGAGGATTTCGTCGGGGGTGGCGACCGGGTGCAGTTGGCGATCGATCTGGGAGCTGCGCCGGGGCCGTTTACGCTTGAGGTCGAGTTGCTCTTTCAGCCGATTGGGTACCGGTGGTTGGAAGATCTGCGTTCCGCAACGGCGCCGGAGATCTCTCTCTTCCTCGACTACTTCAAATCGGTCAATCGCCCCGATCTTGTGGCAAGCCAGACGATCGAGGTCGGATCGTAGGCGATCGGCTCCGAAGTGCGTTGTTCAAGGCTGGGCAGGTAGACCTCCCTCCTCCCGCCTTCTGGCCGGGATGCGGGAGGATGCCCTTGGTCGGAAGGGCCCTCACTTGCAGCTGCAGCACCGGGAGAGTGGCTGACTCTTGATGGGCGGGAAGCCGTTGCCCCTTGCTAAAGGCAAGGCCCGCCGGGTTAAGACCTGCATAGTCAACTGGGGGCTGAAGAAAGAAGTCTGGTCCGGGTGGTTATTGCCCGACGGCGAGCCTGGCCAGGGTTTCGAACAGTGTCGCTACGCCCTCACCGGTGAGGGCGCTTGTTTCCAGGTATTCGGCGCCGATCGAGTTGGCGAACGCTCGCGCTTCATCGGCACTCTGCACGCGGTTCAGATCGGTCTTATTGCCGACGACGACAAACGGTTCCGCGGCGACAACCCGGATGATCTCGTCCCGCCACTTACCCAGCTGGGCGAACGTCTCGGCCTGGCTCACGTCATACACGAGCGCCGAGGCGCGGCTGCCACGGTAGAAGCCTCCCCGGATCACCTGAAACCGATCCTGGCCGGCCATATCCCAAATCGAGAGCTTCACGGTCTTCTCCGGCAGTTTCACCAGTTGAGTTTGAAAGTCGACGCCGATCGTGGCGACACGCGAGGCCTCGAACTTCCCCTGGCAGTAGCGCCGGATGAGGGATGTCTTCCCCACCGTGCCTTCGCCGCCGACCACAACTTTCAGAACCGGTACATCCTGCATGACGGAGCTGCCCCCCGCGCCTTAGCCGGCGGAGCCGAGGAAGGAGATATGCGGCAGTGCCAGGGCCTCCGGATCCACGGGCGGACTGCTCAGCATGGGCCGATTGGCCATTTCGAACAGACGGTGGAGTTCCTCCAACATCTCGAGCTGCCGGGCGGCCGGATCTTTGCTGAATAGAGTCATTAGAGTAGTGAATTCCCCTGGGACAAAGCACAACCATTGGCCACCTTCGATCTCGGTGGAACGCAGCCCGGCGCCGAAGATCTCCTTGGTGGCTGAACGGTAAGACGAGAGCATCGGCACAACCAGCGCGGCATCAAGCTCGAACTGGCCGATCGTCTTCAGAGGCATGCCGGAGTCGCTCTCATAAATCGAGTAGCCCAGGACTCGCGCGGCATGTTGGCTGCGAATGATCACGCTTCGGCCTTCGGTGGCGGCCTGCTTCCAGTCCTCGGCCATTGAGGCCGTGTCGAGCCAGGACTCGACCATCCGCCTTTCCCGTTGGTAGTGGTCGAAGAGTTCCTGGAACTGAACCCGGCTGATTACCCCCGAGGCAAATTCCTCGGCGAGTTTGCTGATCTTGGCCTGCAGGCGTTCGAGGTATGCCTGGGCTTCGTCCACGGTCCCCACCTGCTGACCCTGTCCGGAGGTGGGCGCCGCTTGGGAGGAAGCGGCCCCAGTGGGCACGGACTCGCCGGGAGCGGAGTCTTTTTGAGGCTTAGCGGGTTCTCGGCTCTGGAACAAGCGACGAAAGATGTCCATAGCTCCAACCGTGGTCAATCGACCACGGCCCAGTCGGTTGTTAGTAGGATCACGTTATCGCAAAGGCAGGCGAGCCTTCATCGAGAAGCGTCTGACCATTCGCGTCGAGTCATGAGCGAATCAGCCGGGCCATAGTGTAGCACGCCATGGCTTAACTTCCCACCGGTGTCTCAGGGCCAGCATCGGTGAAGGGCATCATAGCCCGGCCTCTCGGTCGGCGCAAGATTGGATGTGGTCGGGCCGTTGGAATCACACTCCCGATGATCAGGACAGGCGGGCGCAGGCGAAACGAGGGCGGCTTCCCCGCCGATGCCCCGGCTGTGGCCCTCCGAGTAGGTGGCCGTCGGTTTCGGCGAGTAGCGTGCGTGGCTAGAAGATCCAGGAACGGACACCGTGAACCGAGGTGCAGTTCGCGGTTCGAAGGAACAGGATCCTGGGCAACCTGACGCGGGTGACCTACCCGGAGTTCTTGCGATCCTTCATGGGCACAAAATCGCGCTTGTCGGCGCCCAGATAGATCTGGCGTGGGCGGGCGATCCGTTGCTCCTGGTCGGTGATCATCTCCTCCCACTGGGCCAGCCAACCCACCGTCCGCCCGATGGCGAATATCACCGGAAACATCGTCACCGGCAGGCCCATCGCCTGATAGATGATCCCCGAATAGAAGTCGACGTTCGGATAGAGCTTGCGCGAGACAAAGTACTCATCCTCGAGGGCAATGCGTTCCAACTCGAGGGCCACATCCAACAGAGGGTTCCTGCCGGTGACCTCGAAGACTTCGTCGGCGACCTGCTTGATGATCTTGGCCCGCGGGTCATAGTTCTTGTACACCCGGTGGCCGAAACCCATCAGTCGCCCTTGCCCGGACTCAACTCGTTTCAAGAAATCCGGGATGTGCTTCTTGTCACCGATCTCCATGAGCATCTTCAAGACCGCTTCATTGGCGCCCCCGTGCAGAGGACCAAACAGCGCCGCCACCGCACCGGACATGGCGCTGTACGGGTCTACCCGGCTGGAGCCGATTGAGCGCATTGCATTCGTGCTGCAATTCTGCTCGTGATCAGCATGCAGGATGAATAGAACGTCCAATGCACGCTCCAATGCCGGCTTGGGTGTGTACCTGGCTTCGGCCATCTTGAACATCATCGACAAGAAGTTTCCGGCGTAGCTCAGGTTGTTGTCCGGGTACACATAGGGAAGACCGAGATTGTGGCGATAAGAGAAAGCGGCGATCGTCGGGACCTTGGCGATCAGACGCTTGATCTGGTACAGGCGGACGGCCCGATCATCGACATTGCGTGCCTCGGGATAGAACGTCGAGAGGGCGGCCAGCGTGGAAATGAACATGCCCATCGGATGGGCGTCGTAGCGGAAGGCGTGCATCAGATCCTTGATATTTTCGTGCACATAGGTGTGGTAGGTGATGTCGTGGACCCAGCTGTCGAGTTGGTCCCGGGTGGGGAGCTCGCCGAAGAAGATCAGATAGGCGACCTCAAGAAATGTGCTCTTCTGCGCCAACTGTTCGATCGGATAGCCGCGGTATTGGAGGATGCCTTTGTCACCGTCGATGTAGGTCACAGAGCTCTTGGTGGAAGCCGTGTTGGTGAAGGCCGGGTCGTATCCCATCAGGCCGAAGTCATTCGCATCGAGCTTGATCTGCCGCAAGTCCATCGTGCGGATCGTGCCGTGTTCGATGGGGATTTCGTAGCTCTTTCCGGTCCGATTGTCGTTGATAGTAAGACTGTCTGAAGGCATCAAGGTCTCCTTGGCTGGTCCGCCATCAGCCGGTTCATATAAAGCTGCATTCTACCCCGACTCCGCGGGCCCACCGCATCGAGGTCCCGGTTGCTGAAAGCTCGTGCGGCGACCGAGGCCGGGCTAAGCCTCGCAGGCTCGGCTCTCCGGCCGGCGACTCCGCCTTAGGAAGAGCGAAGGTCGTTTTCGGGAGGGATCGACCTCGCTCCAGACAAGGAGTCATGATCGAAGTACCCGATTCTGGAGACAACGCTCCCTCAGCTCGTCATCCGCTCCAGGCCAAGAGCCAGCGGCGGAGGGTGTGGTAGGATCGCCGGGAGCCTGGACCACCTCCCTGGGGAATGCCACACTCAAAGCAGATCACCTTGCACGAAGACGCACTGCTGCCTGGATTACGTCATCGCTGGCGCACCCTGATAGGCCTGGGTGTCGTCGGGATCCTGGCCGCCGCCGTCGTCACCGGGTATGCGCGGCGACCGGGTGCGGCTGCGCTATGGGGGGGCCTGGCCCTGACAGTGTGGCTTTACCAGGGCGTCTTTGTCTGGAACCGACTCGGGAGAAATCATCGGCGAGACGAGACCACTCTCCTCGCTGATTTCGGGCCGGGGACGAGTCTCACCTTCGTGCGGGGCTGGCTCTTGGCGTGCCTGGCCGGTTTCCTCTTGATCCTGAGGCCGGCCGGAGATCTGGGATGGCTCCCGGCCGTCACCTACGTCCTGGCGGATGTGGCCGATTACCTGGATGGTTACCTTGCCCGAATCTCGAATCACTCGACTCTGTTGGGCGAGGCGTTGGATATCGAGTTCGATGCGCTGGGTCTCCTCATCGCTGTGGCATTGGCCATCCACTATTCGGTCCTTCCGGTCTGGTACCTTCCGGTCGGCCTCGCCCGATATGCGTTCCTTTTCGGACTCTGGCTCAGGGAGCGTACGCGGCGACCGATCTTCCCCTTGCCCCCCAGCGATGCTCGCCGGCCGTTGGCGGGGCTTCAAATGGGAATGCTGAGTGTGGTCCTCGTCCCGATTCTGAGACCGCCTGTGACGAGTTTAGCTGGCTTGGTGTTCGGCATTCCGCTCTTGGCCGGCTTTGCGCGTGACTGGTTCGTGGTTTCGGGGGTCATCGATCCTGCCTCCGAAGGCTACCAGGAGCTCCGCCGTGTCCTCAAACGTATCCTACTGCGCTGGCTCCCGGTCCCGTTGCGCCTGATCGCCTTTGTGCAAGTCATCCTTCTCACGCGGCCTCGGATCCTCGTCGTGTCCGGGGCAGCCGGAGCAATGCCGATTGCGGGACCAGAGCCGATGTCGGCGGCCAGCACCGTCGTGCGGCTGGCTGAGATCACGGCCGCTGTTGCGATCGCACTGGGCGTGGCACCCCGCGTGTCGGCGTGCGTCGTCTTGGGCACGCTGGTTGTTCACGCTGCCGGAAGCGATGTTTCCCCGGCAATGCTGGCGGCGCTGCTCGCCACGATCGGTGTCTTGATCCTCGGAAGCGGTGCGCTTTCAGTCTGGCAGCCGGAGCCGCGCTGGCTCGGGCGGCGGGCTGGGGAAAAGACGGTTGTTTCATGACGGAGGGGTTTCATTGGCGGGACGCAAGCCATGGGGAATGGGCATGAGGCCGGAGCTCCGCCGGTGGTCAGCCCGGATCCTGCAGTGGATCCTTGTCTTCGTGCTTCTCGGATGGGCACTCCGGGGCATTCCCCTTGCCGACATCGGCCGAGTGTTGGGCCGGTTACGTGTCAGTCAACTGATCGGGCTCCTGGCGCTCGATCTTCTCATCCTGTGGAGTTTCAGCTGGCGTTGGTGGGCTGTGCTTCGCGCTCAAGGACATCCTGTCCCCTCGCGCTTTCTGGCCCTCTACCGTCTGGCGGCATTTGCCGTGAGCTACCTGACTCCTGGTACTCAGTTCGGCGGTGAGCCGCTGCAGATCTACTTGCTTTCGCGCCGCCACTCTCTGCCGGCATCAACAGCGATCGCCTCGGTCCTTCTCGACAAGACGCTCGAGTTGATCGGTAACTTCACCTTCCTCGTGATCGGTATCCAGGTCGTTCTCCATCTCGGTCTGATACCCACGACGGCAAGGACCGCCCTGGTCTCGCTCTCGGTGGGTCTGTTCCTCCTGCCCGTCTTGTATCTCTGGCTGTCCTGCCGAGGTGTGGGCCCGGCGACATGGCTCCTGAGGCGCTTCCATGTCGCCGCCCGACGGTGGCCTGGCTACCGGCGTTTGGCCGAGGCCGTTGCCGGAGGTGAGGAGCAAGTGGGTGCGCTCTGTCGTGGACGCTCACTCTGGCTCGTCGCCGCCGTGGGTTTGACCTTGGTTAGCTGGCTGGCTGTGCTGCTTGGGGCGTGGGTGGCGATGAGGTTTATCGGGATCTCGGTCAGTCCGACCCAGGCTGTCGGCGTGCTTACCGCGGCGCGGCTCGCTTTCCTGCTCCCCGTTCCCGGCGGACTCGGAGCGCTCGAAGCCAGCCAGGTCCTGGCGGTCAGCGCTCTCGGTTTCAGTCGGGCAGATGGGGTGGGACTGGGGCTGTTGATCCGGGCGCGTGACTTGCTCTTCGCAGGGCTCGGGCTCTGGCTGGGGGTCGTCTTAGCGCCTGGGAAGCGTGCCGGCCGCAAGCCGGCGGGTCCTTCGGACGCCGCCTGAGCGACGGCAGCGGGTGAGGCGGGCGGCAGCCCTGTCCGCCAGGCCACACGGGAGTCTAACGATCAACCCTCCATTGTGGGGAAATGCTCGCGCGCGACCTCCGCTCCTCGATAGGATGATCCCCGGCGAGGCGGGCAAGGAAGTCGATCTGATGGGCGACGTAGATCAACTCCCCACGCTCGAGCTGCTGCCGACGCTCGGCGATCCATTCCACAAGACGCGTCTGCTCGAGATCGGTGCTCTTGCTCAGCGCACTCTCGTGCGAATCCAGGATCCATCGCAGGAAGTAGGCCTCATCGGCCGGATAGCCGGATCGATCGGGGAAGACGATCCAGTCTGAGGACCCGGCATCGAGGATTTCCGCTCCAACCATGGGCAGCACGCCGAACAACCCTCGCCCGGTTCGGCTGCCCCCGGATCGCAGTCCATCCCGCATTCTCTCATCCATCGTCCGGTGATATGAAGCCTCGATCTGCGCATCCAGCTCCGAATCGATCTCAGGTATGAACAGGGTCATGCCGTCGAAATTGATCGTTAGATACAAGAGCGCCGGCCTTCGCAAGAGTCTGGAGAGTGCTCGAAGCGTCGCCTGCGGATCGACAAGGTCGAGGAAGGCATTCGCCAGAAGGACATCCCATTCCGGTGGACCGGAATGGCCACGGGCGAAGTCGAGAACTTCCTGCTCAACAAAGTGGATGCGGACGAGGTGTTCACCGCGCCGCAACTCGAGTGACGAGGGATCGGTACCACTCGAGCGGTACTCGTGCGCGTTGCCGAAGTCCGTCAATCGTCTACGAGCTTCAATTAGCAATCCGGCTTGCTCGTCGACGGCGGTGATCTGAGCGTCGGCCAGAAACCCCCAGTCAAGAAGTCGCTCGATCATCGTTCCGATCCCGCCTCCCACCTCGAGTATTCGGAGGGGCGAGGCCGGGCCCGAGGCGGGCAGCGAGTCGCGAAAACTCCGTAGGACGCGCACGTTCAGCGCGCGATCATCGACGGTCTTTTTCGACGCCAGATACCGGATGAAGCTGTCGTTTGGAGAATCGGACATGACTCACGCCGCCGAGCCCCGTCTATCGTGCGAGTGATCCTGTACTGAGGCGAATTCGGCGTCGGCCGTCTTCCTGTGTCAGGCGGCCGTCTCGAGGCTGTTGTTCCGCCAGAGCGCCAGGATCAGCAACACCTCATCGATCTTGGTCACCCATCCCACTGGATTGAAGGGTTTGCCGCCCAACCCTGTATCGCCCATGGCCAGGAACGCCAAGATGGTGATAGCCGTGTACGCGATGAACGCGTAGTGCAGTAGCCTGCGCTGACCGGCAAGGAAGCCGGGATTGATGATAAAGGCTCCCAATAGCCCGAGGTATCCGAGGCCATTGAGGGTGAATAGAATGTCCGGCCTGCCGGTTTGCATGATGTATCCGAGATTGAGAAGAACAAGGTGGACGATGGCAGTGATCAGTCCCAGAACGATGATGCTTGTGCGAAGGGCCGAACGACTCATGGGGAGCCTCCTCTGGCTCTGAGATAGGGCGATCTTCGGCCTGCCATGGCAAATCGGCTGACATCGCCACGCAAGTCGAACAAGAACCTACGGACGAGCTCTGCACTCTCACTCCAGGTTGGATGTGACCGATAGGTTTCGAGCGCAGCCAGGCCCATCTTGGCCAGCGTGCCCCGATCTTTCATCAGGCTGACCAGACCGGCGGCCAAGCCCTGGGCGTCATTCGGAGGGATCAGATAGCCATTGTGACCGTGACGCACGAGTTCTCCTGCCCCGCCGGCCGTCGTCGCCAATGCCGGCAGCCCATAGGCCATGCCGTCCAGATACGCGATCCCGAACCCTTCGTACGAGGCCGGTACGACCATGACATGGCACTCCATCAGACGTCGGCCAAGGGCAGCTCCGTCAAGGCGCCCTGCAAGGTTCACTCGATCCGCCACCCCGGCCTGCTCGATTGCCCGCCGAAGGCGGCGGGTGTGCGAGGGGTCCGCCGTCAGGTCGCCGATGATCTCAAGACGCCAATCTCCGGCCGAGACGGACGATAGTGCCTCGACCAACACCAGAAGGCCCTTGCGTGGGATTACATTCCCAAGGAACACGACCTTCAACGGGCCCGCTGCAATGGCCCGGGTCCGTATTTGCTCGGGATCGATCTCCGGGAGAATGGGGTCGCGCCCGGGATAGGCGACGACTGACGGCAGCCGACGGTCCAGGAGCGCCTCAAGGCTGCGCTGCGTGGCCAAGCTGTTACAGACTGCGGCATCGACTCCGCGGAGGTAGGTTCGCTCGAGTACGCGGTAGAAGGGGTTCATCCAGGCAGAGCGCCCTTCGTCCGAGCGCAAGTGATGGACGACGGAGACGATCGGTATCTGAATATGCCGGCGGACCCCGCGGTTGAGGGCGAATAGCGAGGGATGACTCAATTCATCCTCGACAAGCAAGTCAATCGAACTGGATTCGATCTCACTCAAGAGCTGGGCGGAAAGATTGAGGGCCAGGCTGCTGAGATAGCTGCCCCAAGGCAGCGCAAAGACATCGACCCGCCATCCGCTGGCTTGCAGGTGCTGCACCAGCATGCGATCGTACAAGAACCCGCCGGAGAGCCGGTCGAGGCCTCCGTGGATGACAAGACCCAGATGCATCAAGCCTCCTGCCGGTAGGCCGCCCAGGCGGCTTCGTCCTCCCAGATGGTGACCTGGAAGGCCGTCAGGCTGGTCGGCTCGAGCGCCGCCGCTAATGCCTGGCAGAGGATGCGGGCAAAATGCTCCAGGCTCGGGTTCAACTCTTCAAACTCCGGCAGCTCGTTCAGCGTCCGATCGCGATAGCGGGCGATGAGACGATCCAAGTGGCTCTCGAGATCCACCAGGTCGACGATGAAACCATGGCGATCGAGGGACTCGCCTTCCAGCCGTACCTCGATCCGGTAGTTGTGCGGATGGAGCTCGTTCTCGGATCCCCAATCGCCGCCGATCAGGTAATGGCGGGCGACCAGGTCGCGGCGGAGTCCCAGGCTGTACATGAACGCTCCTCAGGCAGCATTGTTGCGGGTAAATGCGATAGAAACGGGCGGCGGATCGCCGTGGTAGCGTCGCTCGCTCAAGAGTATGTGATCCACACGGTCGGATTACTCCCGGCGGAGTGCTTTCGTGGCATCGGTATCAACCGCTCTTCGACGTGGAATGCTCGAGCAATACCTGGATCGCCTCATCCGGGTGCTTGTCCAACAAATCGTAAGCCAGGGACGCCTCACCAATCGGGAAGCGGTGGGTGATGAGTTGGGCCGGCTTCGCTACTGTCAGCATCTGAAGGGCCGTAGCCAGCCGGCGTGATTTCGACCAGCGGCCGGAAAGGCGAGGATCTACGGTCGACACTTGACTGCTTTTGAATTCGATCCGGCTCCGATGGAAGCGCCCGCCCAGATCCAGAGCAGCTTGCTTTCGGCCGTACCACGATCCGATGATAACCCGGCCGCTATCCCCGGTGAGACCGATCGCCAGGTTCAGAGCCTCGGGCGACCCGGAGACCTCGTAGCTGAGGTCGAAGCCTGACGACGCGGACATCCGCCTCAAGGCTGTCAGAACTTCGTTCTGGACGCCCTCCAGCGAGGGATCGAAGCTGGCATGCGCCCCGGCCGATCGTGAGACGGCCCGCCGGCGAGCTACAGGTTCCAGCGTCATCAAAGCGGCAAGCGGGATGCGGCCTAGCAGCATCGTCGTGAGCAACCCGACAACCCCCTGGCCGATGACGGCAACCGATTCGCCAACCAGGGGGTGGCCATCGTGCAGGAAGTTAACCGCTGTCTCCATGTTGGCCAGGAACACAGCATCCTCCGTGGGGAGGCTGTCCGGGATCCTGATCAGGTCGGAGGGGGAGGCGAGAAAGTGGGTCTCGTGAGGGTTGAAGGAGAATACCCTTTGGCCCTCCCACGATCTGTCAACGCCCTCACCAACTTCTGTGACGACACCGACGGAGGCATAGCCGTACTTGAAGGGGAAGCGCATTTCTCCCGCGAGAGCCGGGATCACGTCGTCCGTGGCGAGATCGTGCGGCGCCTGTCCCCGGTAGAGCAACATCTCGGTCCCGGGGCTGATGGCCGAGCACTCGCTCTGGACCAGCACGCTCCCCGGGTAGACTTCAGGGATCGGCTCTTGCCGGACCTCCACTTCCTTCAAACCCGTGAAGTACACCGCCAACCGGTTCATCGGGACGCTGACTCGACACCGCCCCAAATGACGATGTCTTCACCGAAGCACGCCGAATGCGGATTCACCAGGCGTGGATAGTGACCGAACTGGGTGAGGTCGATGATGCCAACAGCCTTCAAACCCCCGACCAGGCATGGGCATACGGTGATCACGACCCGGTCGACGAGCCGGGCGTTGAGGAAGCTCGTGACCAGCCTGGCCCCACCTTCAACCATCAAGCGCGTGACGCCCAATGATTCGAGCCTGGACAACAATGAGGTGAGTTGCAGCCAGCCGTCGGGGGAGGCGGGCACGCGGACGACCTCTGCTCCGACTTCCTCCAACGCGACCTGGGCACTTGCATCGGCGCTCTCAGCGGCGGCGATGACGGGGGGCTTGCCGGAGCTCAGCACTCTGGCGCTTACCGGCGTCCGCAAGTGGGTGTCGACGATGAAGGGACGCGGGTTCTCGCCCTCGACCTCGCGAACCGTGAGCTGAGGATCATCCGCCAGCACGGTTCCGATTCCCACCATGATGGAGTCGTGAAGGGACCGCAGAACGTGAGTCATGCGCCTGGACTGAGGTCCGCTGAGCCTCAATGTGCCCCCGCCAGGAGCGGCGATGCTCCCGTCGAGGCTCTGGGCATAGCTCACCGTGACGAGCGGGCGCGTTGGCGGCCGGGGCGCGCCGCTCAGCCAGTCCGACAGCTCCTCCAAAGCGTCCGGCATCAGACTCCGGATGCCGATGAGGCCTGGAACTCCGCCGGGTGACCCAGATTGAGCATGTGATGCATGCGTACGATCTTGGTTCTCAGGTATCCCACGTTCTCCGGGGTCACGGGCGTTTGAAGCGGGATTCGATCGGCAACATCAACCCCCCGGCCCTTCAAATCCTTGAGCTTCTCTGGATTGTTGGTCAGCAGCCGGATCGAATTGACACCGAGGTCGGTCAAGATACTGGCGGCGATGCTGTAATCGCGCTCGTCGGCCTGGTGACCGA
>MGOM01000008.1:30472-34855 GCA_001797105.1 Chloroflexi bacterium RBG_19FT_COMBO_62_14
GCATCCTGCAGATTGTAAGAGCGGAGCTTGTCGAGAAGACCGATGCCTCGGCCTTCTTGTCGCAGATAGACCAGAACGCCCCGACCCGCCGCCGTGATCATCTCCAGCGCCCGGTGGAACTGGTCACCGCAATCACACCGGAGCGAGCCCAGAACGTCGCCAGTGAAGCACTCAGAGTGCACACGCACGAGTATCTCGTCCTGGCCGGCCACCTCTCCCATGACCAGGGCAAGGTGTTCCTTGTCGTCTTGGTTGTTGTGGTAAAGGTAGAGCCGGAAATCGGCCTCGGCGGTTGGGATGCGGGCGCATGCCATCTGTTGTACGTCCAACTCGCTCATCTTACAACCTCGTGGAAGGGGATGGCCCAGGGTTCAGCAGCGGCTCCCAGACTTGTGGATAACACCAGACAAGATGTACTTAAAGAGACACCCGTCAATCGGCTTGCTTGGGCATCTCTAATTCAGAGAGCCATTATCCCATATTACGTAGGGGTGACTTCAATTGGATTTATGCGAGAGGGGCGTAGGACGGCCGCCCTGCCCCAGGGGTTGGGTCGGCATCCCGGCTTGAGCCGGACGGGCGTCTGGGCCGCTCGACGTACCCTCGTGAAGACGTGACTGGCTACCCCGCCCCCGGTCCTTCGGAGGGAAAGCTGCTGCGGGCCGGTTTGCGCCCCGTGATCAAGGCCGAGATCGGGTGGCCGTGGGCGACATTGCGCCAGTCGCTTCCGTCGGCCGGCAGTACGCTGACATCGGTGAACCCGGCCCGGGTGAGACCCTCAGCATAGTCGTCGATCGTAAGCGCACCGGCGACACAGGCCGCCCAGCTGTCCCCCTGGTCCAGATACTCGGATGAGAGAGGCCCGAGCGTGACAATGTCGGCCAGGCTGACCCTCCCTCCCGGGGCCAGCACGCGGAAGATCTCCGCGAAAACCTCAGGCTTATCGGGAGAGAGATTGATCACGCAGTTGGAGAGGACTGCATCGACGGATTGGTCATCGACTGGGATCGACTCGATGGTGCCGTGGCGAAATTCCACATGCTCGAAGCCCAAGCGGCGGGAGTTCCTGGTTGCCAGGTCCAGCATTTCATCGGTCATGTCGACCCCGATCACCTGGCCGGTTGGGCCGACTTGGCGGGCGGCCAGGAAACAGTCCAGCCCGCCGCCCGACCCAAGATCAAGAACCCGCTCACCCTCCCTCAGGGAGGCATGAGTGAGAGGGTTGGCGCAGCCGAAGGATCCGAGGCTGATCTCCTCGGGAATATCGAGCAACGCCTCGCCCGAGTAGGATGTGGAGCAATCGCATGTCGAGGGGGCGCAGCAGCCCTCCCCGGCCGTGAGCTCTCTGGCTTTCTGTCCGTAGTAAGCCCGTACAGTCTCATGGATCTTCTCGTCTGAACTCATCCTTAATCCCTTTCCGGGTCGACTCCCCTAGGGCGTCCGATTGCACGGGGAAGGACTGACTCCTATCCTCGACTCCAGCTGGCTGGCCCCGAAGAACGATGGCCTCCATGGCCACCTCGGGCGCGTAGCGGGCCACCAGCCGGCCGCAGCACTCGGCGACGCGATCCTGATTCAAGGTGTAAAAGGTCTGGCGGCCCTCGTGCCTGGCATCCACCAGGCCGGCCTCCTTCAAGAATGCCAAGTGGTGCGAGACCGTCGGCTGGGTCACTCCAACGGCCTTGGCCAAGTCACCGACGGAGCGCCACTCGCAGCAGCACAGGCGCATGAGCTCCTGACGAGTTTCGTCCGACAGGGCGCGAGCGAAGAGCAGGGTCTGGAGAGGATCGCCACTATTCATAGATGATCATCTATGAGTCTATCATGGTCGGGGCGGCTGTCAAGATGTTTCGTCCCCGAACCAGGGGGCTCACCAGCTTCCGGCCGGGCTGATCGTTCTACCCTTGTGGGATCAGTTCGGCCGGGCAATCAGCTCCCGGGGGTTGACAGATCCAATTCCGGGAGTATTATTCGCTGGCCTAATAGTTAGGGGTGCGAAGGAATCATGACAAGCTGTCAGCAAGACGCCGCCCAGGAAGTCCTTTCGATCATCCCGCACGTCATGCGGACCGTATCGGCCGAGTTGCGCCGCTCCGGTTACGCCATCATGCCCGGGCACTACCATGTGATGACGATGCTGGCTCGTGAACGATTTAGCCTGAGCGAGATCGCCGAGCGGCAGTTGGTCAGCCTGCCCACGACCTCCCGCTCGATCTCGACCCTGGTCGAGCGCGGCTGGGTGGTGAGGGTGCGCGACCCGAGCGACCGCAGGATTCTCCGTCTGGCGCTGACAGACGAAGGGCGGGCCGTCCTGGCCGCCATCCACAAGGTGGCCGCCGACGCTATGATCAGCCAGCTGGATGGTTTAACGGACCAGGATTGCGAAAACCTCGTGCGTGGACTGGCGATCTTGCACCGGGTTTTCAGCCACCCCGATCTGCCTCCCCATGAACGGCGGAGGGCGCTCAGCCCGTACGCAAGGAGTATCGAGGAATGAACGCGATCCATGTCGAAGACCTCACCCGGAAGTTTGGTGAGTTCGTTGCCGTTCGTGGGGTGAGCTTTGACGTTCCTGAGAACGAGGTCTTCGGTTTCCTGGGACCAAACGGAGCCGGCAAGACGACGACCATCAACATGCTGTGCACTCTACTCCGCCCAAGCGGTGGGCGGGCGGAGGTGAACGGGATCGATGTCGCCGTCGACCCGGGTGCGGTACGCCAGTCCATCGGGTTGATCTTCCAGGATCCGAGCCTGGACGAACAACTCACCGGCCGGGAGAACCTGCGCTTTCACGCCATGCTCTACGACGTGGCCAGGGACGACTTCCGCCGGCGGTCGGATGAGCTCCTGGAGATGGTCGACCTGACCGACAAGGCCGACGATCTCGTGCGCACCTATTCCGGAGGGATGAAACGCCGGCTGGAGATCTCGCGAGGCTTGCTCCACCGCCCGAAGGTGCTCTTTCTGGATGAACCGACCCTCGGTCTCGATCCGCAAACCCGGCGTCACATTTGGGAATATCTATTCCGGCTGCGTGACCGCCGGGGAATCACTATGTTCATGACGACCCATTACATGGACGAGGCCGAGAATTGCGACCGCATCGCCATCATCGATCATGGGCAGATCGTCGCCCTCGACACGCCCGAAGGGCTGAAGGGGCTTGTCGGAGGCGATGTCGTCACGGTGCAGACCTCGGACAATGCGGCAGCGATGGCGAAGTTGGCTCAACTTCAGGGCATTCAGACCCGACTTGGCCCAGAAGGCCAGGTGATCGTCGAGACAGATAAGGGGGACCAGTTCATCCCTCAGATGATCAGCACCTTCGCCGATGGGGGGAACCCGGTCGAGGTCCAGAGCGTGAATCTGCGTCGGCCGACGCTCGAGGATGTCTTCATCAAACTCACCGGTCGGGCCATTCGCGAGGAAGAAGCGAGCGGGAAGGACCGGATGCGAATGAGACGGCGGATGTTCCAGCGCTGACACTTCCGAGCGCGGCCGCTCGGACATGAGAGGAGGCGGTCTTCATGGGTTCGGTTGGGCGTGAATTGAAAGGCGCCTTTACGATATGGTATCGGGACGTGCTGCGCTTCTCGCGCGACCGATCGAGGATCCTGGCCTCCTTCGGCCAACCAGTGCTCTTCCTGTTCGTCTTTGGAGCCGGCCTGGCACCGGCTATGACAGGTCTCGGGGCCGGTCAGCTTGATTTCAAGCAGTTCATCTTCCCGGGCATCCTCGGGATGGCGGTCCTTTTCACCTCGATTTTCTCGTCAGTCTCGATCGTCTGGGACCGCGAGTTCGGCTTCTTGAAGGAAGTGATGGTCGCCCCCGTTTCGCGAACCGCAGTCGCTCTCGGGAAAGTGGCCGGCGGGAGTACGGTGGCCATGTTCCAGGGGATCCTCATGCTCATCTTCGCCCCCATCCTGGGTATCAAACTCACGCTGGGACAGGTGACGGCACTTGTTGGGCTGATGCTGCTCCTGGCGGCCGTAATGACCTCACTCGGGATCCTGATCGCGGCCCGGCAGCGGACGATGGAGGGCTTTCACATGATCATGAACTTCATCTTGCTGCCGCTGTTCTTCCTCTCGGGGGCATTCTTCCCATTGCGGGGCGTCCCGCTCTGGATGGAGTGGGTTTCCAAGATCGATCCGGTAACCTATGGGATCGATCCCCTGCGTTTCGTGGCGCTGCGTGAGAGTTTGCCGCCTGCGATCCTCCAGGATCTCACGCTGCATCCGATCGGGACCAACATCGCCGTGATGGCGGCGTTCGGCGTGGCCTTCCTGGTCCCCGCCATCTGGCTCTTCAGTAAACAGGATTGAGCGCAGGACGAAAGGGATCTCGCCTGCCTGCGCCGTCCTCGGCGCAGGGAGCGGGGCC
>MGOM01000008.1:34964-35319 GCA_001797105.1 Chloroflexi bacterium RBG_19FT_COMBO_62_14
GGAAGCGGGCAAATGGACGCTGGAGCTGCCGCCCCCGGCGGCCCTTGTCCTTGATTCCGGTGGATAGTGCGTTAGTCATTTCCCCGGGGTCGTCGCTCTAGTAGGCGCAGATCTCCGACCTGCGTTGACTCAAGCCCGACGCGTTCTCGTGGCCGCAGGCTTCCCCCCGTGCGCGCCCATGAAGGGTGCGGCTACAAGATCCCCCTCTCGCTCATCGATGGAGTTCACCTGGTCACGGATCAGCGGCCTGCGCCGGCAGGTGATCGTTGACAAGCTCACCAGTTGCAGCTATGATCTAGCTGCGAATCTTCGCAGAAACAAAGGATTGCCAATGTCGTGTGGCGAACGGCTCGCC
>MGOM01000008.1:35374-44912 GCA_001797105.1 Chloroflexi bacterium RBG_19FT_COMBO_62_14
CGGCGCAAGAGGTTTACCAGGCCGCCGGTGGGCGCCTGCCGGGCCTCAACCTGGCCACGATCTATCGAACACTGGAGACCTTGCGCGCGGCGTCGCTCGTCGATCTGTTCGATACCGGAGGCGTGACACGTTTCTCGCTGCGCGATCCTGACCACCTGCACGGCCACCTCGTCTGTGACCGCTGTGGGCAGACCCTGACGCTGGATCCGGCGCACGCGGCTTCCCTGGCGGGCAAGATCCATCGGGAGACCGGTTTCGAGATCGCCCTCGATCACCTGACGCTGGTCGGCCTGTGCGAAGAGTGCTCCAGCCTCGATAACACGCCTGCGTCTCTGGCTCCGCAAGCCACCATTCGCCGGGGTTGACCTGTGCTTCTCTCACCTGTTCCCATACACATCCCGGATGGATTCTTGACACCGCTCGTTTCCGCAATCGGATGGTTGCTGGCGGCGTTATCCATCACCGTCGCGATCCGTCAGACGCGTCGACATCTCGGCGAACGACAGATCCCGCTGATGGGGGTGCTGGCGGCCTTCATCTTCGCTGCACAGGCTATCAACTTCCCCGTGGGGGCCGGGACGTCCGGCCACTTGCTGGGCGGGGCCCTGGCGGCGATCGTCGTCGGTCCCTGGGCGGCAACGCTGATCATGACGGCCGTCATTGCCGTCCAAGGATTGGTCTTTCAGGACGGCGGCCTGCTGGTCATGGGGTGGAATATCGTCAACATGGGGGTGTTCACTGCCCTCACGGGATATGTCGGCTACCGGCTCGCGCGCGGTCTGATCGGATCGACTTCCGGCGCTTCCGTGGCGGCGGCCTTTGTCGCCGCCTGGATCTCGGTCGAGGTCGGCGCAATCGCCACATCGATCGAGCTGGCCGCCTCGGGCACGAGCCCGTTGAGTCTGGCGCTCCCGGCGATGGCCGGCGTTCACGCCTTGATCGGCCTCGGAGAGGGCTTTGTCACCTCAGGGGCTGTTGGCTTTCTGCAGGCCAGCCGCCCCGAACTCCTCCAGGCCGGAGAGATGGCTCCCGGTCGGCGGGGCGCCGTGGCGGTCGTGGCAGGGATGGTCCTCGCGCTGACCGTGGCGACGCTCTCTCCCTTGACCTCTCCGTCTCCTGACGGCCTCGAGTTCGTCGCCGGACAGTATAGGTTCCTCGGTCTAGGGCAGTCCGCACCCTATTCGATCCTGCCCGGCTACACGATAGGCATCATCCACAACCCGGCGGTGACGACCATGGTGGCCGTGGGGATCGGGACGCTGATCGTCTTTGTCGCGGCGTGGTTCGCCGGGCGGGCGACGATCGGGCGGCGGGTATAGCCGATTAGCACACTCCATTTCGACCTTACAGATCAGTATCACCCCGGGCAGAGCGGTGTTCACCGGCTGGATCCACGGGTGAAGGTCATCGTGGCCGTCGGCTACGTCCTGGCGGTCGGCCTGACGCCCAATGGGGCGTGGGCGGCATTCTCGATCTTCCTCGGGCTCGTCCTACTCGCCAGCCGGCTCTCTGGTCTGGGGTGGTTCTTCGCTGCCCGGCGATCCTATGTGGCGATTCCCTTCGCTCTGGCAGCCTTAGCTCTACCGTTCACAACGCCTGGCAGCGTGCTGTTCTCCGTCCCCTGGCTCGGATGGACGGCCTCGGCGCCCGGCCTGGTCCGTTTCTTCAGCATCTTGATCCGGATGTGGATGGCGGTCCAGGCCGCGATCCTCTTGACTGCCACTACCCGCTTCCCGGACCTGCTATGGGGACTCGGTGCGCTGGGCGTTCCCCTGACGCTGGTCGGGATTATCGGTTTGATGTATCGCTACCTCTTCGTGGTTGCCGATGAGGCCTTGCGGATGCTGCGCGCCCGGGCGGCTCGGAGCGGCTCAGCCATCGGCCGCAGGCGGCCGTCTGTCGGCTGGCATGGCCGGGTGGCGGGCTCGATGATCGGGGGCCTGTTCTTGCGTGCGATCGAGCGAAGCGAACGCGTCTTCGCCTCGATGCGCTCGCGCGGGTATGACGGACATCCAAGGCCGCTGAGCCGCTTCCGGATGAGGCGCGCCGATTGGGTCGTGCTCGGTGCGAGTGGGATCGCGCTCAGTGCGACATTGCTGCCCGTAGTGCTGGTTTGAGCCGATGCACCATACGATCGATATTCGTAACCTCCGCTTCGCCTACCCGGACGGGGTGCTTGCCCTGAACGGGATCGATCTGTATATCGCTCCCGGAGAGAAGGTCGCTCTGGTCGGTCCTAACGGTGCGGGCAAGTCAACGCTGATGCTGCATATGAATGGGATTCTGCATGGTGACGGAGAGATCTTCGTTTGCGGCACGCGCGTCTCGGAGTCGACCCTGGCCGAGGTCCGGGCGGCGGTGGGGCTCGTGTTCCAGGATCCGGATGATCAACTCTTCTCGCAGACCGTCTTTGAGGACGTGGCCTTCGGTCCACTCTACATGGGGCTTCCGGAGAGTGAGGTTCAAGGGCGGGTGAGGCAGGCACTGGCCGCGGTCGGGATGCAAGGCAGTGAAGGGCGCGTCCCTCACCATCTGAGCGTGGGCGAGAAGAAACGCGTGGCGATCGCCACTGTTCTTTCGATGGAGCCGGAGATCCTGGCGCTGGATGAGCCTACCTCGGGGCTCGACCCGCGCTCGCGCCGAGGCCTGGTACATCTGCTGAAAGACCTGCCGCAGACCATGCTGATCTCGACCCACGACATGCGGCTAGTGGCCGAACTTTCTTCGAGGACCATCTTGATCGACGCCGGGGTCATCGTCGCCGACGGTGCGACACGGGCGATCCTGTCTGAGGCAGAACTCCTCATGGCTCACGGGCTGGAATCCGCGTAAGGGCAAAGCCGCGGCTCTCCTGAATGCCGACTCGGACTGCCTCGCCGGGGATTCGGGGCGCGCCCTACTTCTTTCCTACACTTAGTCTGAGGGGATCTTGATGAGGCCTATGCTCTCCTGGTTTCAAATCACCTTTCGCTGGCGAATGCTGATGACAGCGACGTTGCTCGTCGGGTCTGGATGGATTGCAGTCTCGAAGGACCCCTTCTCATCGATGACCGCTGGCCGCATTCCCAGTCCTCGCCAGGGGTTTAGCGCACCTGGATTCACGCTGGAGGAGCTTGAGGGGGAGGTTGTGAGTCTCTCCGACCTGCGAGGTCAGGTCGTCGTCATTAACTTCTGGGCATCCTGGTGTCCGCCTTGCCGTGAGGAGATGCCGGCGCTGGAACGGGTGTATCGGGAGATGAGGAGCGAAGGGGTGGAGCTGCTCGCCGTTAACACGACCTATCAGGACAGCCTGACAGAGGCGAGGTCTTTCGTCGAGCGATACGACCTGACCTTCCCGATCCTGGTCGACGCGGAGGGGGAGGCCGCACGCCGGTATCAGTTGCGGGCGCTGCCCTCAACCTTCTTCGTCGATGCCGATGGCGTCATTCGGAAGGTGGTGATCGGCGGGCCGATGAGTGAGGCCACGATACGCACCGCCGTGGCAGAGCTCCTCGACGAGCGGCGCTGATGCTTCCGATTCTGCAGATAGGACCTCTGGCGATCCAACTACCCGGCTTGCTGCTCCTGGCGGGTGTGTGGTTGGGCACGAACGCGGTCGACAGGCAGGCGGCTCGACTCGATTTGCCGATCCCGACGCTCCAAAAACTTGTACTCCTGGCCCTCGCCGCCGGGGTCGTCGGCGCTAGGCTGGGCTACGCCGCTCGCTACCTGGATGTATACCTCGAGGATCCCACCGGCCTGATTTCCCTTCAGCCGGCTGCGTTGTCACCGTCGGCGGGACTGCTGACCGGGATCATCGCGGGTTGGATCTTCGGGCAGCGGAAGCAGCTTCCGTTCTGGCGGACGATGGATGCCCTGTCCCCGGGGCTGGCGGTCTTCAGCGTTTTCTTGGGCATCTCCCATATGGCCAGCGGAGACGCCTTTGGCTCGCCGACAAGCGTGCCTTGGGCCATCAACCTCTGGGGCGAACTCCGGCACCCCTCGCAGGTCTACGAAACCCTGGCTGCCGGTCTCGTGCTGATTGCGATCCTGCACGCGGGTCGGATGTCGACTGGCACCGGCGCCACCTTCCTCGTCTGGGTCGCATTAGCCTCGTTCTCCCGCCTGTTCCTGGAGGCCTTCCGCGGCGACAGCCTGTTGCTCCCGGGGGGAATCCGGATCGCGCAGGTGGTCGCACTCGTGGTGCTGGTTGCGGCCGAGGCCATGGCGCACCGGCAGGCAGCCGCATCCAGCAGGAATTCGTCGGAGGCCACGCCGATGTGAAACCAACATAGGTCGGAGCAGATTCTGGACCTCGACCGTATCGGAACGAAGCGGAACGCCCGGCTTAACCGGGCGTTTGGTTGATCGGGCTCCTCGCTGGGGGTCGCGTGGTTCAGGGCGCATTAGGCTCCGGCGCCTTGTTCTGGTTGGCTCGCACGAATTCCCTCGCCAGATCGCCGTCGAACGTCTCGAATCGCTGGATGCGTCCCCACGAAGTCATTACTAACGATGCATCGATGGAGGCGCGCGGAAAGGCAATCACTTTGAAGCTGTCGAATGCAGACATCACCTGTCTGATCTGATCTTTGAGGGTCGCGCAGCCGGTCTGGTCAAGGAGTGTGCAGTTGTACCAGAAGATCACGTAGCCATGTTCGAGGTTGTGGACCAGATACCCCTCCGGGTACTTCTCGGACGCTTCGGGAGAGGTCTCTTCGTAGAAGCCAGCGTTGTATTCGGCGGCGTAGTGCCGGCCTGACGTGGGGGGGTCAGAGTTGTAAGGCCCCGGGTCCGTTCCCGGTTCCACGTGGTCTGAGGGGAGTATAGCCACCGCTTCGCCAACGGGCGCCGACAGACTCCCACCGGCATCAGTCTGCCGTGAACGGTTCAAGGCAACGACCGCGGCGATTACAACGATGACGCCGAGGCCAACCCCGCCCCAGATCCATAGGGATCGAGAGCGCGCTCTCTGTTGTCGGGCTCGGCGGAGCTCCCGTCTAGTCTGCTTCTTCATCGATTCTCCCGGAGTCCAAGGGCATGCTTAGGCCCGCTGTGGGGAACACACTACTCATTCTTGTTGGTGGAGCAGCCAGGAGCCTCCAAGGCACACGATCCCGGCACCATCACGGGCCATGCCGCAAGGTGAGATGTTGCAGAAACAGACCCGCCCATGGCTTACGCCCATTTTAAGGCGTCTTGAACGGAATTGGGAGAGCTAACCCCTGCCGGCCTCGCCGTCTATTGATCGGCGGGTGAATTGGCTATTGACGGTCCGTTTGATCCGCTTTATAATCTTCCATAAGTTAGGTAAGACTAATAATGGAATAAGGCATTGAAAACTCCCTCCTCGTCCATTCAGGACTACCTCAAGGCGATCTACGAACTTGCGGAGGAATGCGCTCCGGAGCCGGTAACAACCTCGCTACTGGCGGATCGACTGGGCCTCGCCCGGCCTTCGGTCACCGGCATGCTCCAGAAAATGGCCTCCACCAAGCCAGGGTTGGTCGAGTACCTCCGCTACCAGGGTGTCCGCCTGACACCCGCCGGCGAGAAAGTGGCCCTCGAGGTCATCCGCCATCACAGGCTGATTGAGAGCTACCTATCCGAGGCTCTCGATTTCCCCTGGGATGAGGTCAACCACGAGGCCGACCAGCTGGAACACGTCATCTCCGAAGCCTTGGAGGATCGGATCGCCCAGAAACTTGGCTACCCCGAGCTCGATCCTCACGGGCAGCCGATCCCTGCTCGCGATGGGACCATCAACAAGAGACAGGAGATCCGCCTGAGCGAGCTCCCTGAAGGGAGCGTGGCCGTCGTCTGCCGAGTATCCGATCAGGACCCGGCCATCCTGCGCTACCTGGATCAGATTGGTCTCCGGCTCTCGACCCCCATCGAGGTCACGGACAGAGGTCCGTTTGACGGTCCGCTCCATGTGCGAGTGGCTGAGGAGCCCACGACACACGCACTGGGCCGGAGCGTGACCGATCGGGTCTACGTACTGCAAGCCGAGGAAGCATCGAGGAGCTCTACCAATGGCTGAGGGTGAGCAGAGCCGGCCGCGTTTGTCCCGCCGAGGTTTCATCAAGACCGGCCTGCTGGCGGGAGGGCTTGCCGGGGCGGTTCTCGAGTCGGGCCGGATTGTGCCCAGACCGGTCGAGGAAACGCAGACGCTCTTCTGCCCGGTGCCGCAGGTGGACAACCCCGGGGACCATGCCGAACACGGGGGTTTTGGTGTTGTCGGTGAAGTGGACCACGTGCGCAATGGTTTCAATCCGACGGACATGCTAACAGACTTTGACTACGGGACAGTGAGTGTGATGCCGAACGGTCAGACGCTGCGCGAATACAACATCGTTGCCCTGGACAAAGAGATTGAGATCGCGCCGGGCGTCATGTTCCCCGCTTGGACTTACAACGGCCGGGTTCCTGGGCCTAGCTTGCGCTGCGTGGAAGGCGACCACATCCGGATCACTTTTTCGAATGGAAGTAGCCATCCGCACACGATGCATTTCCACGGGATCCACGCTGCCTCGATGGACGGCGTTCCGGGAGCAGGGGCGGGCATGGTCCAGCCAGGGGATCGGACTGTGTATGAGTTCGATGCCTATCCCTTCGGCTGCCATTTGTATCACTGCCATTCCGTCCCGCTCAAGCGACACATCCACAAGGGTCTTTACGGGGCGTTCGTCATCGATCCCGACCCTGAGAAGCACGCAGGGGGAGATCGGCTGGCGGCCATGTCGCGAAACCACAACTACGAGGAGAACTCTGCGGTTCACGAAATGGTCATGGTGATGAATGCCTTCGACACCAACTTCGACGATGAGAACGAGGTTTATGCGGTCAACACGGTAGCATTTGCGTTCATGCACAATCCGATTGAAATCCGCCGCGATCAATTGCAACGACTGTACCTGATCAATATCACCGAGTTCGATCCGCTCAACTCCATCCATATTCATGCGAACTTCTTCGACTACTACGATCATGGGACGACTCTTCAACCGACGCTGCGGACCGTGGACACGGTGATGCAGTGCCAGGCGCAGCGCGGGATTCTCGAGTTCAGCTTCGCCGGGTTTGAGCCCGGGAACTACATGTTCCATGCCCATCAAAGCGAATTCGCCGAGTTGGGTTGGATGGGTTTCTTCCAGGTGACGGGATAGCCTTTGATGGATACACCGACGAGTCGCCCAACCTCTGCGGTAACGGTCATGGGCCGCCAGGTTCCCATCTGGCTCGCCGCTCTCGTCCCGTTGGTGGCCCTGGGCTTGCTCCTGTCGGTCTTCACCTTTGGCAACCCGCTGGCACTATTCCGCAGCAATATTCCGCCGGCGGAAGAGTTGACCTTCGATCGGATACAAGTCACCCAGGACGGGTTCCGGGTGACCCTGGTCAACGGCGGCCCGGCGGAGGTGACCGTATCGCAAGTCCAGGTGGACCAGGCCTACTGGTCGTTCGGCATGACCCCCTCGAACACGATCCCACGCCTGGGTCGGGCGGAGCTCGACATCCACTATCCATGGGTGACCGGCGAGCCAAACCTGATACGGGTTTTGACTTCGACCGGACTGGCATTCGAGGGTCTCGTCGAGGCGGCTGTACCGACGCCCTTACCGGGGGTGAGGCAGTTCCTGGCCTACGGGCTGGTCGGGATATACGTCGGCATCATCCCTGTGGTCCTGGGGATGTTGTGGTATCCGGCCATGCGCCGGCTGGAGCGCCGCTGGATGGGCGCAATCCTCTCGCTCACGATCGGGCTTCTTGTGTTTCTGCTCATCGACACGCTTCTGGAGGGACTGGAGGTCGGGAGCGAGCTCCCCGGCGCCTTCCAGGGGGTACCGCTGATGCTGTTCTCGGCTCTCTTGGCCTGGTTGGTCCTGGTCGCCATCGGCTCATCCAGGGCCTCGACCGGTGAGACGGATCCAGCCAGGGCGCGCGTCTATCTGGCGGGATTGATCGCGCTCGGCATCGGGTTGCACAACTTGGGCGAGGGCCTGGCGATCGGGGCCGCCTTTGCGCTTGGCGCGGGGGCCCTCGGCTCTTTCCTGGTGGTCGGTTTCACCCTGCATAACATCACCGAGGGGATCGGGATCGTGGCGCCCTTGATCCCGGCCCGCAAGACGAGCAACGAACTGGAAGAAACCGCCCCAGAACCATCGCCGGCGTGGACTCACTTCGCCGGGCTGGCATTCCTGGCCGGCGCTCCGGCCGTCGCCGGCACCTGGATCGGAGGTTTCGCCTTTTCGCCGGTCTTGGCGACGATCTTCCTTGGGCTGGGCGCGGGGGCGATCTGGCAGGTGATTGTCGAAGTCGGGAGGTTGCTGCAACGCGACAGTCGAAGGGATGGTACGCCCCTCGTCTCCTGGTTCAACCTGGTCGGGTTCCTGCTCGGGTTGGCGATCATGTACTTCACGGCGTTCTTGGTGAAGGTCTAGATCGTCAGCAAGATCTGCAGCTTGAGGACCGTCTCCCATGGCTTCGGTTGTTCGATCCTGGGGCCTCAGCCGGAGGAAAGAAGCCCGAGTGGGATGGCGGATCAGCTTGGCTGATCCGCCATCCCACTCGGGCTTTTCTCCCCTTCAAGTTGGTTGAGACATGCTTGGGGCATGGAGGGTTAAGGTTACAGCTCAGTCTCGTCAGAGACGCATGTGGTTTTGTGCACACGCTCTGCGGCGGATCAGATCCGCTGCGGATGTGTGACGGGGTTGGTAGACCGAACACGCGTCACGGAAATCATGAGTACAGGGAGCTCGATGAAGTCCACAACTACACGGATGTACGTCACGACAGGCCGGGAGCTCGTCCTATTGACCGAGCGCGGCGGAGAGTGGAACGCCGCGCTCAAGTTGGTCGGTCTCCCGACCGACTGCGTCGCCGTCGATCCGCTGGACGCGGCGCGAGTCTTCTGTGGGACGTTCGGCCAGGGCCTGTGGCTGAGCGCCGATGGCGGTGAAACCTGGTCGCCGGCCGGGGAAGGGATCGCGCATCCCCAAGTCATGTCCGTCGCCGTCAGCGCCGCCGAGCGGCAGGGTGGGCACGGTGTGATCTGGGCGGGCACCGAGCCGAGCGCCCTCTTCCGCTCGGAAGACGGCGGGCGCACATGGCAAGAGCGGGCGAGCCTGAAGGATCTGCCCTCCGCCCCGACCTGGAGCTTCCCGCCTCGCCCATCGACGAGCCATGTTCGTTGGATCGCCCCCGATCCGATTGAGCCGGAACGGATCTTCGTCGGGATCGAGCTCGGGGGAGTCATGCGGAGCCTGGACGGCGGGCTGACCTGGGAAGATCGGAAGCCTGGCTCACAGCACGACGCGCATGTGTTGCGCACCCATGCCTTGGCGCCTGGCCGGGTCTACGAAGTCGCGGGTGGCGGCTTCGCCGAGAGCCGTGATGCAGGCCAGACGTGGGGCCCGGCCGATGCCGGGCTGCGCCATCATTACTTGTGGGGATTGGCGGTCGACTCGGGCGACCCGGAAACGATGGTCATCACGGCCTCCCGCGGCCCGGGGCAGGCGCACTATCGCGAATATGCCGAAGCCTGCGTCTATCGACGGACCGG
>MGOM01000008.1:45085-47155 GCA_001797105.1 Chloroflexi bacterium RBG_19FT_COMBO_62_14
GAAGTCTCCTGGCCGAGCGGCTACGAAATGGAGGCGGAGGCTTCGCCTGGCATTGATGTCGCTTCAGGGAGCTGAATGGGAGGGGATAGAGGTCCCGGCCGGGCTTAAGGCCCCTATCCCTTCCTCTCCCTCCGCCGGCCTTTGTAGGCCGTTCCCTTGCCGGGATTGTGGCCGGCGGAAGGAGAAGTCAGAGTGGGACGTCGGCACAGCGCATCTGTGCCGACGTCCCACTCTGGCTTATTCACCCCTGATCGGGGACCGAGAGGCAGATGCCGACGTCAGCGCACTTGAAGAAAGCCGAGGGCTGATGGTGTTGACATGGGTCGGATACCCACGTGCGTCTACATATTCCCTACACAAGAGCCACACCAACCCTTTACGCCGCTCTGCTACAGTTCAGCGTGGTCGGGCATCAACATTGAAGGGATTACGACAATCATGCTTCGAAAACGTTGGCGGACTGTGACGATCGCCATGGTGGTGATCGTCTTGGTGGGAGGCGGGTACGCCTACTACGCTCGAACACGTCAAGCACAGGCTGCAGTAGAACCTCAACTTCAGACTGCGACCGTCCGGACCGGGAGCATTGTCGTCTCGGCCACCGGATCGGGGACCCTGATCGCCGCCAGGACCATTGACCTCGGATTCCGGACGAGCGAGCAGGTCTCAGAGGTTCTTGTGGAAGTCGGCGACCATGTCGAGGAGGGTGAGGTTCTGGCCAAAGTGGATGACACCTCGGCCAGAATCGACTTGGTCCAAGCCGAGCTGAACCTGCAGTCCCTCACCGGTGCGCAGGCGATCGCCGATGCCCAGGCAGCATTGGCGGATGCTCAGGCTGAGCTGAAGGACGCGACGTACAAGTGGCAGGTCAACCAGCCGGGACATCGGGCGACGTCCGAGACCCTGGACTACGCTCAAGCGCAGCTCGACATAGCCCAGAGTCAATTCGAGAGCGCCCAAGAGAATTACGACGGACAGGCGTGGCGCTCTTCCGACGATCCCTCTCGGGTGGCCGCGGCGAGCCAGCTGGGAACCGCTAGAACGGCCTACTACACCGCTTTGGGGAATCTGAACTGGTACACCGGAAAGCCGACGGAGATCGAGGAAGCACAACTCGAAGCAGCCGTCGCCCAGGCCGAGGCCACGGTCGCCAGTGCTCAGGCGTACCTCCATGAGCTGACCGGGAATTCCACAGCGGAGGACGCAGACGCATCTCCGAGCCAGGCCCTTCTCCAGTTGCGCCAGGCCAAGCTCAGCGTTGAGAGTGCAGAAACCGAGCTGGAAGCGACGCAGATTGTCGCTCCGATTCCCGGCACGGTCACTTCTCTCGATTTGATTGTAGGAGGGGAATCGGGGGAAGGATCCGCGATCAGCCTGGCCGATCTCAGTCAGCCCACCCTCAACGTATACCTGGACGAATCGGACTTGACGATGGTCGCAGTGGGCAATGAAGCCGATGTTGTCTTCGACGCCTACCCCGATCTGACGCTGACCGGCCAGGTGACGGAAGTCTATCCGGAGCTCGTGACCTTCGAGGGGGTCTCGGCCGTACAAATCATCATTGAGCTCGATGCCAACGATCCGGCGCTTCCGGCGCAATTGCCGGTTGGTCTGAGCGCAACCGTTGACGTCATCAGCGCCAGAGCGACGAACGCCCTGCTTGTATCGGTCGACGCCTTGCGCGAGCTTTCTGCCGGGCAGTATGGAGTATTCGTGCTGGAAGACGGTCAGTTGAAACTCCGAACGGTTGAAGTCGGGCTGATGGACCTTACCTCGGCCGAAATCGTCTCCGGCCTTGAAGAAGGTGAGATCGTCTCAACCGGCGTCGTGGAAACCGGCCAATGAGCGCAGAGGCGATCGTCGAAACCATCGATGTCCGCAAATCCTACGGGATGGGCGAAGCCAGGATCGCCGCGCTCGACGGGGTGAGTATTCGCATCGACCAGGGCTCGTTCGTGGCGATCATGGGTCCTTCGGGATCCGGCAAGAGCACGCTGATGCACATTATCGGCTGCCTGGACCGGCCGAGCGAAGGGCAATACTGGCTCGCCGGGGAAGAAGTGAGTCAGC
>MGOM01000008.1:47195-50601 GCA_001797105.1 Chloroflexi bacterium RBG_19FT_COMBO_62_14
CGGTTTCATATTCCAGTCCTACAACCTGCTGCCGAGGGCGACCGCGCTCGAGAACGTCCTTCTGCCGATGATCTACAGCCGCAATGGGATGCTCAACGCCGATGATCGACTAGAGCATGGCCGCCGGGCGCTGGAAGCCGTCGGCCTGGCGGGTAGGGCCAACCACAGGCCGCACGAGCTTTCCGGCGGGCAGCAGCAACGGGTGGCCATCGCCCGGGCGCTGGTGAACGACCCGGCGTTGATCCTGGCGGATGAACCAACCGGGAACCTGGACAGCGCCTCAAGCACCGAGATCATGGACCTGCTGGGCGAGCTACATCAAAAGGGTGGGACCATCATTATGGTCACCCACTCGGCGGAAATGTCCGCCCACGCCGAAAGAGTCATCCATTTGCGCGACGGACGGGTCGAGAGGGTGGAAGAGAACGGCCGACGCCTGCCTGGAAGGGGTCCATAGGCCAGTCCACATGAACCTGTCTACTATCTTTCGAATCGCCTGGGAGGGCCTAAGCAGTAACAAACTGAGATCGCTGCTCACCATGCTCGGCGTCATCATCGGCGTGGCGGCGGTGATCGCCATGGTGGCGATCAGCGCCGGGACGGAAGCAACCATCTCCGAGCGGATCGAGAGTCTGGGAACGAACTTGCTCTTCATCACACCCAACCTGAGCCGTGGCGGGCCGAGTGCCGGCGGCCCGGGAGGCAGCAGCGACTTCCTGACCTTTGACGATGTCGATGCCATCGCGACATCCGTTTCGGGCATTGCCGGTGTTTCGACGGAACGCGGCAGCACACAGCTCGTGAAGGTGGGCAATGTTTCCATCGATGGCGTCCCGCTGCTCGGGACAACGGCCGACTATCCAACGGTGCGCGATCTGACTGTGGCCGAAGGCCGATACTTCAATTCCCGCGAGGTCGATCGGACAATCAAAGTCGCTGTGCTGGGTTACGGCATCGCCCAGGACCTCTTCCCTGACGGGGGCGCCGTCGGACAGATGGTGACCGTTGGATCGACGAAGCTCACAGTCATCGGCGTCACCGCCGAGAAGGGAGTGGTCGGCGGGACTGACTTTGACAACCGCATCTTCACTCCGATAACCGTCGTCTTTCAGAAGTTCACACCTTCCCAGTTCGCCCGAGCGATTGGCGAGAGAGTGACCACGATATTCGTGAAAGTCGACGATAAAGACGACATAGCCAAGATCACGTTTCAAATCCAGATTCTGCTTGCGAAACGCCATGACACAACCGTGGATGAACTGCCGTACAGCATCAGCACCCAACAAGACGTCATCGAAACCCAGGAAGCGACCTCGTCGGCCTTCCGGTCCTTGCTGGCCTGGGTGGCGAGTGTCTCGCTCTTGGTTGGAGGGATCGGGATCATGAACATCATGCTTGTAAGCGTGACCGAGCGGACGCGAGAAATCGGTATCCGCCAGGCCGTCGGCGCCACTCCAGGGGATGTCCGACTTCAGTTCCTGGCCGAAGCCCTGGTGCTGAGTCTGGTGGGCGGCCTAATCGGTGTCGTAGTCGGGGTGGGGGGGTCGGCCATCTTTGGAAGCCTGGGTGATTTCCGGACCGTTGTCCTGCCATCGTCGGTATTTCTCGCTTTCGCCTCGGCGGCTGCAATCGGGATCTTTTTCGGGTACTACCCGGCCAACAAGGCAGCTCAGCTCGATCCGATCGAAGCGCTGAGGTATGAGTGATGGACGACTGACGATGGACGGCAGACGGACGATGGACGATGGACGGCGGACGGGCGACGGGGGGACGGGAGACGGGAGACGGGAGACGGGGATGGAGGGCGCAGGAGCACGCGTCGGCGTGCACCTCGGCACAGGTCGGGAGAGTCTGGCGGCACTCGGTCCTCGCTCAGAGAGGTGTCGTATGAGACGATTGATTTACGGGACACTGTGTGTGATTGTGGTGACGGCCCTCGCCGGCTGCGCAGCCGGCGGTCTGGCCGCTGGCTCGGGCGGAGGCAGCCCCGGGGAGAGCCTTAGCGAGAGCTACTCCAATGCACTTCCGGTCGTGACCCAGCTCATCGTCGGGACCTTCAAGCTTGAAGAGACCGACCTGGCGATCTCGGCCGACCAAGCTCAAGAGCTCGTGCCGCTGTGGCAAGCCTACCGCACCTTGCTGTCGAGCGAGACCTCGGCTCAGCAGGAGCGCGAGGCGCTGGTGTCTCAGATCGAAGAGAGCATGACGGCCGATCAACTCAAGGGGATCGCCGACATGGAACTGACTGCCTCAGACATGCAGACGATCTTCAGCGAGCGCGGCGGGCCGGGAGGCGACGATGGGACGCCGTCCCCGAACGGCGCACAGACCGGCCAGCCCGGAGCGGGTGGCGGTCTTATAGTTCCGTTTGACGGCGGGGGCGGAGCCTTCCCCGGCGGTGGAGGAGGCCTTTCCGGCGGTGGCAGCGGTTTTGGCGGCCTTGCCCCGGGTCAGACACCGAACCCCGAGGCCTTCGCCACTTTGAGGGCTCAGCGGGGTGGCACGTCCAGTCTGAACCCTGGCCTGGTCAACGTATTGATCCGTTTCCTGCAACAGAAGACGGGCGGCGCGCCGGCGCCTGCACCGAATGGAGGATGATGTCCGGTATGGAAAAGGTCCTTCACGCTGCACAGTGCAGGGTGAAGATCGATGAGATGATGTTGCCCATCTCGATCGAGGATTCTCGAATCGTCCAGATTGGACCACACACATGAAAGGTGAGATGAAATGAGTGCGAGAAGGATCTTGCTCTGGGCACTGGTTGGGGTGATCGTGCTGGGTGTGATCGCCGTCGGGGTAGGCTTGCTCTACCGCACCGGCTTTGGCCCCGGCATGGCAGGCTTCGACCCCTCCTGGGGGAGAATGGGGGATGGGGGCCGGTTCTTTGAGATGCCTCGGCATTTCGGATTGATGCCCGGGTACGGGCGCGGTATCGGCCTCCGGTTCATCGGTTGGACCGGGCCGTTGCTCATCTTCGGTCTCGGCCTGCTCGTCGGGTGGCTTCTGGGCGGAGTCTGGCGGCAGCCGTCCCAGCCGAGCAGGCAGGACATGATCGGTGAATCGGAAGTGCCGGCCTCTTTCGAGGCCTGGCATCGCCAACTTCACGAACAAGAGCCGGAACGTCCAGCGGCCAAGCGTTCTCGACGCGGCTCGTAGGGCCGCGCCTCGATTGGCGAGCATGGCGGAGATCATCTCTTTGTCCGGGCTCCAGCGATCGATCTGGTCGAGAAGGACCTGCTCGAACGCCGCGGGAAGATAGGCCGCATTCGAGGCAGGGGCTGGCGGGCAGAGGCAGGAAGGCGGAGATAGCCGTGGCGACAACGGTCCTGGTGGTCGACGATGAGGAGAGGGTCCGGTCGCTCCTGAAGGCCTACCTGGCTCAACAAGGATTCCGGGTGGTCACGGC
>MGOM01000008.1:50623-73379 GCA_001797105.1 Chloroflexi bacterium RBG_19FT_COMBO_62_14
TGAGAATCCGGGATTGATCTTGCTGGACGTCATGATGCCGGAGATGGATGGGATCGAGTTCTTGCATCTGCACCGCAAAGAGAACGCCACCCCGGTGATCCTGCTGACGGCTCGCATCGAAGAAAGCGACAAGGTCGTCGGCCTTGAGCTGGGCGCCGATGACTACGTCACCAAGCCTTTCAGCCCGCGGGAGCTCGTTGCCCGGGCCCGAGCCGTACTGCGGAGGGCGGGCAGAGAGGCGCCAGGCCCTGAGGCCCTCCAAGCTGGAAGCCTCAAACTCGACAGACAGATGCGGCGCGTCACGGTGAAGGACAGGCAGGTCGATCTGACGCCGTCCGAGTTCGAGCTCCTGGCCTGCCTGATGTCGGTTCCCGGGAAAGTGTTCACCCGGTTCGAATTGCTCGATCACCTACACGGTATGGCCTTCAAAGGCTATGAACGCTCGATCGATCTTCACATCAAGAACCTGCGAGCGAAGATCGAAGCCGAGCCGCGGAAGTCGCGCTACATCGAGACGGTCTACGGTGTCGGTTACCGGTTCAGCGACGAGGCTCAAGAATGAGATCGCTCAGCGCTAAGCTCGTGCTGGCTTTCTTCCTCGCTAGCCTGCCCGGGATCGTCCTGCTGGCGATCCTCGCCGGTCGAGTCGTTGCCCACGAGTTCGACGTGTACGTCGAGGCGCAGAACCGCGAGACCCTGGTCGCCCGTCTGACGGACTACTACAACACGAAGGGCGAATGGACAGGCGTCGACTCTACGATCCTAGGAAGCCCCGATGGTACCTGGCCGACCTCCCGCGGCGCCTTCATCCTGTTGGACGAGAACGGCGGGGTTGTCTTCCCGCAAGGTCCCCCGTCGGGCTTCAACCATCCCCCTGACGTTCAGAGTGTGGAAGGACAGTCTATCGTCGTCGGCGACCGCGTTGTTGGGACCATGATCCCTGGGCCGGAGGGATTTGGCATCCGGCGGGCTCCGGGCGGTTTCATGGATCGTATCAACCGCAACCTGCTCTTGGCGGGCGTAGGCGGTGCGGCGCTCTCCCTCGCCCTGGGGATCTTCCTCGTCCGATCACTGACCCGGACGCTGCGTGAGCTCACCGTCGCCACTCATGCCGTGGCCCAAGGCACACTCGCCGAGCCGGTGCCGATCCGCACCGGAGACGAGTTGGGAGCCCTCGCCCGGGCCTTCAATAACATGAATGAAAGCCTGGCCCGGGGGCGCGAACTTCGCCAGCGAATGACCGCCGACATTGCACACGAGCTTCGAACTCCCCTGAGCGTGATCCTCGGTCACGCCGAAGCCCTGAGCGAAGGCGTACTTCCTCCGACGCCGGAGACCTTCCACATCATCCACGACGAGGCCAATCACCTGAATCGTCTGGTGGAGGATTTGCGCACGCTGTCGATGTCCGAGGCGGGTGAGCTCGCATTGAGTCTGCAGGCCCAGCCCGTGAGTGGGCTGCTCGAACGGACCGCCGCGGCCTATCTTCCACAAGCCCGCGCCAGGGGTATAAGCCTGATCGTTGAGACTTCGCCGGATTTGCCGGATGTCGAGTACGATCCCGACCGAATGAGCCAGGTAATGGGCAATCTACTCAGGAACGCCCTCCGGCACACGCCCGAGGGCGGACGCATCGAGATCGCGGCCACAGGCCGTCCTTCCGGGGTCCGGATCCTCGTCCGGAACAACGGCCCGAGCATCGAAGCGGATGAGCTCGAACAGGTCTTCGACCGCTTCTATGGTGGGCGAGGGAAGCCGCGTCGGCGCGAAGAGGGGACGGGGCTCGGTCTGGCCATCGCCAAG
This sequence comes from Chloroflexi bacterium RBG_19FT_COMBO_62_14, assembly GCA_001797105.1. GTDB lineage: Bacteria > Chloroflexota > Anaerolineae > Anaerolineales > E44-bin32. Next base: position 52,427 of record MGOM01000008.1, read on the forward strand.
TCGATCGTGGAGGCCCACGGCGGCAGGATCTGGGCAGAGAGCCCGCCGAGTGAAGGGGCTGCATTCATCATTGATCTTCCGATCCACGACCCGACCGATCCAGCCCTGGCTCGGGTGCGGCCTTCCTGATCCCGATCGATCCAAGTTGACAGCGACGGCTGGTCAAGCGATCGTCGGCGGTACGGAGGCCGATTCCAGGACGACAATCGCATCGGTATGCGCGTGTCGATCTAGTTTCGTTGAGTTGCTCCTCTCAGCCTACACATCGGCTGTCCGATGAGTCTGGGCCGCCTCCAACCCGGCCCACATATCCTTTCCGACGCAGGTTGCTTCTTCACAACTCTCCACATTTTATGGTCGACGCCCGACAGGCTTGGAGGCGGCGAAGATGGCTTTGATCCTCCCGCCCTTGGGGTGCGGCGAAATGGCATCCGGCGGCGCGAAAGGGCGATCGACTATAATCTCGGCGGAGCGCCCGTTGTGGTTAAGAGAACTAACACCGAATGGTTGTCCGATCTTCGCTCGACCGGTGCAGCCCAGGAGTCGGCCCTGGCCGATCTTCGATCCGTGATCATGAGCGGTTTGCCGTACGCCTTGTCCACTTGGCTTTCTCCGTCCGATCCCGCCTTCCCATCCCTCGCCGAAGAGGTAGCCCAGGAGACCTTGTTGCGAGTTCAGTCACGGCTTGACACATTCGAGGGTCGAAGCCAGTTCACAACGTGGGTGAACAAGATTGCCGTACACATTGCCTTGAGTGAACTCAGACGCCGGCGCTGGAAGGACGTCTCACTAGAAGGAATGATGGAAGAGGGAGAAGGTCACTTAGCCGGGCTCCCCGTGGATCCAGCCCCGGATCCGGCGGCGGCTGCCGAGCGGAGTGACCTGTTGGCCCAGATCGATCGCCTCATGCGCGACGAGTTGACCGATCGCCAGCGGAGGGCGCTAGAGGCGGTCGCCGTTCGCAGATTGCCGATGGAAGAAGTCGCCCGGCGGATGGGCACCAACCGCAACGCACTCTACAAGCTGATCCATGATGCTCGCCTACGGCTAAAGCGACGGATGGCCGAGGAGGGGTTGATGCCGGGGGAAGTCTTGGCGGCATTCGAGGACTAACGAGCGGCGAAGGGAGATGGGCGGAGCGCATCCCGTTCCGCTGTCGCCCAGGTAAGAACGGAGAAGACCGGATCGTCAGGGGATCGGACTCGGGAGATGACATCCTTGAGTGGTTTCTTGGATTGGCTGAGGCGGATCTTTCGTCGTGGGGACAAAGACCGGAGTTCGGCCGGGGAGGCGTCTCCAGCCGACATCGCCCGACGTCTCGTCGAGATGATCAGGCAGACGCAGCCGGAGGAGTTCACCTGTGAGGAGGTCTTCGCCCTGCTCGACCAGTTCGCCGATGCATTGGAGCGGGGCGATGACGTGAGCGCCCTCATGCCGATGGTCAGGGGCCACCTTGAGATATGCGCCGATTGCAAGGAGGAATTCGAGGCATTGCTCCGCATGTTACAGGGCCGGGCGGCCAATCCCCAGAGGTCGTAAGAACAGGCACGAACATTCCGCTGAAGTGACTGCTCGAGGGCGGTTGCCACCGCCGTCTCAGCCCTTTCGCTTTTCCCCGCTCGCGATTCCCAATCTGAATGCTCGACTCCAGGGCTCACTTGACCCGTGCCAGTCGTTCGTCGATCGGGAATGAGGTGGGATTGCCAATGCGGATCCGACGGAAATCGGTGTGCCGCGGGTTCAAGATGTAGTTGCGCTCGTGGGGGACGATGACGCTTGGCACGGCCAGGACGACCGAAACCATGTCACGCGCCCAGCGATCACCCAATTGCTGGATCGAGGGCGGAGGGGGAGAGGTCCGCCAGTCTTGTGGAAGCGCGCGGGCTGTGATTTCTTCGACGAGGTCCTCGTCGAATGCGACCTCGATGAGCACGTAGCCTGTCAACGGGGCGTTGGAACCCAGGTTAACCAGGATCTCGAGAAGCGCCAAAGAGGCGGACGAGGCGGTGTAGACCACCTCGATCCCCGGACTGTTCCACCGGCCGCCGGTCAGCGCCGCGCTCTCACCGGTGAATGCGCGGCTGAGGTACTTGGTTTTGACGATCCGCCAGGCGCGAAGGGTCAAGAGAAAACGCCGTGTTCGAGCCGGGTAACCAGGGTCTCAACTTCACGAGCACCGACTTCGGTCCGGGCGAGCTCGAATGGGGGCTTCCCGTTAAGCGCCCGATTAGGTCGCTCAAGCCAGACACGCGCGGCTTGCGGATCTCCCTCGTGCAGATCGACGGCCAGGTTGAAGACCCGCGAGACCCGCAGGAGCCGCTCGGACTCATCGGTCTTGAGCCGGCCTTGCGCTTTGCGGCGAGCAAGCGTGCGCTGGGTGATCTGCACGAGATCGGCCAGTTGTTCGCGGGTCAGATCAGCGGCCTTCTGGAGGCGGATGAAGGACTGATAGGAGAACCCATCCTCAACCTTTGCCGCCAGAGAGAGCTTGTCCTGAACTCGTAGACCCAGGAGCCGGGCGTGAAAAAGGGGATCCGTTTCGACCCCGGTCGCCGACCTGGACGCCGAATACGGGGCGCCTGGCTCATGAAGGCGTTTCGATTTCTCCCGGCTCATGACTCCCCTCCTGCAATGCCATCTGGCTTCATTATACATGCCAAATGGCTCCATGAACAGAAGGGTGAACCAGGGTCACACAGGCTTCCTGCGTGATCTCCGGCCGGGCCGACTAGCGGATTCGGGGTTGGGAGCAGGACAAGCAGCGATCGCCGCAAGGCCGAAAGGGGAGTCGACCAGGATCGTCGACGGCACGACGCCTCTAGGTCATCCAGGTCCGGTCGATCGGCTAACGCAGAAGCGCCCCGATAGGGGCGCTATGGGTGAAAGAACGGTGTGGGGACGCGGCTAGGCGACGACGATACAGTCCACCGGACAGACGGAGACGCACTGCTGTGTGTCGTAGTGGCCTTGACACTGCACGCAGGTCTCGGTGTTGATCACGTAGATCGTGTCACCTTGGGAGATGGACGTAGTAGGGCACTCCGGCTCGCAGGCGCCGCAGGAGATGCATTCATCGGTGATCTTCATGGCCATGGGATGGGCCTCCTGATCCTCGGACTGGTCACAATGCCGCGTTTAGCCTACTTCAGGGGCAGGCATCTCTCAATGGACGAAACGCATGTGAATCCACGGATTATTGTATGAGCTCCCCCTCAACATTTCCGAGAATTTCGGTCCAGCAGGGCGGATTGCTGCCTCGACCTGACCAGGCCGAGGAGGCCGACCTGAATTGAAGGGCCGCCGCCAACTTGGCGGCGGCCAGCACTTCCTTCCGGCAATGGCCTGCCACGTTCGGGTGTCCCCGTCCGACAGGCCGTGTTGACCCTCAAGCCGCCGAAGTCACGAATGCGCCAGCGTCGTGCTTGAGCTGGGCGAGCGAGGTCACGTCCAGGTAGAACATGTGCCCGGCCGGGTAATAGGCCATGCTGATGTTCTGCCGCACCTCAGCGTCGATGTTCATGTGGTTGATCATATACTCGGTGGCGAAGTGGGGCGTCGCCAGATCGTAGTAGCCTTGCCCGACAAAGACCTTCATGTACGGGTTCTTGGCAATCGCGCTTCGCAGAGCCTCTCCGGTGTTTGGGAGCTTGCCCTTCTCCCATTCCCATTTGGGCTCGATGGCATCGTTCAGGGCGATGTAGGTCAGATCGGTCTGCACTCCTAGGTCGGTCGCTGCATAGTTGTTGAACATGGCCGTGTACGGGGGTTTGATCGCCACCAAAGAGACGTCGAATTCAGGCATCTCGTTGACGCCGATCGCTTCAATGCCTTTGAAGCGTGCGTCGAGGCGACCCACGCTGCGTTTCTCCGGCCGCAGGAGTTCCTTGCAGAAACGCATGATGTCAATCCGCAGGTTTGAGCCGAGGACGTAGCTTTCATCGAGGCCGGTGTAGCGAGCCAGGGTCCGGGCGATGGACTGGCGTTCGGCGTCGCTCAGCCGGTCGCCTTTCAACAGCGCCACGGTGTACTCGCCTCCCGACCAGGCCTCGACTTCATCCAGGAAGTCCCGCAGCTCGCGCCCCTGGAGGTCGGGCGACAACTTCTTGTGATACCAGGCCGCGGCGGCATAAGTCGGAACGAACAACTGGAACGGGAGATCATCGCCCTCCTCGAAGAAAATCGGGCGGAGAGCGATCGCCGTGGAGATCAGGATGACCCCGTTGAAGGCGATCCCCTTTTCAACCAGGTGGCCTGCCAGACCTGCGACCCGTGTGGTGCCGTAACTCTCCCCGACCAGGAATAGCGGCGAGGTCCACCGCTTGTAGCGTGTCAGGAAGAGGCGAATGAACTCACCCATCGACTCGATGTCGCCCGTGACGTTCCAGAACTTCTTGTCGAGGTCTTCCTTTGCGGCGCGGCTGAATCCGGTGCCGACCGGATCGACGAACACCAGGTCCGCGGCGTCGAGCCAGGTATGTTCGTTGGGTTCGAGGCTGTAGGGAGGGCGAGGCATCCATCCTTCGGCCTCCATCCGCACCCGCTTCGGGCCGATGGCGCCTAAGTGGAGCCAGATCGAAGCCGAACCAGGCCCGCCGTTGAAGGAGAACAGCAACGGTCGCTTGGAGAGGTCGCCCGTATCATCGAGCGTATAGCTGATGAAAAAGATCTCGGCTTCTGTCTCGTCAAAAGGATCCTTAAGAGGGATCACCCCGGCCCTTGCCGTGTATTTCAAGGTGCGGGTCTTGAGTTTGAGCTCGTGCTGCGTCTCAACCGGCTCAATCCCCAACAGCTTTCGTTTCTTGTCCTTGTCGTCCGCTTTTGCTTCGGTCTTGGGCGACTCATCCTCAGCCATCGTGTTCCGCTCCTATCCTTCGGCCATCTCGCGCACGCAAGACTATACCAGATGAAGGGTGCAGGCCGGAGGTCAACAAGATCGCCGCCATCCCGCGTCGGTCGGCCCGAGCCTGGTCAAAGCCTGGCCGCGTTCGGCCTCGTCAATGGGAAGTGGAAAACGTGCCGGAGAAGATCAGGGCCGATCAGGCTCGCCGACGAGACGCCAGGCCCAGGGCAAGGCCAGGGCCGCCAGGCAGAGTTTGAGCGCATCGCCAACCAGGAAGGGGAAGACCCCGGTTGCCAGCACTCGGCCCCATCCCACGAAATGGGCCAGCCATGCGACGCCGAATGCATAGATGACCAGGGTGCCGATCGCCATCGCCGCCGCGGTGGAGACGATGCGGCGATCCCAGCCACGCTGACTGAGCAGTCCGACGATGCCGGCCGCAACCACGAACCCCACCAGGTAACCCGCTGTCGGGCCAGCCAATCGTGCTAGGCCGGAGGCGCCCCCGGCGAAGACCGGCAGTCCAAGGGCCCCCATCCCGACATAGACGAGCATGCTTGCCGGGCCCCGGCGGCTTCCCAGGAGAGCCCCTACGAGCAGCACTCCGAATGTCTGACCGGTAATGGGCACAGGCAGGAGAGGGATTTCGATCTGTGAGCCCAGGGCTGTGATGAGCGCCCCGCCGACGACCAGGATAGCCGACTTCGCCAGCCCAGCCCCAGGCCAGGCCCGTTCGGCCAGAACCGTCCGCCTTCCGGTTACTTCGATCATGCCCTACCTCCGCCTCTGGACGCGATGTCGAATTACACCGCGGGCGATCGTCCCTCAATCCACTCGCACCCAGGCTCACAGCAAACCCTCGTCAACACCTGGCTTGCTGCTAAACCCCATTGTGCATCAAGCGTGACGAGGCCCGAGTTGCGGCGATTTCATGTGCCGCCCAGGCTCAACTTCGGCGGCCTGTGCAGTCGACGATGACCGGCGCCGGATATTCATCCGATCACCTTCCACTAAGCCATCGCTCGCGAGTGGGGAGCGAGCCCGCGCTTGCGGAGCATATCCAGGATCAGATAGGAGGCGGCGGCAGCGGTAAGGTGTTTCAGCGTGTGGCCACTGACGATATGCCCAAGTGCATATATCTGCGCGTCGAGAAGTTCAAACGACTTGGACGCTAGGTAGACGGCGCCGACGACGAAGACCGTCTTCGATCGAGTGTAGCGTGATGGGAACAAGATGCCGAGCAGCGGGATCGCCAGGATCGAAAGGTACTGGACATCTATGTACATACGAAGATCGCCAGAGCCTCTGAGTTCTGAAACGTGCCAGTCCACAATGCTGTAGATCCCAAGCCCGACTAATAAGGGAAGCAGGCGGAGCCCAGTCGATCGGTCAATTCGTTCCCCCATCGTGGCAGCCAGCCAAGACATGAAGATAATCGTCATCGGCAATCGGTCCCAGACCAATCGGTTGTCGCTGGGAGCGAAGTGGTAATAGGACGAGCCAAAAGAGGCAAGGGCGACGCCGACGAAGAGAATGCGATAGGGCCAGGCCTCGGACGGGTCGGCGAATGCGATTCTGAAGCGCGGGTTGTCGGTTCTGCGGAGGAAGTCGAGGCCGGCCAGTCCGACGATAAGAAAGGGAAGATTCGAAACCACATCGAGGAAGTACGGGATGCCCAGGAGGGAACGGGCGTCGGCGAAATGGTTGTAGGCCAGGTTCTGTTGGACGGGCGGACGGGTGAAAGTCGCGACGATTGCAGCCAGGGTAATCAGGGCGAAAAGCCCCTCTCGCGTTGTGCGAGACACCCGACCGGAAAGCCATTCTCCATCCAGAAGAGAGGCGCGTTTGGGCATGGCATTCAACCCTTCCCCGATCGTTAGTCGGGCGGTCAAGGCGCGGCGGATAGGTGGCGCCGAGGTCGACTCATCCCTCCGGCAGGGGGCACTCTCGCCCCAGGCCGAGGTCTGCCTACACCCTCAGCTCCGAGTCACGCCGTGCCTCGCTGCTGAGAGTGTGGCCTTTGCTCCGGCTTGTCGAAGTCCGGGTCATCCCGGAGACCGCCCCACGAAGGGAGACTCCAGACTCCGCGTGGATTGCAGCGGGCACGGCGAACTGCCTGGCACCTGGTTCCGGCCAGAGGCAGGCATGAGATCTGGAGCATACGAACATTCTAGGCCGCCCTTCCAGGTACGGACGGCGGGCTAATGGCCGAACCCCAGCTCGTTTGGGGAAGCGTCGGCCTCGATGGGAGGGGCGGTTAGCGTGGCCTTGTACGTACGGATTCGGATCAAGTGTGCCGTGACCCCGACGGCGATGACCCCAAGAAGGATCTTCAACCAGATCGCCTCGACGACATACAGGGCGGAGAAACCGATCGTCAGCCACAGCGCGCTGATGGTTAGGATCTTCTCCCGACGCGGGATCCCAAGCCCCTGACGGTAGTTGTCGATGTAAGCGCCAAACAACCGGTTGGTCAGCAGCCAACGCAGGAAGCGCTCCGAGCTTCGAGCATACAGGAACGCCGCCAGAAGCAGGAATGGAGTGGTAGGCAGGATGGGGAGAAAGATCCCCAAGACAGCCAGGCCGACGGCGAGCGTTCCGGCGGCGATGAGGAGATAGCGTGCGGCTTTATTCATCGACCCTCGTTCGCTTGGACGTGCCGTGGGTGAAGCGACATGGGATTGTACCGCACGAATAGGCCGCCAGTCAGAGGAGGCGCCCCGCCACTTGGGGACTCCAGACAAGCCGGAAGCCCATGGAGCGGTCTTCTCCGGCCAAGCGAGGCGAGAGCTCCTGACAACGGCTGGTAATGGGCCAAAAAGGAGCCTCCTCCCTCCCGGTGGTATGATATGGACAATGTTAGTCCATGTTCCAAGGGTGAAAGACATGACCGCTGTTTCACGCACGATCAAACAAATCATCGAGCCGCAGTTCGTGATCGAGGGGGCGGACGTCCTGCTCCGGCGATCCTTCGGCCCAAGCCGGGCCAACCTGTTCGATCCGTTCCTTTTGTTCGACCACTTTGCATTCAACAATCCGATCGAGGGCCCCATCGTGGGCTTTCCGACACACCCTCACCGTGGGATCGAGACTGTCACCTACATGCTCGAAGGCAATGTGCGCCACCGGGATAGCCTGGGCAACGTGGGCGTCATCGGCCCCGGCGACGTGCAATGGATGACCAGCGGACGCGGGATCATGCACGAGGAGATGCCCCGCCGCGGCCCGACCGGCCTGATTAACGGTTTCCAGCTGTGGGTGAACCTCCCGGCAGCCCAGAAGATGGGCCGCCCGCGTTACCAGGAGGTCAAGGAATCCAGCATCCCGGCCGTCGACAAAGACGGCGCCAGGGTGCGTGTCGTTGCCGGTGAGTACGGCGGAACATCTGGACCGGTGACCGAGATCGCTGCCAGACCGCTTTACATGGATGTCACCCTGGAGAGCGGCGCACAGGCCTCCTTCCCGACGGCCGGAGGACACACGGTTGTCGCTTACGTGTTCGAGGGGAGTGGACGATTTGGGATCAACGGTGAGACCCCAGGCGAGTCGGTCGAAGCGGTTCGATTGGCGGTTTTCGAGGAGGGCGACTTCGTCAGCGTCCAGGCTGGTCCAGGATCCGGCGTGCGGTTCATGCTCATGGCCGGTGCACCGTTTAGAGAGACGATCTTCCCCTACGGCCCCTTCGTCATGAACACACAGGAAGAGATCCAGCAGGCCTTGACCGACCTGCGCAACGGGACGTTTGTGCAGAGTGAGCCGGAAAGCCTAACCGAGTCCTGAATCAAGAAGGCATAGCCCCGGGTACGATCTCCGGGATCGTCCTACGTGGAACGCGCGCCTACCATCCTTCGAAGGAATCCAGGAACTGAGTCGGTCCCCCGGCTGAAGCCATGCTCTATGAGGGCCACATGCATTGGGGATCCGCAAGGGCGACTCAGCGGTCTTCGCGTGGTCCTGTCTCATGCCACGTTGAGTGCCATCGAAATCTTACTCCTAGAGCTTCTCCAAGTCCGGGTGAACATTTTCCCTTCTCCCAATCCTCTTCGTGGGATGAGGAATCTTCTCTATTCTCCCCAAGATCCCGCGAGGACCTGAGGGCGATACGGCTCCCGCGCACCCGGGCCTGAAGTGTACTCCGTGGGGCGTCCTCACAGAGACCACGTGTCGGGAGCCTTCTCCAACTCAGACACCGCGCTTCCCTCTGTCTATCGTTTCGACAGCAGCGGGGATTGATAGGGCTCCACCGTCCCCCAGACTGGATCTCCAATACCGCCATCCTCACCCACCATATCTATCAATAAGCACACACGATCGGAGATATCGGGGTAATCCCCTTGCAAAGCATCCCGATGGCAATCTTCCGTTCCAGGTATCAGGTCGAATTCACGCAAAAGCTCCCCGCTCACCGGTTGCGATCTGTGCCAGTCAAGCTCCAAGCCTCGCTCGCGGGTCACTTCGTGCGAGATTGAAGTAGCCAGCTCTGTCTCCGTCCCCCAAACACCCGCCGACGCGACCTGCTACTCCAACCTCCACAGCAACCGCCAATTCCTCGACCACGCCAACCCACGCTTCCGCGCTGCCCAGCATAATGCCCACGGTCACGCGGACCCCCCTTGTCGCTTCGGATCCTGCGGACATCAATCTGGACGGTCAGGTGGATGTGCTGGATGTGCAGCTCTGCGTGAACGTATTCTTGGGGTCTGAAATCGATCCAACGACGGTGGCCAACGCCGACGTAAACCGAGACGGCGCGGTGAACGTGCTCGACGTTCAGCTCATTGTAAAGGCCTACCTGCGAGGCTGAGATCCAGTCCCTTCAGCTCAAGAGGCGAAAAAGTGGGAAGGACGATAGCGGGCGTGTTGCTCGGAGGATGGCTTCGGTTCCGGTCCAGCCTGCTAGCAGCCGATCATCGCTTCTTCAGAATGATGACCAGTCCCGCCACCAGGAGGATCGCGCCCAGGGCGAGCCCTCCCAACAGACAGGCACCTCCCCACTGACGCAGCCAGTCCAGCAGCCCGGAAGCCCCCTCACCGCCCGCGCCAGATTCCTGCCCGGGTGTCGTCAGGGCCGTTGTCGTGGCCACGACCGCCGCCTCAAACTCCGCCATGGCCGTTCCGGTGGCGGAGACGGCCGTCTCGAACTTGGCGAGGTCCTCGCCCTTGGGCGTCGGTGTCATCGTCGTGGATGGCTCCACCGTAGCAGACCCGGTCCCAGATGGGCTGGCTGTCTGCACTGGCGTGCCGGTCGCTGTGCTGGTCGCCAGGACGGCGCTCGTTGGCGATCCAGTCGGGGTCCTGGTGGGCGTCGGCGTGCGGGTCCTAGTAGGTGTACTGGAAGCGGTTGGCGAGGGACCGGTAGAGGTCCCCGTGGCGGTGGAGGTTGGGGTCCTGGTAGGGGTGCTGGTGGGCGTTGACGTATCCGTAGCTGTGAGCGTATCCGTCGGCGTATCTGTACCCGTTGGCGTATCGCTCGGCGTCGGTGTTTCTGTGGGCGTCGATGTGGGAGTTGGTGTTGGTAGCAAGCTAGTTAAAGCCAACTCAATATCTTCTGGAATTGCAAAAACAGTGTTGACGAGATCTTCAACGTCTGAACCATCGAGGTCTGCACGCTGGATTTTTAGGGCATCAGTATCAACCCAGTACATTTTACCCGCCGTTGCATCTATCGCGATTCCCCACGGGAAATCTAGCCCAGTTGTGACTAAGTCTTCAATATTAGACCCATCCAAGTTCGCCCGTTGTATTTTGTCATCCCAGGGATCGGTCCAGTACATCTTTCCCCCAATGAGATCAAGCGCAATCCCACGAGGATTCGTAAGCCCACTGACAAGTTCTTCGATATTCGAACCGTCCATGTTCGCTCGCTGGATCTTGTTATCCCCGGGTTCAGTCCAGTAGATCTTACCCACAGCCACGTCTAGCGCGATACCACGAGGCGCCACATGTCCAGTGATCACGTCTTCCACATTTGAACCATCCATGTTGGCGCGCTGAATCTTACCGTCAACAACATTGGCCCAGTACATCTTTCCCGCTGCAACATCAAGCTCGATGTCTTCCAAAACACTACCAAAAATAAAAACCAGTTCTTCGATGTTCGTGCCATCAAGGTTTGCGCGTCGGATCTTGTCAGTTCCTAGCTCAGTCCAATACATCTTGCCATCGACAAGATCCAATGCAATTCCCACAGGATTGCTAAGGCCATCCAACCAAGTTAATGATGTTTCAATACTCGATCCATCAAGGTTTGCACGCTGAATCACTTCTCCAAGATCTGTCCAATACATTTTGTCACCGGTTACCACTACCGTTGGGGATGGTGTCGGGGTATTAGTAGGCACAGGGGCATCTGTCACGGGTGATGTTGGTGTATCAGTAGGTCCGCCGGGGGTGTTAGTAGCGGTCGGCGTAAGAGTGTCCGTTGGAGTTGGCGTATCCGATGGGGTCGGTGTCTCAGTTGGAGTATCGGATGGCGTTGGTGTATCTGAAGGAGTAGGGGTGTAAGAAGCCGTAGGCGTATCGCTCGGCGTCGGCGTGTGCGTCGGCAGCGGGGTTGCCGTGGCGGTGCCGGTGGCTGTCGGGGTGGGAGTCTCTGTCGGTGCCAAACATCTGACGGGCGTCAAAATGAAGCCCCGAGTTTGGCCGCTAATGAATCCATCCCCCACGATATATCCGGAGGTATTGATTGCCTCAGCAGAGTGGAGTACCCACCCGGGATTATCAACGATCCTGTCGGTAAGAATTGTGATGTCTCCCATGTACCACAGCACGGCCCAGCCCTCTGCAACGGTTGCATACCCCACGACTTGGCCAGCGTTGTTCACCCCATGGGCTTCGCTATCGGTCTCGTTCTCTGTCCCGAGATCACTCATAACACCGTTCTCATACATGAATGCGCGAAGCCAATTGGAAGATTCCATGGCCCAGCCAACGATTTGTCCAAAGTCGTTTATGTCCGCGGCAAGACTCTTGTCACCGCCAAAGGTGCCGAGGTCTTCCATTACTCCATTGGCGTAAGTAAATGCATGGTACCTTAGAAGACCTACGCTAGGGTCGTCCACCACTCCAACAATCTGACCGGCATCGTTGATAGCTCTGGCCGAACTGTAATTGCCCCCGAGGGTGCCAAGGTCAGTCATCACGCCATCGGCCCACAGAAAGGCATGCGAATCACCGGTCGCAGTATCCGCCGAACCAACGATCTGCCCCAGATTGTTGATCCCAGATGCAGAGCTAGTACTCCCGCCAAGGGTGCCGAGATCTGTCATGACGCCGCCTTCCCAAAGGAAGGCATGGTAATGCCCAGTCACAGTCTGCGCCTCACCAACGATCTGCCCCAGATTATTGATCGCAGCGGCACCACTCATGTTCCCACCAAAGGTACCTAGGTCTGTCATCACGCCATTCTCCCAAAGAAAGGCGTGTATGTCGCCGCTAGCCGTCCGCGACACGCCGGCAACCTGCCCGAAGTCGTTGATATCACTGGGTCGGGTCCAGTCCCCGCCCAAGGTTCCGAGGTCGATGATAGAGTATTCATAGGAACACAAGGTGGAGATTGGCGTAGGGCTAGGCATCCCGATCGGTGTATCCGTTGGAGTCGGTGTGGGAGTAGGGGTATGGGAGGGCGGGGTGCTTGTTGGTGTTTGAGTCTCGGTGGGTGTGGCAGTGGAGGTGGGTATCTCCGTCGGCATCGCGGTCGGCGTATCGGTCGGTGTGGGGGTCTCGGTGGAGGCCGGACATCGCACAGGCGTCAGAAGGAAGCCCCGGGTCTGACCATTGAGATCTCCCATTCCCACAATTGAGCCTGAACTGTTGATTGCATCAGCATAGGTGAGGCTCCATCCGGGATTGTCGATAATCCTGTCGGTAAGGACTGTCATGTCTCCCATGTACCACAACACGGCCCAGCCCTGTGCATAGGCTGCATACCCCACTACTTGGCCAGCGTTGTTCAGCCCATGGGCTGCGCTATCTGTTTGGATCGGTACACCAAGTTCAGTCATTACGCCGTTCTCATATAAGAATGCGTGATAGTAGTTTTGAGGGTCGGATGAATAGCCAACGGTTTGTCCAAAGTCGCTAATGGCCATGGCTTCACTATCGTCACCCCCAAAGGTCCCGAGGTCTTCCATTACTCCGTTGGCGTAAGTAAAGGCATGGTACCTGGGAAAGCTTCCGCCATCGCTAGGGTCGTCCGCCGCACCAACAATCTGACCGGCATCGTTGATGGCATCGGCCCAACTGTCATCGCCCCCAAGAGTGCCAAGGTCGGTCATCACGCCATCAGCCCAGAGAAAGGCGTGCGAATCACCGGTCGCAGTCTCCGCCGAGCCAACGATCTGCCCCAGATTGTTGATCCCGTTGGCACTACTTGTGTTCCCACCCAGAGTGCCGAGGTCTGTCATAACGCCGCCTTCCCAGAGGAAAGCGTGGTAACGTCCGGTAATGGTCTGAGCTGCCCCAACGATTTGTCCCAAGTTGTTGATTGCCACGGGCCAACTGTCATTCCCCCCAAGGCTGCCAAGGTCGGTCATCACGCCATTCTCCCAGAGGAATCCGTGAGTGTCGCCAATCGCCGTTTCCGACCTGCCGACAACTTGCCCGAAGTCGTTGATATCATTGGGACGGGTCCAATTCCCGCCGAAGGTTCCCAGGTCGATGACGGAGTATTCATAGGAACACAAGGTGGAGGTTGGCGTAGGGCTAGGCATCCCGATCGGTGTATTCGTTGGAGTCGGTGTGGGAATAGGAGTATTGGAGGGCGGCGGTGTCCCAGTTGGCGTGAATGTCGGAGTTGCGGTCGCCGTTGAGGTGAATGTGCCAACGGCAGTGGGCGTCGGAGTGCCATCATAGAGCGCGGCCAAAGCGGCATCGACCTGGATCCTCGGCATACCTGTCACAACTGCACCCACACGTTCATCGTCGATAAGTACACCCGTGTCTTGCAGAGCAGCAAGTACTTGATCCACGCTTGCGTTGGGGACCTTTGATTTGAGAACAGCCCAAGCCCCGGCGACGTGGGGGGCCGCCATGGAGGTCCCGCTTTTCCAATCGAACCTATCCCCTGGAACAGAAGACCAGATCGAGCCCGGAGCCAACAGGGAAACAAATGAGGCCACGTTTGAATAGTACTCGACATCATCCAACTTGGACGTCGCGCCCACGCTGATCGCTGACGAGATGCACGCTGGCGCTCCCAGGCCGTCCCGGAATCCGCTGTTACCTGAGGAGATTACGGTCGCTACCCCAACAGAGCGCAAGTTATCAATGTAGGATTTCAGCGGATTCGTATCGCAATAACCAGTGTACTTCTGCGTCCCTCCTAGACTCATGTTCACCGAGGCAATGCTGTAGCTTGTGCGTTGCTCGTACACCCACTCCAGAGCACTGATCTGATCTGAGCTCCACGATAATACACATGGGCTGTTCCCTGCACCGCAATAGGTATCATTATCGAACCGGGAGAATACTTGAACGGAAATGATGTTTGCATCCGGTGCAACTCCAGCGAACTCGGCGCGATAGCCCGCCGCAATGCCGGCAACGTGTGTGCCATGGTCACAACCACTGATGGCCGATGGGCAATTTGCCCCGGCACCAGCCTCAATTTGCTGATCTAAGCCGTTGGGGCACAGCGTCGTCGACCCGCTTCCTGCCTCAGTAGTCGAGAAACAGGCTTCTGCAACCACTCTTCCGCCGAGGAATGAATGGCTACTCTCCACTCCGGTATCGAGGATGGCAATCGTTTGACCCGACCCAGTAAATCCCATCGCCCACGCCAGGTCGGCACCAATGATCGGGATGCTTTCTGACAGCGTGGGCGGTACCGGCTCGTCCGCCTGGATATCGGCCACATCAGGATTAACCCCCAGGTCGGCCAGCCCATCTGGGCCAACGACTACGACCATCACCGGGACGTATTTGAAGCGCTTCAGCACATTGGCGTTGAAAGGCTCTAGCCTTCTTGTGATTGCTTCCTGGGCTTGTGCAATCCCGCGCTGCTGTGCCTGAATCGAGGCGGGTGCTCGAAGCAATCCCTCCGGCTTGAAAGGCACATTCAGGGTGACGATCACACGCACAGTGCCATTTTCATGCGCCTTTTGAAGGAGCTCTTCATAGGCTTGCATTCTTTGAGGAACGGGGCTGCTGAAAGAGAATGCGAGTAAACCCTCAGGAGGGAGCGGTTTCCCCTCCGCAGGGTCTGGGATGAGCATCAAGATTATGACAAAGGCTACGAACAGGCCTGCCGCTCGTAGCCTCGAAGAAAGCCTTTTCATTGTGTTGTTCTTCCAAGCTCAGCGTTGATCTCGACGAAACTGCTTTGCTTTCTTCTTCGTATAGATTGTAGCTTGGCTAAGGACTCCCCTTACTAGGCCATTCAGGCCACTGCGACTTACAATCTCCTTTCAAGAAAACGGCATTACTATTCGACAATGGATGATACGGATCAACCTTTACCGATTGTCCATCTCAGCCACCCAGAACAAACCTCGTCTTTACTCATGGCGCCCATCCAGCAAGTCCTAAAATTCGCCTGGGGTAGCGCTCCAGGACATCCTCCAATTCATCTATCGGCGAATGACGTAAGAATGCGCTCTCGAACCGAGCTTGTGAGCACGATGTTTCATCATTGGCGTCCGCGATAGGATTTCTCCAAGGTTGGCTAGCATCTGGCATCGGCGGGTCTCGAGGTGTCCGATGGGCTGGAGCTGCCTGACCCGGCCGGGCCAGGCAGCTCCAGCGGCTGTCATGGGCAGAACGCGGTCGCACCATCCTGCGGAGTGCGTCGCGTCCAGGAAAGTTCGGGATTCTCGGCCAGGTAAGCGGAACAGCCCACCATTCCCGGGCCGGAAGCGGCCCTTCGGCGGGACCAGGACAATTCAGGGTTGCCGGCCAGGTAGACTGACTCGCTTGCCTGAGCATGGACGCCGGATTCGGAAGACCGGTGTGCCCAGGAGAGCTCTGGATTGTCGGCCGGGTAGGCTGACCCGTTTTCCTGAGCACGGATCCTGGCAGCGGCGGATCGATGTGCCCAGGAGAGTTCTGGGTTCTCGGCCAGGAGCGAAGCCTGCGATCGCAACAGGGCGCTCCCTGGGATCTCGGCATGCGCGCCCTGCCTCTGCAGGGCTCCGACGGCGGGCATTCCCATAATGAAAGTGGCCACCAGCGCACCCAATGCCAGGCCGACGACCAAACTGACAGGGACCACGACGGCCGGCTTGAGAATTCTCTTTCCGATAGTGACTTGGTCACCCACAACAGGGCTGATTGCCTCGGATTGCGTACTCATGTCCTACACTCCTCTGTTTATGCTCACAGTTCGACGGAGCCTACGGCGTGGCAACCGGGCCACGCAACTTCCCGGACTTATGACCGTTCCTACCGAAGTGGTCTTCCGATACCTACACCTCCTCATGCCCTGGATCTTGCTGCGGAGCGCCGTATCGCTCAAGGGAGATACGGACATTGTCGGCGAACGACTTCGGTGGCAAGCTCAAGGGCATTCCGACTTCCCACGGACGCCAAAGCTGCTCGCAGCATAGCAGGCGAGCGTTTCCTGGCATGGCATGGGCCGTTTGTTTAGCGTTTGTGGGAGGAGGGCCCCGCTGGAGAAAGCGGCCTCCCCTATAATATGGGCAGGTCCCCTACATTACGGGGAAATGTGGATCATTGATCGAAGCTGGTGGGATCCGCACCGGGGGCTTTGAGTGCTCGAGGCCTATTTCCTGGGCAGGTTCGAAGTCAGGCTCGACGGTCATGTGGCCGATGTTCGTCCTCGGGCCGCACAGTCTCTTCTCGCCTACCTCCTATTGAGTCCCGGAAATGCTCACCGCAGGGAGAAGCTAGCCGGTCTCCTCTGGCCCGAGAGCGCCGATGCGGCTGCACGGAGCAACCTCCGGTATGCCTTATGGCGAATTCGCCAAGCACTGGAGGGAACCCCTTCAGGTCGTCGTTATATCCTGGCTGATGACATCTCCATCGCGTTCGATGGTACCTGCGACTATCGTCTGGATGCCTCTGAGCTGGAGAGGAAATTCCCACCGGACGCCCCTGTTGAGGATTGGATCGCATCGGTCGCTGTCTATGCTGGCGAGCTGCTGCCGGGGTTCTATGACGATTGGGCGGGCTTGGAGAGGGAACGTCTTAAGGCCGTTTTTGATTACAGGATGAGGATTGTACTTGATCGCCTTTCGCAAGCCAGAAGCTGGGAACTGATGCTCGAGTGGTCGGAGCGTTGGATTTCGTTGGGCCACACGCCGGAACCCGCCTACCGCGCCCTGATGACCGCCCACAGCGCTCTCGGCGACCGGGCAAAAGTCGCCGTCGCCTTCGAAAGGTGCAGAGCCGCTCTGTGGAACGACCTCGGCGTCGAGCCGTCCGAGAAGACCCTGCGCCTGTATGAGCGCCTCTCAAGGGGTGATTCACCAGTGCTCAGTCTGGATGAGCTGGTCGGTGTGGCGAGTGAAGCTGGAGATGACTCGCGTGCCCCTCTCCCCGTGGAAGTGATGCCTCCCCACAAACCCGCGCTTCCCCCGATGACAGCGCCGAGCTCTCTGGTCTCCCTCAATCTCCCCACGCCGCTGACAAGCTTCATCGGCCGGGAGGAGCAGATCAGCGAGACAAGGCGCCTTATGACCATGACCAGGTTGCTGACCCTGGTTGGTCCAGGCGGAGTGGGAAAGACACGTCTGGCTGTCGAAATTGCTTCCGGCCTGGTGGATCGTTTCCAACATGGGGTGAGCTTCGTTGAACTAGCGGCCGCCACGGAGGGATCTCTGATCTGGAAGGCCGTGGCTCAAGCCCTGGGGGTACGCGAGGGTCCGGGTCAATCGCTGGGTGATACGGTCCTTTCCCATCTGCGCCCAAGGGAGACCCTGCTCGTTCTTGATAACTGCGAGCGCATCGTGGCAACCTGCGCTGGAGTCGCAGAGGTTCTCTTGAAATCCGCTTCCCGGCTGCATATCTTGGCAACGAGTCGAGAATCCTTCGGCCTCGCTGGGGAGAGGATCTGGCAGGTGCCCGTTTTGTCCCATCCCAACTCCCAAGAGCCTCTGCCGATTGCAGCGGTGGCAAGGTTCGAAAGCACGCAGCTCTTTGTGGACCGGGCTACGGCTGTCGTGTCTAGCTTCACCCTGTCCGAAGATAATGCCTCTGGCGTCGCCCAGATCTGCCAACGGTTGGAGGGTATCCCGCTGGCCATCGAATTGGCGGCGGCGCGAATCAATGTGCTTTCCCCGGAGCAGATCTTGGCGCGACTTGATGACCGGCTGGGCCTGCTGACGGCCGGAAGCCGAAGCGCCCCACCCAGACACCGAACGCTGCGTGCGACGCTCGACTGGAGCTACGAGCTCTTGACAGATCCCGAAAGAGAAATGCTCCGACGGTTCTCGGTTTTTGTAGGCGGGTTCGGCCTTCCCGCGGCCGAGGCCGTGGCGAGCAAGCCAAGTGGGCCTCGATCCGGCGATGTGGGAGTACTTGAATTGATGGCACAGTTGGTGGGCAAGTCCCTGCTTATTGCGGAGGACGCGCGCCGCGGCAGAAGGTATCGATTCCTCGAGACCATTCGCCAATATGCAGAGGAGATGCTGGCCACGAGCGGTGAGATGGCCGAGATTCGGCACCGTCATCTGGCGTTCTACGTGGAATTAGCTGAAAAGGCGGAGCAGATGTTGCTCACGGCTCGGCAAATGGAATGGTTTGATCAGCTTGAAGCGGAACACCTTAATCTGAGGGCAGCGGTTGATTGGGCGCTCGAAAGCGGTGATATTGAGCATGCCTTACGACTCGTGGGGGCCTTGCCTCGGTTCTGGTTCACACGCGGTCATCACAGTGAAGGCACCGAGACCTTTAAGAAGGTTCTGGATTCGCCTTTGGCCCAGGTGCGGACTCGCGAGCGTGGGAAGGCCCTCAACGCGGCGGGGTACTTTCACTGGACCCAGGGCAACCAAGCGGAGGCACGGGTCCACCTCGAGCAGGCCCTGAGCATTGGCCGAGAGATCGAGGACAAAGGCATCATGGCCAGTTCACTTCAGTTTCTCGGAAGTGTGGCCACGAGTGAAGGGGACTACGGGGCAGGCCGATCTTACCTCGAGGGAAGCCTGGCCCTGCACGCACAAATCAGTCCAGTCGGACCATCGGATATCAGCTGGCAGCTGATCTTCTTCGGCGACTTGGCGGCCAACCAGGGTGACGTGACACAGGCTCAACGGCTCTATGAAGAAAGCGCGGCGATGCATAGGCGCTCGGGAGACAAGAATCGCCTATCCTACGTTCTCCGGTTGTTGGGCCAAGTCGCCTTGCACCAGAAGGACCTCACCAAGGCATCGGTCCTCTTCCGTGAAAGCCTGGCCCTGAACGTGGAGCTGGGGCACCGGCAGGGAATTGCCGCTTGCATTGCCGCCGTGGGGGGAGAGTCTGTAACTCACTCCCTGGCGCTCCCTGTCCCGCTCCGAGTGGACATGCTCTACCGCGCCGCGCGTCTGTTCGGGGCAGTCGATGCGATACTATATGACATCGATACTTCCCTGCTCCTCTCAGACAGACTTGAATATGATCGAAACCTCGACGCTGTGCGGACTCAACTGGGCGAATTAGCCTTCGCTGACGCATGGGCCAAAGGACAGCAGCTGACGATGGAGGAGGTCATCCAGGCCGCCCAGGAGACTATCCCCAGCTGATTGGATCAGCCTCGTATCCACCTCCGGACCATGCTCATGGCCGGTGCACCGTTCAGAGAGGCGATCTTCCCCTACGGCCCCTTCGTCATGAACACACAGGAAGAGATCCAGCAGGCCTTGACCGACCTGCGCAACGGGACGTTTGTGCAGAGTGAAGCCGAGAGTGTGACCTCGAGCCAAAACAACGCCCGCCTGCCCGGAGGGTCGCCAGAACCCCTCGCTTGTCCTACTGCCTGGGAGTGAAAGGCGAGGCAAGAGTGGTTCGCCGTCACCACCCCTCCATTGATCGCTGGAACGCCCTCACCCGATAGGACCACCGGTCAAAGAAGCCCCCGGCATGTCGGGGGCTTTCCATTTCTCAAGGGGGTACTCCAAGAAGCCGTCGGGCAGCAGCTAGGAGATGTCCGCCAGCGCCCGTTTCATGCGCTCTGCGTCGGGGGCGGCGCCCAGCGCCTCGAACGCCGCCAGGGCAAGACCGAAGTGACCGAACGCAGCCGCGCTGTCCGACCGCGCCAGGTCGAGTTCTGCCATTTCGTAAAGTGTGCGCCCGACTTGCCAGCGGGCTTCCAATGCCTGAAATAGCTCGCGCGCCTTGCTCAGTCGCTCCCCGGCCTCGGCGTTCTCGCCCGCAAGCCGATGGGCCACGCCCCAGCCCCGGTGGGCGATGGCGAGGCAGAGCCGGTGGTCATCTCGCCGGGCCAGCTTCTCCAAACGCGGGGCGTATCGTCGCAAGACCTTCTCGTCTCGCGCCCCGGCTGCGCCATCCACCAGCATCATGCACACTGCGTGTTCGTGCGCCATGGTGCCGCGCTGAACAGGTTGGCCGGACAGTTGGATCGCCGGCTCCAGGCTCTCTCTGAGCAGGGCGAACTCGCCCTGTGCCAGCAGCGGCAGCGATCTTCAGTAGAACTGATTGCGCTGCCACTGCTCCGGTTTGCCGGAGATCGAGACCATGAAGTCATAGGACTCCTGGGCGTAGGTGTTCGCCCGGTCGGTGTCGCCACGCAGAGCGTGCACGCTGGCGCTGAGCGCAACCAAGAAGCAGGTAGCACCGACCCGTTCTCGAGTGTGGCGTCGTTCCAGATCGCGCCACTTCTCCTCCAAGGCGAGCACCTCGTCCCAACGGTCCGTCCTGAACAGGCACTGGGCCTGGACGGTCAGTACATTGGCGATCTGATCGATCGCCTGTACCTGGGTCGCCAGGCCTTCTGCTTCCGCCAGATAGGGCAGGGCCTGAGCATACTCGCCCACATACATTAGGGCGGTCCCAAGTCCCCTCAGAGCCTCGAGGGTCTCGCGCAGGTCGCTGAACTCGGGCTGGCGGCAGATCGCCAGGCGCTGCTCGGACATCTGGAGATGCTCGCGCAACCGGCTGCGGCCGTCCAACACGTTGGCCAGCGCGCCGTGCGCCTGGGACAAATCCACCGGGCTATCG
>MGOM01000008.1:73398-74072 GCA_001797105.1 Chloroflexi bacterium RBG_19FT_COMBO_62_14
CCGCCGCCTGCGCGAATCGCTGGGCCGCATCCCAGTCCGGTGGTTCCTGAATGCGCCAGGCATCCGCGGAAAGGGCGATGCGCGCCCGCACGGTTTCCAGATAAGGCGGCTCCCTTTCGAGTTGGTCCAGCGCCTGTACCAGGCTGGCGCGCGAGTCCTCGCGAGCAGTATTGGCGCGCTGCAGGTTCTCCAGGCTCACAGACCATTTCAGGTCGGTCACGGCCTGCACGATCTTGCGGTGCAGTCGCACGCCGGCCATACGGTCTGAATCCTGCAGGCCCCGCCACAACTCCAGCGCCTGCTGGTATTCGGCGATAGCCCGCGCACCATCTCGCAGCAGGCAGAAGATGTCGGCGCACTCCTCGCGTAAAGACAGGTGGATCGCGCTCACCTCCCCCGGCGGGATCAGCTCGAGGGCGGCGCGCAGGTTCTGGGCGGCGTCGTCGTACGCGTAGACGGCCAGCGCCTGTTTGGCCGCCCTGCGCGAATACTCAATGGCCTTCTCCCGCTCTCCGGCGAGCGCAAAGTGATGGGCCAGCAGGCCGTAGAGCCCCTCCAGGCGGTCGGGGTACAGCTCCACCATGGCCTCCCCGACACGGCGATGGAACTCGCGGCGGCGCTTTAGCAAGATCGTCTTGTAGACCGCCTCCTGGGTCAACGGATTGCGGAAGCTG
>MGOM01000008.1:74133-78535 GCA_001797105.1 Chloroflexi bacterium RBG_19FT_COMBO_62_14
CATTCTTGTCCAGGTCGGAAGTCCCTTCGTCGACCGCTTGAAGAACCCGGTAGTAGAAGTTGCGTCCGATCACCGAGGCCATTTGCAGCGTGGCGCGGGTCGCCTCCTCCAATCGATCCATGCGGGCGGCCAGCAGCGAGCGCAGGTTGTCGGGGATGGCGAAATCGGCGGCCTCGCTCGTTGAGCGCCAATATCGGCGGAGCTCCCCGTTCACCGCTCGCTCTTCAGGGTACACCGCTCCGTTCTCGATCAGCGTGCGCACGACCTCTTCAATGAAGAACGGGTTGCCCGCCGAGCGCTCGAGGATCCTGGCCCGCAGCGGGTCGGAGATCTCGGCGATGGCCAGCAGGCGGCTCACCAGTTCATCGCTCTCCTCTTCGGTGAGCGGGCGCAGGGACATCTCGGTGTAGCGATGGGGGTAGTGCTCATAGGACTGCGTCTTGATCTGCCATGACGGGGCCTCGCGCTCGCCACGCATGGCGCACAGCAGCACCACCGGGATCTCCTCGGTGAGCGGGAGGAGTTGCAGGAGCAGTTCGATGGAGGCAGTGTCGCCCCAATGCATGTCGTCGAAAACCAATACGGTCGGCCGATCGCCAAAGCGGGTCCGCCACCAACCCTGCACCGCCTCGAAGAGCTCGCGTCTGAATGCCTCGCCCTCCAGCGGCAGCGCCCGCTCATGAGCGTTCAACCCGAACAGCGCCTCCAGGACTTGCATGGCGCCGGGACGGCGGTCTTGCGCAAGGCCCTCCACCACCGAGGCAAGAGTCTGGCGGATGTGCGGCAGCGGGTCGTCGTAAGCAATCCCCTCAACCCGGCGCAGCAGTCTCTGAAGCAGCCCGTAGGCCTGGTTGGTTTCGTAGGAGAGCGTCGTCGTCTCGTGCCAGTTGGCTTCACCGCCCATCACTTGCAGGAAGACCTTACGGCCTTCCTGGATGAGCCGCGTTTTCCCCACGCCGGCGTCGCCCATCAGGCATACAATCCGACCGACCCCTTGCTTGAGGTCGACCATCAGCTCACGCAAGGTTGCCAGCTCCACCCGGCGCCCAACCATCTCGGCGTGCAGGCCTTCGATCCCGCGCCCCCGCCCTGCGAGCTCTTTGGCCCCCAGGGCCCGGTAGGCCGGCACC
This sequence comes from Chloroflexi bacterium RBG_19FT_COMBO_62_14, assembly GCA_001797105.1. Lineage (GTDB taxonomy): Bacteria > Chloroflexota > Anaerolineae > Anaerolineales > E44-bin32. The sequence continues at coordinate 75,264 of MGOM01000008.1, forward strand.
GGCTCCGCCTTGCCTTTGACTTCGATCCCTCCCAATTCCTCGAATTCGAACAAGGGCTTGACGAGCTTGTACGTGTCGTGGGCGACCTGCACAGTGCCGGGCCTGGCGGTCTGTTCCATGCGGGCTGCCAGATTGATCGCGTCACCCAACGCGGTGTACTCCATGCGCAAGTCGGAGCCCACGGCTCCCACAACTACCAGGCCAGTGTTGATTCCCACGCGCACATCGAAGTCCACGCCGTACCGCTGTCTGACCTGCTCACGGTAAGGACTGATCCCGGCCACGATCTCCAGTCCGGCGAGTATGGCGCGCTGCGGGTCGTCCTCGTGGGCGATGGGTGCACCGAAGAAGCCCAGGATGCCATCCCCCATCAGCCGGGCGACGATGCCCTCGTAGCGGTAGATCGGCTTGATCATGAACTCGAAGCCGGCGTTGATGATCTCGCTCCAGTCCTCCGGGTCGAGCTGCTCGGCGGCCGCAGTGGAGCCTTTGACGTCGGAAAAGAGCATGGTCACCACGCGCCGCTCGCCGACCATCTCTCCACTGGCCCGCGCCGCATCCAGCCTGGCTTGCAGTTCCTTGGGAATGAAGCGCTGCAAATGGGATTCGATCGGTGCTGGCTCGGGAGCCGTCTTGCCGACTCGAGAGGGGGGTGCTGCCGGCTGCGACGGCCCGGCGATGGGCGCAGCCTTCTTCGCCAAGCTGCCTTCGAGCGTGGCCCCTGTCTTCGCCACGGGTAGAGCACCGGTTGCCGCGGCCGCCCAGCGGTCGAGGTTGGAGGCCTCCTCCAGCTTCAGGCCGCAGTGGTCACAGAACAAGGCGTCGTCGAGGAGGGGCGTGTCGCAGCGCGGGCAAGCGGGGAGGAGCAGATTTCCGCAGTGTCTGCAGAAATTCGCCTGGTCACGATTTGGGGTGCTGCACCTGGGGCAGTCTATTAGGCTATCGCTCCCTTCTTGTGACTCACCCGGCTGCTCCTGGCACGGTCAGGCTGGCGCGATCCGTGGCTAGGCAATCCCTCAACGGTCTTCGGATGCACCGGCGATGATATCACGCAAGGTCTGGGCCTCACTCTGCAGGTCCTTGAAGTACTGCGTTTCCGTGATCTCGGCAACCTTCTTTTGCTGGCGTGACTCGTCGAGCACGATTCGCAGTTCCCGGACCTGCTCTTTCAGTTTCTCTTCACGTAAGCGGACTTCGCGGGCCATCTTCTGGAAGACCCGAGCCAGCTGACCCAGAGCATCCTCCCGCTGGGCGAGGCCATCCAACGATGTCGGCTCGAACCTATCTTCCTCGACCGCGGCCGCGGCGCCCATGACGACCTTCACTTGCTCCAGATAATCCAGGAGTGACTGGAGTGTCTCGCGCAACTTGGCCGTCATGGCGTTGAACGTGGTGGCCAGGATACCGATCTCGTCCTCAGAACTGACCTCGGCTTGAGCCTTAAGGTCGCCCGCCTGAATCTCTTGGGCGGTACCCGTCAGGCGCAAGATCGGAAGTGCGATGTCCCTCCCGATGGCCCAGGCCAGGATGAGCCCTGCCAGAAGCACGACCAGCGCGCCCCCGATCGAGGTAATCTGTGCACTGCCCAACTGCTGGCGGCCATGGTTGAGGTCGGCCTGTAGCAGATCTTGCTGAAGCGTCGTCTCCCGGTCCAGCAGGTCCAGCATGGCATCCGCCAGCGGGACCGCATCGGTGCGGAATAGGTACAAGTCCTCCCGGGCGTGTTCGCCTTCTACCGCTTCAAACATGCTCTCCGGCATCACCAGGAAGGCAGCTCGAGCCTCCTGGATCCGGCCCAGACTTGCCAGCTGGCTACGAACGAGCAAATCGCGTTTCCCGGCCAGGAGCTCCCAGGCCTGGGCGTTGCTGTCGAGGTTGGCTTGGTACTCGAATTTGAAACTATCCCTGCGGGTGGTCACGTAGCCCCGCAGCCCGGCGACCATCGCATAGAACGAGGACTGGAACTCCGCCATAGAGCCCATCAGTTCAATGTTCTGGGGGGTCGGTTCGCTCAGCTCCTGGGTCTTGATCATCGTGGATGAGTTCACGATGATGGTGTTGATCAGTGGAGAGGCCTCCACAATCAGCATCCTGAGGGCCGGCTCCCGCCGCAGCTGGTCGTCTCTGAGTTCGAACAACCCTGGCACCAGGGCGGACCAGTCCTCGTAGTTAACCCGCAGTTCGTCCAGACTGCCGGCGAGCGCTCGATACTCCGGAGAAGCCTGCGCCCCGGGCTGGTCGACGATGGCCTGGAGCTCGGCCAGGTTGGTTTCGAACTCCGCCTGGTAGGCCGCGTAGTCTTCCCGGTATTGGGAATCGCCCAGGGCGAGGTAGGCCTGCAGATCGGCCACCAGCCTGAGCAGGTTGGCCCGGGCCTGCGCCGAGGCCAGCGTGGTCGGGGCGCGCAGGCTGGTGGTGCGATCGATCTCCCGGGTCGCCTGACTGTTGGCCGATATCCCCAGGCCATACCCAACCAGCATCAGTGCGATCAGGATCCCAAACCCGATGCTCAGCTTGGGGCCGATCTTGAGCCTGCGCCTCAGCAGCAGCAACCGACCGAAGAGTGACGGTGTTTTCATGATGAGAGCCGCTGGCTATTTGTACCAGTCGGCGATGTTCCAGACCTCCACATCCCAGGCCGTGAAGTCCCAGCCTTTCAGGTCCACACTCACCGCAGCCGGGAGGGTCAATTTGACCAGCGGGATCACGGCGGCGTCCTGGATGAGCAGCTCATTCATTTGCACGAACAACGCCGCCCGCCGGTCGGGATCGAGCTCCAGGGTGGCCTGTTCGAAAAGCGCGTCAAACTGCGGATTGCAGTAGCGGGCCCAGTTCGGCAGTGACCAGTCGTTGGCCTGCTGGGCTACCTCGTCGCAGGCCCAACCCGCCATGTAAGCGGTCGGGTCGGGGCTCTTGTTGCTGAAGGCAAACTCCTCCAGGTCGGCATAGAACTGCCGCCGGGTGTCAGTGGTATCGGTCGGCGGCCCGAAGAAGATGCTGGAATCGATCTGCTTCAGCTCGACGGCAATCCCAATCGCCTCCAGATCCTGCTTGACCTGGTCCTGGGCGCGTTGGCGCAGGGCCTGGATCGAGGTCTGAAAGACCAGGCGCAATTCCACGCCGTCCTTCTCCCGCACGCCGTCCCCATCGCTGTCCATCCACCCGGCCTGGTCCAACAGAGCGGCGGCAGCTTGAGGGTTGTATTCGATGGATGTGTCCGGTGAGGCGAAGTAAGGCGGCTCGGTCAGGATGTTGGTCGTCAATACCCCTCC
>MGOM01000008.1:78790-78878 GCA_001797105.1 Chloroflexi bacterium RBG_19FT_COMBO_62_14
CCTGTACGGCGAGGTCCAGATCTCCACCACCCTGCAATTCCACTCGGCTGAAGAAAGGCTTGTCGGGGTCGCGGTAGTAGGGGTTGAT
>MGOM01000009.1:0-200 GCA_001797105.1 Chloroflexi bacterium RBG_19FT_COMBO_62_14
AGAACGGCCGGCGCCGACACATATCCTCCGCGAAAGACAAGAAGGACGTAAGTTCCCACGATGAACGTGTACATCAGGGCCAGAAAACAAGTCGGCAACCGCCTCTCGTTCAATGTGAGAGCCACATCCAGGCGCTCGACGATCCGCTCCGTCCACTGGGGCTTGAGGAACGCCCGCAGCGTCCATCCGGCGAACACAAT
>MGOM01000009.1:245-332 GCA_001797105.1 Chloroflexi bacterium RBG_19FT_COMBO_62_14
AAAGCCAAGGATGAAGGCGTTCCGCTCCATCGACTGTGTCCCGAATATGGCTCCGACGGCAAGTAACCCCTCGAGCGTTGTCAGGGC
>MGOM01000009.1:492-5175 GCA_001797105.1 Chloroflexi bacterium RBG_19FT_COMBO_62_14
ACTCATGCGATTTGTCGGTGTCTGAGGATCCGTCCGGGCGCAATCTCGCCGACCGAAATTGCCGGCTCACACCGGGGGCACCGCCATTCAGGCTCAGCTGTAGACCGATCACGGGCCGCTATGAGGCGATCCAACTGGCCTGTCTTCCATGTCCCCAGGCTCAGTCCGTCTGGGCTGGATCCTTCGACGCCGATGCGCCGCGCGCCCTGGGCACCACACCCCCACTCGATTGGTGTCCATGCCCGATGACGACGAATGCTTGGGGATCGACCCCGCGGACCGCCCCTTTGAGCCCGTTCACATCGGGCCGATTGACGGTACAGAACAAGACTGTATGTTGGGACTCCGTGAACTTCCCTTGGGCCGGCCAAGCCGTCACACCCAGGCCGAACTGCCTGAACACAGCCTGTGTCACCACGTCGGGATGATCGGTCACGATGAAGGCTGTGCGGACCACGCTCGGGCCTTCGAGGACGTAGTCCGTCGTCATCCCCCAGACGAACAGTGCCAGAAGGGCGTATAGCGCACGTTCCCACCCGAATACCAGGCCTGCCAAGATGATCACCCCGCCATCGGTAATGAAGTAGACCTGGCCCATGGGAATGCCCGTCCGCATCTGAAGGACACGACTGGCGACGCCCGTCCCCGCCGGTGTGCCACTCCCGCGGTACACCAGCCCCGTCCCGATCCCGCCGACAACACCGCCGTACAGCGCATTCAGCAGAGGATCGGCGGTGATCCCGGTCGCCGGAAGCCAGCCCGCCAAGAGGTCGACTCCCAGGTTGTAGACAACCACGACGAAGGCCGTCCGGACCAGGAAGTGGAAGCGGCCGAGATTGAAGAAACCCAGGACGAGCATGGGCAGGTTGAGGACCAGCATCGTCAGGCCGATCGGCCACCCGGCCTGGTGCCTCAGAATGATCGCCAGACCCGAAACCCCTCCCGGCGCCAGGTCGGTGGGGGCGAGGAATAGATCCACGTTGACTGCCAGGATCAGGGCGCCTGCGGTCAACAGGAAGAACTCGCCCAGGGCGATTGCCGGGCCAGAAGGAGGTTTCGAGGCCGTCACGCGGGAGCCTCCGGAAGTCTAAGAACGCGGGAGTTCGGTACGAGGAAGGTGGACAGTCAGCTGTCCGCCATCACCCAGCAGGCATGCGGAGGAAACGAAACCAACTGCATGTCGCCGACCTTGGGCAGGGTAAGCTTCCGTTCATTCAAGGCATCGAGCGTGATCTGGGACTGCCCCAGGACCATGCGGATGCGGACGATCCCGCCCAGGAAGGTGACCGCTTCAACCTTTCCCGTCAATTGGTTCTCGCCATCAAACTGCCCGAAGTGGAGCTCCTCGGGGCGCAAGGCGGCTATGACCGAGGCTCCGGCGGCGGCTCGGATGGGGGCGGTTGCGGTGAAGGTCTGCCCATCGAACGAGAGCTTCCCCTGGCCGGCATCGACCACGGTGCAGCGTAGTTGGTTGAGGGTCCCGACGAAGGAGGCGACGAAGGCCGTCTTGGGGAAGTTGTAGATATCGAAGGGTGTGCCGACCTGCTCGATACGCCCGGCGCTCATGACGACGATCCGGTCGGAGATCGACAGCGCCTCCTCTTGATCGTGGGTCACGTAAATGGTCGTGATGCCGAGGGTCTGCTGGATCCGCCGGATCTCCGACCGCAACTCGACCCGGATCTTGGCGTCGAGGGCCGACAGGGGCTCATCGAGAAGCAGCACCTGTGGCTGAATGGCCAAGGCGCGCGCCAGGGCGACGCGTTGCTGCTGCCCGCCCGACAGCTGGTACGGATAGCGGTCGCCCAACTGGGGCATACGGATCAGGCCCAGCATTTCGGCCGTACGTTTTTGGATCTCGTCCTTCGGCTTCTTGCCGACCTTCAACCCAAAGCCGACATTGTCGGCCACGGTCATGTTCGGGAAGAGCGCGTAGGCCTGGAAGACCATTCCCACATTGCGTTGGTTCGGCGCCTGATTGGTGATATTGACCCCGTTCAATTCGATCCGGCCGCTGGTGGGGACTTCGAAACCCGCCACCATGCGCAGCGTGGTGGTCTTCCCGCAGCCGCTAGGACCAAGAAAGGAGACCAGCTCGCCCCTCTCAATCTCGAGATTGAAGTCTTCAACCGCCGCGGCCTGTCCGAAGCTCTTGGTTGCGTGTTGGATCGATAAGAAGGCCATAGATCCTATCCCTCTTAGTGCGCGCCCGCGACCTGACCTTGCCCGCCCGTGACCAACTGGATGATCCCCATGGCGGCCCACGTCAGCAGGAATGTGGTAAAGGTCAACGCCGCCGGCTCGTAAGCCCGGTGCTGCCCCAGCAAGAAGAGGTACGGGCCGAAGGTGGGGAGGCCCAGGTACGACGCCAGCACCACTTCTCCGACTACGATCGCAAACGTGAGCAGCGCGCCGCTGAGCAAGGCCGTCCGTACGTTGGGCAAGACGACGCGCACCATGATGGTGGCCCAATTCGCCCCCAGGCTCTGGGCGGCCTCCGTCAAGGTGCGAACGTCGACGGTGCGCATTCCAGTATCCACCGAGCGGTACATGTAAGGAAGCCCGAGGACGATGTAGCCAGCCACAATCAGCGCGTTCGTGCCGAGCCTCGACGTCGTCAGCGGGGCCAGAAGCCGGATGTCGGTGAAGGGCAGGTTCACCGGGGAGCTGTAGATCCTGATCATGCCGAAGACGAGAATGATGGCCGGGATCACAAAGGGGAGCAGCGTGATGAACTCGACGATGCGTCGTGCCTCGGGCAGGCGCAGGCGAATCCAATAGGCCGTCGGCACGACCAGAAGAATGCTGACGAGGATCGTGACGACGGCCAAGAGTACCGAGTACCCGAAGGTCCGCGCGAACACGGGGTCCGCAAAGGCCGCGCTGTAAGCTTTCAGGCCAATCGTGTCACGCTCCATGCGCAACGAAAAATCGAGCGTGGCATACAGAGGCAAGATGAAGTACAGCGCCCCCAGGATGAACCACAGCCAGCTCCACAGCGGAAAGCCGCGCCGGGTGAGGATACGCGCCGCGCGGCTGCGCTCCCGGGGCGCCGGGGCGGATGACGCCTGGGTGGTCATCGTAGCCACCTTTCCGTCCGCCCCTGCAGCCACGAGTAGCCACCCAGGGAAACGGCCATTATGAAGACCATCCCCATCGCCATGGCGTATCCCAAACCGACGTTGTGCAGGACGTCGCCGCGGATCTGGGCGCCGATCTGAATCGTGACGATCGGCAGCGCGCCTCCGGTCAGCGCGTAGGCGGTGGCGTACGCGCCAAAGGCATTTCCAAACAGGAGGATCATCGACCCCAGGATCGACGGCAGGAGCACCGGAAGCGCCACGCGCAGCCAGTATTGCATCCGGCTCGCCCCCAGGTTCTCGGCCGCCTCGCGCCACTCACGCTTCAAGCCGTCGAGGGCGGGCGCCATGATCAGGACCATCAACGGGAACTGGAAGTACATATAGGTGAGGCTCAGTCCGACAAAGCTGTACAGGCTGAAGGCAGTGTCGTAAATAGAGAAGTGAAAGACGTTCTTCAGCAAGGCGGTGACGAAACCGGTCCGGCCCAACGTGGCGACGAAGGCGAAAGCCAGCGGCACGCCGGCGAAGTTGGAGGCCACCCCCGAAAACGTGATCAACATGGACCGCAGCGCCTTGGGTAGACCCCCAATCGTGACCGAATACGCCAGCAAAAAGCCGAAGATCCCGCCGCCGATAGCCGTCACGGCACTGATGCGGATGCTCAGCCAATAGGCGTTGAGTATGCTCGGCTCGGTGAACAGCTGTAGCAGGTTCTTGAAGGTGAAGTTCCCCTCGTTGTCGGCGAAACTTCCGACGAACAACTTCACCGAAGGCAGGATAAGGAAGAGGATGGCGAAGAGGAAGAAGGGAACGACCCCCAGCCACGCCCGTAGGCCGGAAGCCGGCCTCTTGACCCTGGGTGCCGCTACGGCAGACGGAGCCATGTCGGGGCTACCTCCGGTCCAGCGTCGGGCGAGACCCCGCCCCGATGGCGGGGTCTCGCCCAGTCGATCCTAGTTCAGACTACGGGGCCGCCTGAACATTGGCGCCGACCACCGTATCCCACTGCGTGGTGATCAGTTCCTTGGCCGCCGCCAGCTGTGCGTTGGACGGGAACACCGCACCGGATACGTCTGGAAGCTTGGCGAGCAAGTCCGCCGGGACGACGCCCCGGGCGCGCATGTCTTCCTCGCGGATCGGGTGGCAGTAACCCTTCATCCAAAGAGTCTGTCCCTCATCCGAGTACAGGAACTCCATCCACAGCTTCGCCGCGTTCGGATGGGGGGCGTACGCGCTGATCGCCTGCACGTACACGCCGCCGAAGCGCCCGGAGGCGGGAATCACCAAGACAGCCGCCGGGTTGCCGGCGAACGAATCGATGGCCGCCAGTCCGTTGTAGTCCCAGGTGAGGCGGACCGGGGTCTCGCCCTTGGCCACGAGGCCGTTGTTGGCGATCACGGGTACGAAGTTGCCGCTGCCGCCGGCGTTCAACTGGGCAAAGAAGTCCAGCCCCGGCTGCGCATCGTCCAGGGACCCACCGTTGGCCAGGCCGGAGGCATACACGGCTTGGATCGCCTGGTTCGACGTGCGCGGGTCACCGGACAGCGCCACCTGGCCCTTGTAGGCCGGGTCGAGCAGATCGGCCCAGTCTTGCGGGACC
>MGOM01000010.1:0-117 GCA_001797105.1 Chloroflexi bacterium RBG_19FT_COMBO_62_14
GGATCGACGCCTTCGCCGTGGCTTCCGGGGGGGCCGCTGGCTTCACCGCCACAGCCTCGGCGGCAGCCGAGGCGGCCGGGGGAAACCTTAACCCACCCTTCAGTCTGCTGGCCACGC
>MGOM01000010.1:195-1582 GCA_001797105.1 Chloroflexi bacterium RBG_19FT_COMBO_62_14
CCCGGTCCTTCAGCAACCAGGTGTTCATCATCGTCGGTTCGCTGATCGTCACCGGCATCCTGCTGGCGCTCCTCGCCCTGGCACTCGAACGAGCGGTCGGTACCGATTTCCTCTATGTTGCCGGCTCCGGCTACTGGGCCGGTGTGACCGAAGCCAAGATCAGTGGATTCTGGCTCTGGCCGAACATCATCGCTGTGGCGCTTACCGCCAGCCCGCTGATCGTGTTGATCATCGGGGTCGGGTATATCCTCAACTCGTTCCAGATCGTCAACAACTGCTACATCGGCATGACGCGCGTTATGGTCGCCATGTCGCTCGACCGTCTGCTGCCCGAGTGGGTGAGCAAGGTCGACGATCGGCTGCACACTCCGGTCAATGCTCACGTGGCCTATTTCCTAGCCAGCATCCCGGTCATCCTGGTCTACAACCTGTGGGGACCGTGGTATGGCCTGACCTTGGGCGTGACCTTCGCCTGCGGGTACGTGTTCGTGATCACCTGTCTTGCCGGTGCGCTGCTGCCCTATCGGGCCAAGGAAGTCTACGAGGCCTCGCCCGGCGCCAAGTACAACCTGGGCAGCGTACCTCTGGTGACCGTCCTGGGTTTGACCGGCTTCGTCTTCGGGGCGATCATGGTGCTGATGTTCATGCTGTATCCGGCCCTGGGTCTGACGAGCCAGCTGGCCTACACCGTCGTCTTTGGCGTTCTCGTTGTCTCGGCCGTCTGGTACATCCTAGCTAAGAACACCCAGAAGGCGCGCGGCATCAATGTCGAGTACGCGTTCAAGGAAATCCCACCGGAGTAGTCACAAGTACCATGGTGTGAAAAACCGGAGAGGCGAGTGCCTCTCCGGTTTTTCGCCGGTTCGTCCCACTCAACGTGAGCTTCCCGAACACCGAGTTCCCCTGCACGGCGGCTCCTTCCACAGCCGCTGCGCCCGACATCGCCTCTTGACGGATCGCCCTGGGGGGCGGAGGTAATCATGAAGGACCAAGCACGGGTCGTCGTCGTAGGCGGCGGCATCATGGGGGTCAGCGTCGCCTACCACCTGGCCAAGCTGGGCTGGAACGACGTGTTGCTGCTCGAGAAGGGGGAACTCGCCAGCGGAGAATCAGCCTTCGCCGCTGGTCTGGTAACACAGTTCCACACTTCACCAACGCTTATGCAGATTCGCAAATACAGCATCGATCTTTTCAGTGAATTGAATCTCTTCGACCACGTCGGAAGTCTGCGCCTGGCTTCGAGTGAAGCGCAGTTGAAGGAGCTCCAAAGAAACGTCAGTCAGGCCAAGGCCATCGGGTTGGAGGTGGAGATCATCTCCGCCGGCGAGGCGGTAAAACTCTTCCCGGGCATGACCGATAAGAGCCTTTATGGCGCGGTCTATCTTCC
>MGOM01000010.1:1760-2941 GCA_001797105.1 Chloroflexi bacterium RBG_19FT_COMBO_62_14
GCCGCCGGGATCTGGGGCCCGCAGGTGGCGGCCATGGCCGGGATGCACGTTCCGACAACCCCCGTCGATCACCAGCACATCGCCCTGAAGGCCGTCGCCGATAACGTACTTCCCCACGAAACCCCGTGCGTCCGCGACCCTGACAACCTGGTCTACCTGCGCGAGGAAGCCGGAGGGCTGGTTATCGGCGGCTACGAGCTCAACCCTCACGCCCGCTGGGTAGACGGCGCCCCGTGGGAGCACAGTGGCACAGCCCTACCCGGTGACTACGATCGGTTCGAACCTCTGCTTGAAGGCCTGATCCGGCGTCTTCCGTTTGTCGAGAGGGCCGAGATCGTCAGCTTGATTTGTCACCCCGGCGCCTACACGCCCGATTCGCGGCCGCTCCTGGGACCGGCCCCCGAGGCGCGCGGACTTTGGATGGCCGCCGGCCTCTCATTGAACGGCTTTGGCGGCGCGGGTGGAATGGGCAAAGTCATGGCCGAATGGATCGTCGAAGGCGAGCCGCCTCTCGACGTGTATTCCTTCCATGCCTGGAGGTTCGGGAGAGACTATCGCGACCCGGCCTACGCTGCCGAGCGGACGCGCGAGGGGGTCAAGTACTACTACCTGCTGCGATATCCGAACGACGAGAACGAGTGGGCCCGCCCGCACCGGGTGAGTCCGATTCATTACCGGCTTCAGGATCGTGGAGCCGTCTTCGGCGAGAAGAACGGCTGGGAGCGCGTGAACTTCTTCACCCCCGGCAAGCCATGGCGCCGGGCGGGCGCCGATCAGCGTCAATGGGGTTGGACACGACCCCCGTACTTCGAGCGCGTGGCCGAGGAACATCGCGCGGTGCGGGAGCGAGCGGCCCTATTCGACATGTCGTCTTTCGGCAAGATCGATGTCGAAGGCCCCGGCGCCCTGACCCTGCTGCAGAGGCTGAGTGCCAACAACATCGATGCACAGCCCGGAAAGGTCATCTACACTCAATTCCTCAACACCCGCGGCGGCGTCGAAGCTGATCTGACCATCACCCGCCTGACCGAGGACCGGTTTCGGGTTGTCACCGGATCGGGTTTCATCGGCAACGACATAGGCTGGATCAAGATGCACATCCGGCCGGAAGACGGGCCGGTTGTGGTGCGCGACGTGACCGAAGAGCTTGCCTGCCTCGGCCTGTGGGGCCCGCGGGCGCG
>MGOM01000010.1:2984-3564 GCA_001797105.1 Chloroflexi bacterium RBG_19FT_COMBO_62_14
ATGGGGACGTGTCCAACCAGGCCCTGCCTTACATGTCCAGCCGACAGATCAAGGTCAAGGGGTTTCCAGTGCTGGCACAGCGAGTGACGTACGTCGGCGAGCTGGGGTGGGAGCTATACATGTCGCCCGAACGCGCCATCGAGGTCTGGGACGCGCTACTCGATTCAGGCAAGATGTGTGAGATCGAGACCGGCGGTTATAAAGCCCTCGACTCGTTGCGCCTCGAAAAAGGCTACCGCTACTACAGCATGGACGTTACGACCCTGGAGAACCCGCTGGCCGCCGGCCTGGGCTTCGCCGTCCGGTTGGGCAAGGGTGACTTCATCGGTCGCCAGGCCCTGGTGGAGATCAAAGAGCACGGTCTGGACCATAAGCTGTGCACGCTCACCGTCGGCGCCGATGAGTATCTAGCCATTTACGGAGGCGAGGCGGTCACTTCGGATGGCGCCGTCATGGGCCGTCTGCGCAGCTCCGGCTATGGCCACACCCTCAAACGGAATATCGCCTACACCTATCTTCCGATGGAGCTGACAACCCCGGGCATGCCCCTTGCGGTGGAGATCTTCGGTCAGGCAGTTCC
>MGOM01000010.1:3691-5420 GCA_001797105.1 Chloroflexi bacterium RBG_19FT_COMBO_62_14
TCTGCCTCTGAGTCTCGCGGTTGAGAGACGGACTCCGTTGCGAACGGCAGCCGTCGTCTCAGGAGCATGCTCCCATGCCGGTTACGATTGATCAAGTCGTCCGTGAGATCCACGACTGGCAGGGGCGCATGGTTGAGATCGAGCCCTTGGCGGGGGGACTGACCAACACTAACTATCGACTTTCCGTAGAGGGACAGCCGTGCATCGTGCGCATCCCCGGCGCCAGCACCGAGCTCCTCGCTGTCGATCGCCCAAATGAGATCTACAACTCAAAGGCGGCGGCTGAGACTGGGGTCGCCCCCAAAGTCCTCTACGAACTGCCACTGTACGACGTGATGGTTTTGGAGTTCATCGATGGCGCAACGATGTCGATCATGAGCCTTCAGGCTTTGGGGATGCCCGAGAGGATCGCCCGCTCTCTGAGGCTGCTCCATGCCGGGCGGAGCTTCCTCAAGGACTTTGACATGTTCCGGCTCGTCGAGTTCTATCTTGAGATCGTCGACCGGCACCAGGTGCGCATCCCCTCCGACTACCGGGACTTCCTCCCGGTCGTGGCCCGGATCGAGGCTGCCGTCAGAATCCACGCCCTACCCACTGTCCCCTGTAACAATGACTTGCTCGCCGAGAACTACATCGATGATGGTCAGCTCCTGCGCCTGATCGACTTCGAATACAGCGGCAACAACGACCCGTGTTTCGAGCTCGGCAACACCTGCCAGGAGCTTCAGTACAGCGACGATCAATACGCCGAGTTGTCTGCAGCCTACTTTGGACAGGCCGACACGGTCCAGCTTGCCAGGATGCGTCTTTTCGCCTTGATGTCCGACATCGGGTGGACGCTCTGGGGCGCGATCCAGAACAAGATCTCGAAGCTGGAGTACGACTTCTGGGACTATGCCACCACGCGTTGGAAGCGAGCCCTGGTTGTCCTGACATCCGGCCGGCTAGAAACGTGGCTGATGGAGGCCCAGCGCCGCGACTAGACCCAAAGCCGGCGCTGGCGGCGGCCGCGGCAATCCGCAATGAAAACTGAACGCAGCGCAATGCGCTGCGTTCTCTCATCCATCCATGTCTGGGCGCCTGATCGGCCAGGCCCTAATCCGAATCGGATCCACCGGCCGCCATCTTGCGACGGCGCTCTCTGCGCGCGGCTCGCTCCGATCCTCCGCCATCCGCACCGCGGCGATGGGCCTGCAGCCAGGCTGAGCAGTTCTCGTCGTGGGCCCGCATGACGTTGCCGGCCATGATCGCCAGCCGGATTTCTTCTTCCAGAGGATTAGTGATAGCCGCAGTCAATCCGGCCGCCATGGCCATCGTGAGAAATGCTGCGTTGAGGCGCCGGCGATCGGGCAGGCCGAAGGAGATGTTCGATGCGCCGCAAATCGTATTCACGCCGAGCTCGTCGCGGACGCGCCGGACAACTTCGAATAGTGATAATCCTGCTCTGGCGACGGCGCCCACCGGCATGGCCAGCGGGTCGATCAGAACATCCTCGCGCGGGATCCCGTGGGCTTCGGCGCGCTCGACGATCTTCTTGGCCACCGCAAACCGCACAGCCGGGTCTTCGGAAATCCCGGTCTCGTCGTTGGACACCCCGATAACCGCCGCCCCGTACTGCGTGATCATGGGGAGAACAACCTCGAGCCGCTCGTCCTCTCCCGTGACCGAGTTAACCAGCGGTTTCCCTCGGTAGGCCTTCAACCCGGACTCGAGCGCCGCCACGACGGAT
>MGOM01000010.1:5526-7211 GCA_001797105.1 Chloroflexi bacterium RBG_19FT_COMBO_62_14
TGTGGGCTCCGGCTGTAGCTTGCGCCAGCGCGTCCTCTCGCACTCGGGTAAAGTCCCCGGCGGCCATCTCGACTCCCAGCCTGGACCGGCCGGTTGGGTTGATGCGCTCACCGACGATCACAAATGGCAGATTCGGCCCGATCCGGACCTGGCTTGTAGGTGAGGTGATAAGGGTCTCCATTAGTTTGAGGCATCCTCCGTTTCAAGTGCCTGCGGCATCCTCCCGGATCGCCGCCGGGGAAGCAGGCCCGACTCTTCGATGATCTCGGCCACCAACTCTTCCTGGCGGTAGGCCATGACGTGTACACCGCTCACGCCATCAATTTCCTGCAACTCCTGAATGATCTCGATGCACAGTCGTTTCCCTTCTTCGCGTTGCTTTTCCAGCGGAACGCGGCGCAGGCGATGGATCACTTCGTCAGGGATCACGACACCCGGCACGCGGGATCGGAGCCACTCGGCGGTCTTAGCCGATCGGAGCGGACCGACACCCGCCAGGATGAACACTCGCTCGTGCAGGCCGAGCTCGCGCACCGCCTCCATGTAGCGGCGCATGAGCTTCATGTCGAAACAGAACTGCGTCTGGATGAAATCGGCTCCCGCCTCGACCTTCTTGGCCAGTCTCAGCGGACGAAACTCAAGGGGCGGGGCGAATGGATTGGCCGCCGCGCCGAGGAAGAACTTCGGCGCGGCTTCCAGCTGCCTGCCGCTCAGAAACCGGCCTTCGTCGCGCAGAACACGAGCGGTTCGGAGCAGGCTGATCGAGTCGAGATCGAAAACCGGTTTCGACTCAGGCTGGTCTCCGGCCTGGACGCCGTCCCCGGTCAGACACAACAGGTTGCGCACCCCCATCGCGGCCGCACCCAGCAGATCCCCTTGGATGGCGATCCGATTCCTGTCCCGGCAGGATACCTGCATCACCGGCTCGTAACCGGCGCGTGTGAGCAGAGCGCACATGCCGACACTCGACATGTGGACGTTGGCCCCGGAGGCATCCGTCGCATTGATCGCGTCGCAGACCGAGGCCAGGACGAGAGCCCGATCGTACACTGCCTGCGGATCGGCGGTGTCCGGTGGGTTGAGTTCGGCGGTGACGGCAAAGCGCCCGGAGCGTAAAACCCGCTCCAGCCGCGAACCAGATTTCATGCGCGCCACCCGATCGGCGTTCCGTCGCCTACCCCATTGATCTCATTGATCCAGGCCGAACTGTCTTTCAATCGCCGATCGACCGGAGGCAGGATCTCTAGGATCGCACGCCCATACACAGGCATCCGCTCCGAGCGTTCCCAGGCCTGCACCCAGACACACGGCATCTCCGGCAAGACCTCGCACATGCCGTCCGGGCGAACGCCCCCGCACGGCCCATTCCGCATTTCCTTGGGACAGGTCATGGGGCAGGTCATCCCGGTTTCGTGCAGTACACACTGGCCGCACATCCTGCAATCGAAAATCGGCCCCTTGACCAGGCGCTCGCCGGCGACAAACAGATCCTCTACCCTACCGCCGGGCTTGAGCCAGCGCCGGAGTGGCTTGAGGGCGCGACGCGTCGCCTCGTAAGCAAGTTCAAGCAGGGTGGGCCACTCTTGGATTCGAGACACTTTGGTTTGCTAGGTCTCCCGGTTCATTACTGTCACTACGGTGCACGCGGTGAAGGCGTTGAGCCTCGGCCGGTCAGCCCTCCAAGC
>MGOM01000010.1:7256-7538 GCA_001797105.1 Chloroflexi bacterium RBG_19FT_COMBO_62_14
CCTCTAATTCGGCACAAATCGCCTCCGCCGTTTCGTCGGCAGAACCCTCCCGATCCCGCCACGCGCCTGTGCGCCACTCGCCGAGATACTCTTCCGATCCTGCTTTTCCGGCGATCATCGCTGCCTGGTCGATCGCTTGCTGGAACCGGGCGCCCAGAGACCGCGAGAGTCGGGTCCCACCGGAACGGACTTTGACCTGAGCCGGGATGTCACGCCAGTAAACTACCTGGAACTTCGTCGTCATCGCATGAGCTCCTGCAAGCGAGACTCGAGCGCACCCAG
>MGOM01000010.1:7560-11357 GCA_001797105.1 Chloroflexi bacterium RBG_19FT_COMBO_62_14
GGCAACGAAAGCTGGTCGGCTGCCCACTGCGCCTTCTTCCAAAGCGCAGGATCATCCGTTTGAGCCAGGTAAACCGCGCGGACGTAGTTCCCAAAGTACTCCTGCCGCAGTTCCGGATGGCGGTCGAGACCCAGGCCTTCGATCACCAGGTGATCGAAGGAGCGCACCAGAAAGTCGGTCAGGAAGAATGTGCCGGCCGCCTCTCTCATGAAGGCCTCGAAATCGCCGTCCGCGTACATTTCGTAGCAGTGCGGCCCGCCGACGCGCTCGACGCCTTCCGCCTCCAACATGCGGTCCAGAAGCCCTCCCGTGCCGCAGTCCCCGTAAACAACGACCACGCGTTCGTACTTGGCGCGTGCCTCGCGAATGCGCTTGAGGACTGCCGCAGGAATCCGGTCGGGGCGATTGTGCAGCAACGCCGGAACACCCAGGATGTCCGCCTGCCAACCATACTTGCCTTTGAGCGCCATCACTTCGCGGGCAAGTGCGCCACAAGCGATGACCGCCGTCTTAGCTACCTGATCGGATCTCACCTCATTGTCACTCATTCGAAATCCCTCGGCCGCTCACAGAACTGACTCTCATTACCTCACGCTGGCTTGCACATCCCGGAGGAGAACCCCGCTAAGCCCGTGCGGGGCGAACGGCCCCTAAGCTCACTTCCTCCGGGCCATCCGTTCGCCCAAAGCCGAGCCCATCTTTGCCAGGTGGGCCGGTGTACTTCCACAGCATGCCCCGATGATCCGCGCACCGGCCTCGGCCGCCTGGACTGCATAGCGCGCCATCTCCTCGGGACCGGCGTCGTAGGTTGTCTTGCCGTTCAGCCACTGCGGAATCCCGGCATTCGACTTGGCCACCAGGACCTTTTCCGGGGCCACGCTCCGCATCTTGTCGATGACGGTCAGGATCTCATCCGGCCCATTGCCGCAGTTGCCCCCAATCGCGGCAAGATCCAGGTCCGCCCATCCTCGAACAGCCTCTTCGGGTGAGACCCCCATCATCGTCCGGCCGTGGGTGTCGAAGGTCATGGTTGCGATGACCGGGATCTCCGGAGATACGCTGCGTACGCCCTCGAACGCCGCTCGCATCTCATCCAACGCCGAGATCGTTTCGATCCAGATGACGTCGGCTCCCCCCTGAATCAAGGCCCGCGCCTGGTCGCCGAAGCCGGCGACCGCCTCGGTATAGGTCAGGTTGCCGTACGGTTCGAGCAACTCCCCACTCGGCCCGATGTCGCCGGCGACAAGAGCGCCGCTCCCGACCTCGTCCACCGCTTGCCGCGCCAGCTCGACCCCGGCTTGATTGAGCTCGGCCATCCGGTCCTGCAGGTCGTGCAGGGCGAGACGGAAACGGCTCCCCCCGAAGGTGTTCGACAGGACAAGCCGGGCGCCGGCTTCGAGATATCCCCGGTGGACCGAGCGGACGCGCTCGGGGCGCTCGACGTTCCACATTTCGGGCGAAGCCCCAAATTCGAGCCCGAGGTCCATCAACATCGTCCCCATGGCACCATCGGCCAGGATCACGCCCGAACGGTCAAGCAGGTCGTGCAGTGGATTCATTGTCATCCGGCCTCGACTTGGCCACGTTTGATGGCCACAAGTTTTTTCGCCGTCTGAACGGCCACCGCCGCGTCACGGCAATAGGCGTCGGCCTGGATGTCCTCGGCGAAAGCCGCATTGAGTGGGGCGCCGCCGACCAGCACGATCACATCTTCCCGGAGCCCGGCCTCTTTCAAGGCTTTGATGACCACACCCATGTAAGGCATGGTCGTCGTGAGAAGCGCACTCATCCCGACAATGATCGGTTGGTGCTCGCGCACCGCCGCCAGGAACTTCTCGGCGTCGTTGTTGATGCCCAGATTGACTACTTTGAAGCCGGCGCCTTCCATCATCATCGCCACCAGATTCTTGCCGATGTCATGGATGTCGCCTTTGACCGTTCCGATCACCATGGTCCCGATCTGCGGCGCTCCGGTCTCCGCCAAAAGCGGACGCAGGATCACCATCCCGGCCTTCATCGCTTTGGCCGCCATCAGCACTTCCGGCACGAACAGGATCCCGTCGCGGAAATCGGCCCCGACGACGTCCATCCCGGCCACCAGAGCCTTGGTCAGGATATCATAGGGCGTCATCTCCCGGCGCAGGAGTTCGTTCACGCCGGCCACGATCTCATCGGCCAGGCCGTCGTACAGGTCATCGTGCATTTGACCGATCAATTCGGGCGTTTCGAGTTGACTCAGATCAAGTTCCTCGCTCATGCGGTCCTCGCTCAACGAATTGGGGTTGAACGCCTCTTCGAACGGCGCGGCTCGGCTGCGGTCGGTCTCGGCTCAGGGATCGTCCCCGCCAGATGCGGAAACGCGTCTTGCGCATGGGGCAGTCCCAGCGCGGCGATGAACTCATCCTGGAAGGCAGGGCTGGTCGCGATCTGCACGTGTTGGACCCATCTCGCCAGCCGGGCAGCCTCGAGGCGCTGCTCACGACTGAGGAGGGCGATCCGGGCACCATCGCCAGCCGCGTTCCCGCCGGCGAAAACCCGCTCCAGGCTGCAGTCGGGGATCATTCCCAGAACCATCGCGTGACGCGGGCTGATATAGGTCCCAAACGCCCCACATAAGATGATCCTCTCGACCTTATCCACTCCTTGCTCCGCCATGAGCAGCTTGGCACCCGTGTACAGAGCGGCTTTGGCCAGCTGGATGGCGCGCACGTCGTTCTGGGTGATCACGATTGGGTTGCCGGTTGCCGAGTCCTCGGCATTCACCAAGCGGTATTCCCCGACCCGCTCGGCGAAGCGGAGCCGGGGCGACCGCTCAACCATCCCCTCGTCGATACGCCCATCGGCGCCGATGATTCTCGACAGAAACATCTCGGCGATGGCTTCGATGATCCCGCTACCACAAATCCCGGTTGCCTTGGCGTTATCCGGGAGGGTCTCTTCCCCGCCGGCCTGAATCCACTCGGGGTACCCGATCACCTTGTATCGAGGTTCGAGCGTAACCGGGTCGATGCGCACGCGCTCGATCGCACCCGGTGCCGCCCGCTGACCGTGCGTGATCTGCGCCCCTTCGAATGCCGGGCCGGTCGGGCTCGAGGCGCACATCAGCCCGCGATGATCGCCGACCGAGATTTCGGCATTCGTGCCGACATCGATCACCAGGACCGTTTCCTCTGAATGTTGAGGGGCCTCGGCCAATATCACGGCAACATGGTCGGCACCGACGTGACCGGCAATACACGGCAGAAGGTGCAGCGTCGCTGACGGGTTCAGGCTCAGCCCGACGTCACGCGCCTTGAGGTCCAACGCGGACGCAACCGCAAGAGCGAAAGGTGCGCCGCCGAGCTCTACCGGGTCGATCCCCAAGAAGAGGTGATGCATGATCGTGTTGCCGACGACGACGATGTCCATGATGTCGCTCTCGGTCAGGCCGACTGCGGCAGCCGCCTTCGAGGCGAGCTCGTTCACGCCCCGCACGATCGCCCGGTGCATCCGCTCGACGCCCTGGGGATTCATCATGCCGTAGCTCACACGGCTCATGAGGTCCTCACCATAGCGCACTTGCGGGTTCATCATCGCTTCCGTCACCAAAACGGCGCCGGTGCGAAGGTCACATAGATGGGCGACGACGGTCGTCGAACCTATATCTACCGCCAGCCCATAGGCACCTTCGGCATAACCCGGCTCGATCCGGATGACCTGTCGATCCTGCCACACGGTCAACGTTACGGCATTCTCTCCTGCGTGCAGGGCTGATTGAAGCTGGGGCAAGACGAGTGAGTCGATGCCCAATCCGGTCA
>MGOM01000010.1:11379-11868 GCA_001797105.1 Chloroflexi bacterium RBG_19FT_COMBO_62_14
CACCTGCAGCCGCTCCCAATCTCCTCCCCGACTTTCCAACGTCGCCGCGGGTACCTCGACGTACATCTTCCGCACCGCTGGGTCGACCTCGATCACGCGCTCGGTGGCCGCCTTGGCGATGATCTGCTTGCGGGCCTGGCTCTCCTCGGGGACGGTGATCAACAGGTCGCCGAGAACACAGGCAGCGCAAGCCAATCGTCGTTCCCCGAGGTTATGTTTCTCGGCGTATTCCGCCTCGGTTGTTTCCACCGGCGACAGATGCTCGGAGGCAGAGTCAATCCCGTGTTTCGGAAACCGGCCTTCTTCGACGACGATCTGGCACTTGCCGCACGTCTGACGTCCACCGCAAATCGACTCGAGCTCGACGCCCAGACTCCGGGCGGCGTCGAGCAGGTTGGTCCCCTGCCTGACGCCTCCCCGCAATCCAGAAGGCATGAGAACGACCTGGTGCATGGTTCTCTCTGACTCGGTCATCCCGACTCCGCTCGA
>MGOM01000010.1:12122-12202 GCA_001797105.1 Chloroflexi bacterium RBG_19FT_COMBO_62_14
GAAGCCAGCCAGCACGGTGCTCCAAGGCGAGGAACCCAACTCGCGCCGAAGCTCTCCCCAGCCGACTTTCCACAATGTCC
>MGOM01000011.1:0-234 GCA_001797105.1 Chloroflexi bacterium RBG_19FT_COMBO_62_14
GTTGATCACTACACTCGCGTTCGGACGTACAAGACATTGGCTTCCCGCTACTACGAACCCAATCGGGTCTTGCTGTCGCTGTTGCCTTTGGCGATGCGTCTGGCCGGGCCGCGCGAGGCGTTGTGGCACGCGCTGATCCGCCGCAACTATGGTGCCAATCACCTGATCGTCGGACGTGACCACGCCAGCCCGGGCGTAGATTCGAAGGGCCAGGCGTTTTACGGCCCGTATGAC
>MGOM01000011.1:448-704 GCA_001797105.1 Chloroflexi bacterium RBG_19FT_COMBO_62_14
CCGAGATTCTGGCCGAGACGAACCCGCCGCGTCACAAACAGGGCGTTTGCGTGTGGTTCACCGGGCTTAGCGGGGCGGGCAAGTCCACAACGGCCGAAGTTCTGACGGTGCTGCTGCTTGAGTTCGGGCGGCAGGTCACATTGCTCGATGGCGACGTGGTGCGAACGCACCTCTCGAAGGGGCTGGGCTTCGATCGCGAAGATCGCGATACCAACATCCGGCGCATCGGCTTCGTCGCCTCGGAGATCGTGCGGCA
>MGOM01000011.1:902-1245 GCA_001797105.1 Chloroflexi bacterium RBG_19FT_COMBO_62_14
TTCACCGGGATCGATGATCCATACGAGCCGCCGGAGAACCCGGAAGTCGTGATCGACACGGTTGCCCGAACTCCGGAGGACAACGCGCGGCAGATAGTCGCTGTGCTATTGAAGCGTGGCTTCATCCGGAAGGAGTCTTCGATAGAGGAGGCGGGCTGAGGGGCAAGACACAAGACTCAAGACGCTGGACCGAAGACGGGAGACCGGACGGAAGCTACAAGCTACAAGCTTCAGGACACAAGACACAAGACGCAAGACAAGAGCTAAGAGCCTCAAGCTACAAGAAGTGAGCAATAAGCAGTAAGCAATAAGCCAAGAACGGAAAGGGAGGGGCTTATTGCTT
>MGOM01000011.1:1369-1612 GCA_001797105.1 Chloroflexi bacterium RBG_19FT_COMBO_62_14
GCGTCGACAGCTCGAGCCCATTCGTCGATCGGGACCTCCGGCGGCCCGGGAGGGGGCGGAGGGGCGGCGCCCCAATCGTAGGCGCCGATGGCCTCGAAGAATGCCGGCCGGGGTTCGTGGTCGATGCTTCCAGCCTTCCCGAGCATGAAGTTCCACGACCACCACCATTCACCGCTACATCCGAGGTCATGCGCCATGGCGTCGGCGGCATCCATCTGGGGTAGCGTGGCTTCCCAATAGAGC
>MGOM01000011.1:1622-3295 GCA_001797105.1 Chloroflexi bacterium RBG_19FT_COMBO_62_14
CGACGTTGTAGTTCTGTCCGAAGGCCGCCAGGATGGGGACGGTCTTTTCCGCCGGCCAGTCGTACAAGCGCGAATACTCCTCGACGCTCTCCTGGAGCAAGCTCGCCCCGCCGCTCTCAGCCGTCCGGCCGATCCAATAGGCTTGCTGCATGTTCAGGTCGCAGTAACCCGGTTGCAGGAAGACTTCGAACGGGACGGTGTGGTAGCTCGGCTTCCACCACGAGGCGATTCCGATCGGGGTCGCGGGCAGTTTCTGGCGCAGCTGCGTCATCAACCGCTCCGCCTTGGCACGCCGTGCAGCGTCATTGGATGAGCTCTCTTCCCATTGCGCTTCGATGTCCAGGATCACCCCATCCAGCCCGAGGGTGAGCGCGTGATCGCCACTGATCGTCCCCTCGTTGTTGGCGATGCCGTAGTAAAACCACCAGCCCCAGACTTCCAGGCCGGCGGCATGCGCCGCGCCGACCAAACCTTCAAGCCCCTGCCAGGCCGAAGTCCCGTTTCCGAATTTCGGGCAGATCTTGCTCAGGCCAAGGCGAACCGCCTCACCCACAAGCCTGTCCACATCACCGTCATAGAGTTCGGGGGCATACCAGATGGCGATGCTCTTGCCCCACGGCTCTTCACTCATCGAGTCCTCCCTGCCAGGGTGGCGGGAAGATAGGGCGTTCTGGCCTGGGTGACAGCAATAAGCAATCAGCAATAAGCACGAAAACCTCATGTTTAGGCTCTTGGCTTATTGCTTACTGCTTATTGCTGACTGCCAATTGCTTATTGCTTACTGCTTATTGCTAACTGCTGACCGCCTGACGCTTTCGGCTTTCATCTTGGGTAGGGGATACCTGCACGGCTTCTTGATCCTCCACCTTCCACACCTGCGTAGCGCGATCGATGAACAGCACCCCGTCAAGGTGGTCGATCTCGTGCTGGAAGATGCGCGCCAGCCAGCCCGTGGCTTTCACGCGCAGCGGCTTGCCGTGCAGGTTGTAACCCCTGAGGGTGATCGACTGAAAGCGTTCAACCTCACCGAGATAGCCGGGGATGGAGAGGCAACCTTCATTGGCGCTGACAGTCTCCGTCGAATGGCGGACGATTTCGGGGTTGGCCACGACGAACAGCTTCGGTGGTACAGGGGGGGCTTCGGGGTCGTCGTCGGCCTCAGCGTATTCGACGAGGATCAGCCTCTGGCTGCGGCCGAGCTGGGGCGCGGCAAGTCCGACACCGGGCGCGGCTCGCATCGTCTCCAGCATGTCGTCGGCGAGTCGCTGGACCTTGCTGTCGAAGACCTTGATCTTGCGAGCCCGGGTCCGCAATACGGGATCGGGCAGAGTCACGATCTTACGGATACTCATGATCTCGCTTATCCGCCGGCCGTCCATCCGGTGGAGGCGCGGCGACTTGGTCGTGGTAAGTGGTCAGCCATTCTACCATCTCCTCCTGCCGGCGTTGTCGCTCGGCCTCGCTTCTGCGTTCGAGGAGACGGTCGATGGCGCGGGCAATGTCCTGCTGTGCACCGACCGGATCGAAGACACCTTCAAAATCGAATTGAGCCGTGCCGACCTCAGCCGTCACGCTGCCAAAGTTGAGCAAGATCCCGATGATCCCTTTGCGGTCGATCGATGTGCCGAGGATGTTGTCCAGAGGGGCGATCTTCCGAACCTCTCTTCCCAACG
>MGOM01000011.1:3407-3641 GCA_001797105.1 Chloroflexi bacterium RBG_19FT_COMBO_62_14
GAAGGTCAAGAGACTATCGACTGGAAGTCCGCTGAGCAGACCGCCGAGAGCCGCACCGATCACGGCCGCCGCCGTAAGCAATGCCAGCGAAGGCAAGGCGATGGCCCGGATCAACACCGCCCAGTGTTTCCGGTAAGTGATCACACCCTGCTCTTCGAATCGGACCTGGAAGCTCCAGCGGTCCAGCCCAATGCGGCTTTCATTCGGGTCCACGGGTGGAGGCGCCGGCAGCGT
>MGOM01000011.1:3733-5455 GCA_001797105.1 Chloroflexi bacterium RBG_19FT_COMBO_62_14
GCATGCGGCGTATCTGCTCTTCGATGAGCGCCGCCATCTCACGCATGTTGGCGACGTTGGGAAAGACGATCTGACCCGTGTAGCTGCGGACCGTGACGTCTCCGTAACCGTACATCCGGCCGAACAAGCCGGAACTGGTGTTGACCGAAAGCACCATTTGAAGCGGGGCTTCTTGGCGATTGTCGTACAGCCCGACGATCTTCTCCAGTCGGACGATGCGCCGATCGGTCACGATGTAGTAATCATTCCCCCAATCGATACGCTGCCAGACGGTGGAAACAAGGCCGAGCACGCCGAACAAACCGGCCGCCCAGCCTGCGATGCCGGGACCTCCGTTGAGCGCCCACCAGGTCAGGCCGGTCGCAGCCAGGAGCAGGAGACCCGGCAGGATCATGGCATCGTACATGAGGACGATGTGCTTGCGAGCCAAAGCACACAGGTCTTCCTCTTCGCCGAGCCAGTCTAGGTTCAGCCTTGAGCGAAGGCGATGCATTTCGGTGTAGAAGCGTAGGCGTTCGAGCAGCACCGGGTGAGCCTTCATGGCCGCGCTCAAAGGCTTGCGTTCCCAGCGGATCGCCCGGGTTGGCTCGGAGGCGACGGCGTTCGCCAGGCGCGTCTGGTTGGTGACGAGCTCGAACTCACCCAGCACGTCGCCCTCACCGGCGCTTCCCAATCGGGTTGATGCGGAAGCGGGAGCGGCAGGCTGGATCTCCACTCGGCCCGACAGGATCAGGTGGATTGCAGTCGCTGTCCTTCCCCGGCGATAGATTTCCTGGCCCGGGGCAAACGTCTCCAGGTCCATGCCCTGCGCCAGCTCTTCGAGATCGGCCTCGCTGAAATCGCGCAACAGGAACACGCGCCGCAGTTCAAGGACCGTTTCTGGGGGGAGCATGCGCGAATTGTAGCATGGGGGGCCAACCCTTCGCGCAGCACCGTCCGTCCAGCTTGACTGGATCCCGAACGAAGTGAGGGACACCCCCACCCTCACCCTGAAGGGAGAGGGGGCTACGATCCCCTCTCCGCGCAGGGCTGAAATGGCCCGATGGGTCGATATGCTATAATCCCGCGACCGGAGGCTGCTACCTGGCCAAGAAGATTACGTCCGCCAAATCTCGAGGTGCCTCAAGCGCCAGATTGCCCAAGACGGGTAACAAGACCGAGGCCCGCGGCCCTTCGACACGGTCCGGCCGCAAGTCCCGGGCCTCGAGTTCCGCGTCCTCCGGCCTCCGGGCACTCCTTCGCACCCACCGACTGGAACTACTCGGCCTCCTCCTCACCGGCCTGGGCCTGTTCACTCTGCTGAGCCTACTTTCCTCGGATCACATCCAAGCGACAGGATTGTGGCTGCGGCTGCTCCGCCAGGCGTTCGGCTGGGGCATGGTGCTCGTCCCGCTGGCGATGGTGGTTGTGGGCCTACGTCTTCTGCTCCGGGGCTATCGCGACCGGTTGCCGCAAGTCGGGGGTGAGAAGCTCCTCGGCCTGGGATTGCTCTACCTGGTCCTGTTGGTCGTGGTTCAAGCGTTCTTGCGCGGCCCGACGTTCACATCGAGTCTGAACCTAGCCCTGCAGGGTCGGGGTGGAGGTTTGACGGGGGCCTTCTTGTTCGAAGGCCTGCTGCAAGCCCTTGGTGGTCCCGGGGCAGGCGTAGCTCTTGTTGGCCTGGCCCTCGCAGCGGGGATGCTTGTCAGCGGGCTGTCTCTCGCCGGGTTTCTGTCCCGAGCT
>MGOM01000011.1:5646-5832 GCA_001797105.1 Chloroflexi bacterium RBG_19FT_COMBO_62_14
TGTGCACCCGGCGTGGGTCCTGCCCGAGCTGGCCGAGATCCTCGAACCGGGTGCGGTGGGCAAGGCCGACGAGGAATTCGAGCGGCAGCGGGCACGGCTGATCGAAGAGACCCTGCAGGCATTCGGCGCGCCGGCTCACATCGTCGAAGTCAATCGCGGTCCGACGATCACGCAATTCGGCGTCGA